>NZ_JBEXCR010000028.1:0-177858 GCF_040605375.1 Nonomuraea sp. NPDC005650
GGCTCGGCCGGGGGACGGCCCACCGGCTTCGACGCCGAACGCTACAAGGCAAGGAATGTCGTGGAACGGGCGATCAACCGGCTGAAGAACTTCCGGGCCGTGGCCACGCGTTATGACAAACGCGCCTACATCTTTCACGGCACCATCACCCTGGCAGCCCTGATCATCTGGCTCCGCACCTGATCTAAGAAACAGCTCTTAGTCCCGGCCAAATGTCCGATGGCACCGTGAACGTGGTTGTCGGCGTGGGCCAGGACGTCACCGGCGGCGCGTCCGGGGTGATCAAGCGGCACGACGACGGCCGCGAGATCCTGCGCTCGGTGGAACGCATCGAGCTGGACGGACGTGGCGGCGCCCGCGTGTTCACGGCAGAGGACGCGGAAATCCCGGTGGGCGGGCGGGACGGCGCGGAGTGGAGTCGCCTGGTCCAGGGCTTGATGGGCCCGATGCCGGTTGTAGAACTCCTCATACTCGCGCAAGGCATGCCGCAGGTGGCGCTCGTTGAAAAGCAGGCATCGATCCAGGAGTTCTCGACGGCACCCATCGCACACGTCGCCGAACACCGCACCCCTCCGCCGCTGCTGGGCAAGGTGGTGGACGTGAAGCTGACCGACATGACGTCCGGGCCGATGCGCGTGACGGTGACCCCGGGCAAGGTCCCGGAGGGCACCGTGTCCGTTCCGCGCGTCCAGCACGGGCACCCTGGCCCACGAACTCGTCGTGCTACCGCTCGCGAAGGGCCAGGGCATCGCGCCGGGCTCCGTGAGCTGGGTGACGCTCACGTTGCACCCTGGACGGTACGAGCTGCTGTGCACCTTCCGGGGCATTACGCCGCGGGCATGCACGCAGCGTTGGATGTCACCAAGTAACGCGGAACCCGCGTGAGGTCAGCGGATCTGGAAGTCAGGGTTGCGGGCTTTGAACGTGCACTCACCCACGAACTTGACCGTCTTGCCGGGCTTGATGCTCTTCCAGCCGGTGCTCTTCTGCTTGGAACCATTGCCGATCATATTTTTGCACCAGAACACCAGGCGAGCCTTACCGGTCCTGGTCCCGTTGTTCCAGCACTTTCCCCAGACGGTCGTGTTGCCAGTGCCGGGGGTATTGCATACCACCCTCGCTCCGCTTGCCGTGAGCGTGGAGGAGGCCGCCGCCTGCGCAACGCCGCCGCCGATCGACACCAGTACGGAAATCACGCCGACGCCGACGGCCAGCGAACGCTTTACCTTGGTCACTTTTGCTTCTCCCGTGATCGGATATTCGTGCGGCTGAATGGAAAGGCGTCGCATCGCGCCTTGGCCACCATGCTGGCACCCGGTCCTCCAACCGACCAAGGAATCTTTGTCCAGAGCCCGTCCAAAAGCGGCGTTCCACTGGTTGGACAAATGAAATCGCAGGTCAGGACGAGCCCACTTGGACGTCGAGGAACACCCCGCGTTTGAGCGGGAACAGCACTCGACCCTGCGCATCGGCCATCTTCCAGTAGACGCGGCAGTTCCCAGGTTTATCCGGCGCCTTCACCCGCACCACGATGTCCACGGTCTGGCCGGGCGCCGTCGAAGGTATGGTCACCTTTTCCGGCGACCGGCACGGGGACTTGTTGACACGTGCCAGAAACCGGCCCTCCCAGGCGACCGTTCCGGTGTTGTGAATTCTCCATACCTTCTTGAAGGAAGAGCCCGGCCGCACTTTCGAACCGTCCGGGTACGTGACGTCGGCCACGAATTCGGAGTCGTCCACGGGAGCCGGGCTCATCATCGGCCCTGAGGGCGGGGGATTGTTTCGGAGCGCCTTCGTGGCCAGTGCGAAGAACACCGCTCCAGCCACCGCCATCGTGGCCGCGGCCACCACGTAGAAGAGGAGACGGCTGCGCTGCGCAGGCCGAGGTGGGAGAGCCGGATCCGTCCCCGCGTCAAACGGCGGCGCCTCGTCCTGCGTCCCATCGATGGTGCCCATGCCGGCAAGGGAACTGTCCGCCCTGGCACGCTCCCAGAGGTCCCGCCATTCCTCCCGGGTCTTCTCCAGGTCGCCGCCCAGGCGGTCGACCGCCAGGACCCGGACGTACTCCCAGGTTGTCTCCCACGTTGGAAGCTTGCGTCCTTGTGCGGCGCCGGCCAGGGACGACTTCGAGGCCGCCGCACCGAGCCGGGAGGCCATCTCCGCGTAGGACGGGTCGCCGGCCGCCTGCTTCAGTTGCACCAGCTTGTCGGCGAACGCCCCTGTCGGCCCCCAGTCGGGATCGGGCCGAGTCGGCTGTCGTCCTCGTCGCTTCCTGGGACCCTGCGTCTCCACGTCCTGTTCACCTTCCTCGTGTGTCGGCTACCGGTGGCTGGCGGTGGCACCCTTCTCTTCCTCCCACTGGCTCCGTCCAATGTCCAAGCCCGGTCCTTGGACGGAGCCGGGACAAAGTTCGCTGGGATCGGCGCTGGCCCTGCGAAGGGACTCCCAACGGGGGATGATTCAGCCCGCCGACCATCGCGGCTGTCGGGGCGTCGTCCCTGCCGTCGACGTCCCCGGGCACGCCGGTCCGGCCGGCTGAATCCGCAGCTCGGCGAGGTGACCTGAGCACAGTAGAAAGGAACTGTTGATGTCCGTGATCACTCGTATGGCCGGCCTGCGAACCCGAGCGGCCGTCGTCGCCGCCTCCACCGCCGTTGTCGCCGGTCTGGGCGTCGGTGTCAGCGCCACTCCGGCGTCGGCGGACGTCCCGGAGTCGCCGGATGTTTCGCCTGGTCCTGGGGGGACGGCAACACGTCCGTGACGGTGTACTGGCACAACCGGTGCGGCAACAAGCGCAAGCTGTACATCAAGTACAGCCTGAGCTGGACCACCAAGAAATACACGGCGGTCGTCAAGGGGCACAAGAGGCTCCAGACCGCTTCGATCGTGTCCATCGAGGGCGGAGGCCGCGCCTAGCCCGAGGGCCGCGACAACGGAAATGAGCACATGACCCCTTACTGAATGGGGACCTGGAGGTCGCGGAACGGGCCGATCTTGACCTTGAGGGTGTCGGCGGTGTCGGGCAGGGCGAAGAGGGTCCAGAACTCGCGGGTCTGGCCCGGTGCGAACTTCTCGGTGCTGATGCGGACGCCGGAGACGTCCGTGCATGCGCAGTAGGAGTCCACGCCGTCGCCGGTGGGGACTTCCAGGCGGCCGGGCAGGTACTGGCGGCGCGCGGCGACGTCGGTCACGCGGACGTTGCTTGCGGCCTGGTATTTGTACGCCTCCCAGTCCTGGGCGTGGTGAAGGTCTCGGAACCAGGTCTCGGCCGGTCCCTCATTGGTGATCTTGTAGGTGAGCAGGCCGAGGCCGCCGGGCAGCCGGCGCAGGCCCGCGACCTCCATGGCGATGGGCCGGCCGTCCGCCGTGGTGGTGCCGGTCAGGCCGGTCGCACCGGGAGAGGTCGTGGCCACCGCTTCCTGGGCAGCGGGCTGAGGTTTGGGGAAGGTCACCGTGACGCGGCGGTTGCGGCGCTTGCCCTCATCGCTGTCGTTGTCGTACAGCGGGCGGCGCGAGCCGTACCCCTTGGCCTGGAAGCCGACCCCGTCCCTGGACAGCAGTGCCGACAGGGCGCGCTGCACCGCCTGGGCGCGGCGCAGCGACAACGGGTCGTTGATGGCGTCGTTGCCGGAGGAGTCGGCGTGGCCCGCCACCGTCACCACTGTGGCGGGAGAGGCGTCGATGAGCTTGGCCGTGCGGGCCATGATCGACTTGGCCTGGGCGGTGAGAGTGGCCTTGTCCACCGCGAACAGCACGTCGGAGGAGAGGTTGACCTGCAACTCCTTGCCGTCGTCGGCGGTCTCCTCTGATTTGTCCAGGGACTCGGAGGGGAGGATGAGGCGGCGGGTGACCGGGGTGACGGGCTCGGCATCGGGGTCGGGGAAGTCGCCGGTCGGAGGTTCGTCGCTGATGGGCACGTTGAGCATCGGCGGCGCCACGGGGGTGACGACGGTGGTCGTCGCGGGGTTGCCCGACGGTGCGGGCAGCACCGCGTAGACGTTGATCGACTGGCCGGGGTCGATGAAGCGGCTGAGGCCGTCGCGGTCCCGGTCGCTGCACAGGCAGGGGGAGCCGGCGGGCTGGTACGGCAGGAGCCAGGTGCGGGCCTGCGCGTCGAGCACGCCGATGCCGGAGGCCCACCTGATCGCGCCGAGGGGGCGGGTGCGGTCGCCCATCTCGCCGGGCCAGGACAGATGCTTGTCGGTGCCGGTGTTGGACAGCCGGATCTGGGCGATGAGGTGCTTGCCCTTGACGCGATTGAGGCCGACGACCTCGACCTTGAGGTTCTCGGTCATGGTACTGCGGGTTTCGGCAAGGGCCGGCCGGGCGTCATGATCCGATGCCGTGGCGGTGGCGGGTGGAGCGCTGGTGGCCGGGGCACTCGACGTCGGCGCGGTGGTGGCGGGCGGGGGCGCGGCTTCCTTCATCGGCAGCGCCCCGCACCCGGCCGTGGCCAGCGTGATTACGGTGCTCAGGGCCAGGATCCGATGAGGATTGGGGAAGAATATATCCTGTCCGAAATGTTGGCGCTCAGGCCGCGGGAGAGCGATGCACACACCCCGGCCTGAGGCGTCCTGCCCGTCAGTCGCGCGCATGCGACACCACCAGGAACAAGCCCGGAGCTGCACCAGCGAGGCCTACGGCAACTCCTGCAGCCCGAAGTTTTCTTTGCATGAGAGACCCCTTTTCGGATGGCCTTGGGTAATACGTGCATAGCGGGAATGGCGAGCTGCGGTCGTTACTTACTCAATGCGAATTCGCAGCAACCATGCGGGCTGTCCCAGTCGCACTTGCGGTAAATGACGGTACCCACGCGGCCTCGATCGAGGTCTGGACCTGAATCCGCTGCGTTGATTCCGCTTGAGCAGTCGCGGCCGTGAGCAGAGCTCCACCGCACATCAGGACTGCCGCCGACATCGGCGTCGTGGCTGACTGCGCCACTCTGCGCCGCACACTCTTCCTCTCCTGAACGCGCACAGCCGATCGCGTCACGCACCCCTCTTTCTCTCATGGGCACCAGGACCGGCGCGTCGCCCATCCATTGCCTGCCGGCGTTTCGGCACCCACACGCTGAGGACAAGATCGTCCAAACCAGCTCCGGCAAGGCCGGCCTCCCTCCAGGACCGTACTATACGGTATGGTACGGTATTAGCGCATCGTGAGCAATTCATTGCCCAAGGAGAGACGTGTCAGCATTGCCCGATCCGGTTTGGCCGGTTGTCGTCCTGGCGATCATCCAGGCCGGTGACGCCGTCATGTGCATCAAGCCCGTTCCGTTCATCGCCCAGTGCTTCGAAGACGTGAACTGGCCGCGACGTCACTGGTGGATCATGCCACCGCTGAAGTTCGCCGCCGCGGCCGGTCTGATCCTGGGCGTGTGGCTGCCGTATCTCGGTGCCGTGACCTGTGTCGCGCTCGTCCTTTACTTCATGGTCGCCATCGCGATGCACATCGCGGCCCGCGACTTTGGCCGTAACCTCTTCCTCAACGCCACCGTCATGCTGCTGATCTGCGTCGCAGTCGGCGTCTTCAGCTTCATGGCATGAAGCTCGGGCGCGGGCCGCTCCATACCCGGTGGTACGTTTGCCGGATGAGCACGGCACGAGACCGGTGGCTGAACGAAGGCTTGAAGGTCCTCGCAGAAGAAGGCGCAGCAGGGATTCGAATCGACCGGATCGCCGCTCGACTCAACCTGTCGAAAGGGTCGTTCCACTATCACTTCGATGGTGCCGAGGGATACAAGAAAGCGCTTCTCGCCTATTTCGAGCAGCTATCGATCGAAATGTTCGAGAATGCAATTTCCGAGGTCGGCGAATCGGCTGGTGCCCGGGTAATCCTCGCACGGTTGACGAAACTCGTCCGCCCTGGCGGCACAGGACTCTATCGTCCAGAAATCGATGTCGCATTGCGGGCGTGGGCGACATGGGATGCGGATGTGCGTGCCGTGCAGACCCGCCTTGACGAGGCCAGACTGTCCGCACTCCAGCGGGTGTGGCGATCAGCCGTCGCCAGCGACGAGGAGGCCCGGACGGCGGCCCTGTTGCCCTACCTGCTCGCGGTTGGAGCAACTGTCGTCTTTCCCCCCGTCGACGCTGACCAGCTTCGCGACCTCTATGAAATCCTCCTGCCACTCGTACCGGATGACTCCAGCCAGACACGGGATGGCACGACGTCACCACCGTGACCTGGCCATGCGCCGGCCCTTCACCTTTTCCCCAGTCGTGAAGGAGCATGGGCGCCGGTCAGGGCCGAAGCGTTCTCGGCTGGTGGGAGACACCACGGGCTTGACGATGTTCCGCCCTGATCCCACCGGGGCCGTAAACCCCGGTCGTCCCTGTCACTCCCGAGCGGGTGCCAGTGTGACCACGGCACCGTCGTCATCGGTCCTGCCCCTCTCCGGCGCCGATCACTTCACGTCTCGCGCGGTGGTCACCGCGGGCCGGCAGGATCAGCCCGACTCTGCGAGCAGATGTACGACACCGGCCGGGTTCTTGATCCAGTGGGTTCTGGAATCGAGGTTCTCCAGGGGCTCCACCTCGTCACACGGGCGGATGCCGATGCCGGCCAGCTTGCCCGTCGCCGCGTGCGCTTGCCGGGCGTCACCTCCAGCCCGACCGCTGCATGGACCACCCAGCGAGCCCGGAACCTGCTGATGGACCTGGGTGAACGCGCCGGCGCCTTCAGGTTTCTCATCCGGGACCGTGACGGCAAGTTCTCCCGCTCGTTTGATGAGGTGTTCGCCGCCACTGGTGTGCGGGTCATCAAGACGCCCGTCCGGTCGTCACGGGCGAACGCATTCACGGAGCGGTTCGCGGGAACGCTACGCCGTGAGTGCCTCGATCACCTGCTCATCTATGGTGAGCGGCACCTGCGTAAGGTCCTGGCCGAGTATGAACGCCATCTCAACCATCATCGTCCGCACCAGCTTCGCCCGCCGTTGCACGAACCTGGTGAGGTGATCGACATGGCCTCCCGGATCCACCGTCGAAGGACCGTCACTGGACTGATCAGCGAGTACCGCAGAGCAGCCTGATTGCCCTGCGAACGCCCAGTTCAGGCACCGATCCTGGTGATCACGGAGTTGCGACGCTCTATGAGAGCCGGGAGACCTGTACCTGCACTGCCATCGCTGTCACAGCGCACGATCTACGATCCGACCCATCCGCTTCTATCGCCGAACCGTCGCGGCAACGTCAACGGAGACCTTTTCGGCCCCGATCCGCCGCATGCGTTCGGTGCCCCATTGCCCCAAGGGGGCCAGGGCGGCGTTGAGCGAGATGCCGTGCTCCGTCAGGGAGTACTCCACCTTCGGCGGCACCTCGCGGTACACCTCCCGATGCACGAGCCCGTCTTCTTCCATCTCCCGCAGATGTTGAATCAGCATCTTTTCGCTGACGCCCGGCAGACCGCGCCGGAGCTCGGCGAACCGGCGGGTCCCGTAGTTGTGCAATTCCCAGAGGATCAGGGACTTCCACTTCCCGGCGACTACGTCCATCGTGGCATCGATGCCACAGAAATAGGGGCCACGTCGTGCTGAAGTTGCCATCCGCCCCTCCAGAGCGTTCTCGGACTGGGCGCGATGGGCAACGCTCTCGCAACCGCCTTGGTGGAGGCCGGACACGCGACAACGGTCTGGAACCGCTCAGCGGGAAAGGCGGACAACCTGGTTGCGCAGGGGGCGCAGGCGGTCGCCACGGCAGGCGACGCGGTCCGGGCCGGCCGGCTGGTGATTGCATGCCTGCTGGACCACGCGTCGGTCCACGAGGTGCTCGATCCGCTCGCCGACGAGTTGGCCGGACGAACGTTGATCAACGTGACCACGACGTCACCGGAGCAGTCGCGCGAGATCGCCGCCTGGGCTGCCGATGCTGGGGTCGCGTACCTGGACGGCGGCATCATGGCCGTCCCGGCAATGATCGGCCAGCCCGGGTCATCGATCCTCTACAGCGGATCGGCCGCCGTTTTCGACCAGTACAAGCCGCTGCTCGACCTGTGGGGAACCAGTACCTACTTCGGTAAGGATGCCGGGCTGGCGTCTCTGTACGACCTCGCCCTGCTCGCGGGCATGTACGTCATGTTCGCCGGATTCATGCACGGCGTCGCCATGGTCGCGCCGACCGGCATCACGGCGCGCGAGTTCGCCGCCATGGCCGCACCGTGGCAGACCGCCATGACCGGTGCGTTCCACGGGTTCGCTGCGGTCATCGACGGCGGGGACTACACCGTCGAAGGGCAGCAGAGCCTTGAGTTCTCCAACCTCAGTGACCTCCTTGCCGCCAGTTCCGATCAGGGCATCAGCACCGAAGTGGTCGCCATGGTCCAGCGGCTCATCCAGCGCCAGATCGATGCGGGCCACGGAGTGGAAGGCTTCGCCCGAATCATCGAGAGCATCAAGCAACCGGGCTGAATGCTCGCGCGATAGGCCCAAGGTCATGGTCGCCTGGTGGGGCGCTCGTCCCAGCGGTGGGTGGTCCAGGCGCGGCGGATGAGGCTACGGACGGTGATGATTGTATCGGCCAGGTCGAAGAACTCCTCGACGACGCGTGTACACCGTTCGTAGCAGCGCGCCGGCCGGGTGAAGGCGTTGTGCCATGCGTTCGTGCGCTCGATGTGCCGGCGCTGCGTGGCCTGAACGGGGGCTTTGACGCCCTTGCGGGCGATCTCACCGATCAGGTCGCGGGTCTTGCCGGAGTCATAGCCCGCGTCCAGGCGAACGGTGATGTTGTCGGCCAGCGGGCCGAGGTCGTCCAGCAGGTCCAGGGTGGGCAGGTCCCCATCCAGTAACGGCATCCGAGGGTTACAGCCCGGCCATCCCTCGCACATGGAGGTCCGGCGGCCGATCCCAAGGGACCGCCTGCCCAGGCATCAGAGATCTTTGACGATGCGATGAAGATATGCAGGGCGAAGCTGCCACGACGACCTACGGCGTTCAGGATGCCACTCCGGGCCCCGACGCATGCGCGATGTGCCACGCGCCGGTGACCATGACCGCGTGCGTGCCCGGTCTGGACCAAGTCGGTGGCCATGCCGATTCGGTCGGGCTCCACCTGGTTCATGTCCCACGCGAGCACGAGGAGTTCTACAACCAGCACCGAGCCCATCAATCCCTGGTTCAGGCCAGTTCCCTACGCGCGGTCCCGGATCCCATCACCGACCCAGCGGGTCTCGTCGACGTCAACGTCCGCCGACGAGACAGGCTTGGCGGAGTCCTCCGTGAATACACACATGCCGCTTGACCTGCATGGACGTCCTGGAAGATCAGTCGAGGTCCTGCGGGCTGAGCAGAGCGGCAACCGCCCGGCTCTTGCGGGGTACGGTGCCGCCGGCCGCGCGGAACTGGGCGACCGCGCGCCGTGCCCACGGTGCCGCTCCCAGCGCCTCGAACGTCTCGCCTGCGGCCCTCAGTATCGGCTGGGCCTCGGTCCTGCGGTGGTTGCGACGCAGCCATTCCCCATAGAGAAGTTCGGTCCGCGCCCGATCGAAGGGGGTGCTGGTCGAGTCCGCCGTCCGCGAGCACGCTCCGGAAGTGCGACTCGGCGTGCGCGTCGTCTGCCAGGATCGCGCGGTGGCGGTGCTTCCGGGCCAGGGCGACGGGCCCGCGGATGCCACCGCTCTGAGCTTCCATGGCCGCGACGACCCGCCGGGCCGGTTCCGGATGTCCGGCGCGTACGGCGGCCTCGACCAGGTCCGGGAGCATCGCGAAGGCGACGAAGTCATTGGATCGAGGCGAACCCCGGTCCATCAGGCGCATCAACTCCGTGAACGCCTCCCCTGAAGCGTCTTCACCCAGCACCAGCAGCCCCAGGGCACCGGTCGCGGTCGCGACCCACTCGCGCAGCGGGAGCGTAATCTCCAGCGTCTGCCGGACCAGCTCGCGGCATTCCGCGGCCTCGCCGCGCACGGCGGCGAACCGGGCCGGCTGGGCGAGGAAGTTGGCCGTCCATCCCCGCTGACCGGTCTCGTAGCTCAACCGCAAGCCCTCCAAGGCATGCGCGGTCCCCTCGGTCCCGCGCCCGAGCCGCCAGGGTGCTCAATACCCGGCCCCTGCGGAGCCGGCGGTATCCGCGACAGGCGCGTTGCCCTCGTAGCGGCCTTGCAGGTCGTCGAGGATGGCCGCGGTGGCCGTGGCTCCGAAGCGGGTGGCGCCGAGCCGGCGGAGTTCCAGGAGCGCGTCCAGGGTGCGGACGCCTCCGGCGGCCTTGACCTGCACGTGGGAGGAGACGGTGCGTCGCATCAGGGCGATGTCGGCGGCCGTTGCGCCGCCGGGGGCGAACCCGGTGCCGGTCTTGACGAAGGCCGCGCCGGCAGCCTCGGCTGCCTTGTACCCGCTGGTCTTCTCGTGGTCGGTCAGGTAGGCATTTTCGAAGATCACCTTCACGGGGCGTCCTTCGGCAGCCCGGACGACGACGGCGATCTCGTCCTGGACGAAGGCGATGTCGCCGCCGCGCAGGCGGCCGATGTTGATCACCATGTCGATCTCCTCCGCCCCCAGGGAGATCGCTTCGGTGGTCTCGAAGACCTTCGCCGCCGTGGTGCTGCCACCGTGCGGGAAGCCGACGACAGTGCCGACGGCGACCTGGCTGCCGCGCAGTGCGGCGGCCGCCACCGGCACGTCGGCCGGCCGTACGCACACCGACGCCGTGCGGTACTCCAGCGCGGTCGCCAAGCCGTCCTCGACCTCGGTGGGAGTCAGTTCGGGGCGCAGTAGCGAATGGTCGATCATCTTCGCCACCTCGCCGCGTGAGGGCAGGGGACCGTCCCAGCGCGGGACGTCGATCGAGGCCACGGACATGATGCCTTCCTTCAGATCGCCGACTAAGCTGTATATACAGCCTATACAGGTGCGGGCGGTGGTGTCGACTGGCGTCACACTGGAACCGACCGTTCGACCGAGGAGGAACACACCGCCATGGCCGCGTCGCAACCGCTGTACGAGCGCATCGAGAAGCAGCTGCGCCGACGCCTGGAAGCCGCCGCCGACGGCGACCCGTTCCCCTCCGAGTCGCGGCTGGCGCAGGAGTTCGGCGTCTCCCGGATGACAGCACGCGCCGCCCTGGTCCGGCTGGAACGCGACGGCCTACTGGAGCGGGTACCCGGGCGGGGCAGCTTCGTGCGCCAGGCCGCCGCGGCCCGGCCCGTCGGCACCCTGCTGAGCTTCCACGATCAGGCCCTCGCCGCCGGCCGGACGCCGCGCTCCCGGGTCCTGGAGGCCACCGTGCGCCCCGCCTCCCCCCAGGAAAAGGCCGCTCTCTACCCGGCCACCGCCACGCAGCCCGCGTCCGTGGTCGCCATCAGCCGCGTCCGGCTCTTCGACGACCTGCCCATGGCCATCGAACACGCGACGTTTCCCGCCGCGCTCGACGCACTGGTCACCGCCGACCTGGAGACCGGATCGCTGCACCAGGCTCTCCGCCGCCTCGGACCGCACCCGACCCTCGGCTCCTCCGTCCTCACAGCACGCACGGCCGACCAAGACGCACCCGAACTCGACGTCGACCCCAGCACGCCGATGCTTGTCGAGACGCGCTCCATCGTCGACCAGCACGGCAACCCCCTCGAATACACGGTCAGCTCCTACGTCGCACACCGCTACGCGCTCAAGGTCGACTTCTCCGTTGCCACAACCTGACGCCCCTCGACCCCGGCCGACGACGCCTGCCACCCAGCGTGACAACGTCTCCAATCGCCGGGCCGCGTCGGGCAATGCGCCGGATCGACGTAACGAAACAACTCAAGTGAGAGCGTCGGGAAACGACCTTGGGCAACCGCCCAAGAAGCCCAGGGCGATCAGATGGCGACCTCTTGACGCAGAATCAAACTGAACAGTACGGTTTGAAGCGTGAACGCGACCAAGGCGACCCGGGAGTCGGCGCGGAGCGAGGCCAAGCGGGCTCAGATCCGCCATGGGGCGACACGCGTCTTCCTGGCGGAGGGGTTCGCCGGCGCGACCACGGACGCCATTGCCAAGGCCGCGGGCGTGTCCAAGCAGACGTTGTACGTCTACTACCGCAGCAAAGAGCAGCTCATGGTCGACGTGCTCAGCTCACTTCTGGCAAGGCTGAATCGCGATCATGCGGTGCTGGACGGCGATCGGCCGGTGGACTCGCTGCCGGCGCTGCGGGCCACGCTGATCGAGCTGGCGTCGGAGGTGCTGGAGGCCATCTCCAGCAGCGACTATCTCGCGCTGTCACGGGTCATCATCGCCGACTCTCCGCGGGTGCCGCAGATCGGGCGGCTGTGGGCGCAGACGATCACCGGGGGCATCCGGCTCCTGGTGGCCGAGCTGCTGGAACGGGCGCGCGAGGCCGGGGTCGTCGTGGTTGAGGACGTGGAGGCGGCGACCCGGTTGCTCACAGGCGGCCTGCTCACCTACATCCTGCCGGACGGGATCGTGGCCGTGGACGGGCCGGTGGCCGCCCCGGATCGCGAGCGCGTCGAGCGGATCGTGGACCTGTTTCTGCGCGCGGTCACCTGAAGGCGAAGGATCGCCGGGCTCGTCCTTTCGCTTGCCTCTAAATCAAACTGAACAGTTTGGTTTGATAGCTGCCGGCCAGATCCGGCAGAAGGGAAGGAATCACATGCCGTTCACCTGGGGCGGGCTCACCGAGGGACCCGTCGCCTTTGCGGAGGAGCAGCCGCCGCCTGACGCGGTGACGCACACCAGCTCCGTCGAGGTGCTCACGATGGACAAGCAGGACATCGGTCCGCAGGTCGCGGGAGGTCCGGCGGTGTTCGCCACGCTCATGACGGAGAAGTTCACCGGTGGTATCGAGGGCACCGGGCACGCCGACCACGTGCGGGTGGTCCAGCCGGACGGGTCACAGATCGTCGCCGGAGTCGAGCGGGTCGTCGGCACGATCGACGGCCGGTCGGGGAGTTTCGTGCTGACCAGCTACGGCTACGGGGACCGGCCCGGGGTGGGGCGGGGTTTCTGGACCGTGGTCCCGGGCTCCGGCACCGACGAGTTGGCCGGGCTGCGCGGGCGCGGCACGTTCACCGTCGCGCTGGGACCGGACGGCACCTGGCGGGCCGAAGACCGCTTCACCCACTGGTTCGACAGGTGAGGCCGCAGATGTCCGCGATGCCGGGCAACGCACCTGGCGGCCAGGCCGTCGCTCGTCCCGGCCACGTCCAGGCCGGCGGCGCGCGCATCTACTACGAGGTCCGCGGTGCCGGCCCCGCGCTGGTCTTCGTACCGGGAGGCGGGGTGGACGCCACCCACTTCGCCGCGTTCGCACCCCTGCTGGCCGATCACCACACCACGGTCACCTACGGCCGCCGCAGGTACTTCCGCGGCGGCGGCCACGGGCCGAGCACAATCCCCCGGCAGGCCGACGACCTGGCCGCGTCCGGAGTGGCCGCCGGGGCGTACGGCGGCGCCGTGCTCGCCCCCGTCGACGAGCGGGACGTGGCCGCCGTCGCCGCCCACCTCCTGACGCACGGCCTGACCGGCTGCACCTTCGAGGTCACCGGCCCGCAGGCGCTGACCCAGATCGAGCGGGTCGGCATCATCGGCGAGGTGACCGGCCGACCGGCCCGCTTCCACGAGACTCCAGCGAGCCAGGCCGCCGGCGAACTGCGGCGATGGGTCCCCGAGCCGGCGGTGGAGCAACTGCTGGACATCCTGAGGTCCGCACAGGAACGACCGCACCGGGTGCTGGACACCGTGCAGACACTCACCGGCGAACGCCCGCACACCTACGCCCAGTGGGTCGAACACCACCGCGCCCACTTCCTGGCCCCGGCATGACGGAGCCGACCCGCCGGGCGGGCCCGCGCCCGCCCGGCACCCTTCCGACCGGCTCTTCGTGGAGGTGGACCGTTGGACGACGTGCTCATCGTGGGAGCGGGACCGAGCGGCCTGATGGCCGCCTGCGAGCTCGCCCTGGCCGGCATCTCCTGCCGGATTCTGGAACAACGGGCCGAGGAGCCCAACATCACCCGGGCCTTCGCCGTACATGCCAGGGCCCTGGAGTTGCTCGACGCCCGCGGACTGGCCGACGACCTGGTGACGCGCGGCCACGCGATCGGTCGGGTGTCACCCGCCTACGCCTCGCACGTGGACTTCACCCGGCTCGACAGCCGCTACCCCATGATGCTCATCGTGCCGCAGAGCGGCACCGAGCACCTGCTGGAGTCGCGCGCCACCGAGCTGGGCGCGCAGATCGTGCGCGGCGCCCGCGTGACGGGCCTCGCCCAGGACGGCGAAGCCGTCACCGTGCGGCTACAGGACGGCTCCCACCTGCGCGCAGGGTACGTGATCGGCGCCGACGGCGCCCACAGCACCGTACGCGACCTCATCGGCGCCGGATTCGAAGGCGACACCTACACCCTGCCCATGGTGCTGGCCGACGTGCGCATCCCCGAGACGGCCGAGGGCAGCCCGCCCATCAACACCACAGGACCGGACGGGGCAGTGATCGCCGTACCGTTCGGAGACGGCTGGTTCCGGGTCGGAGCCTGGCTGCTGGACGGCCCCGGCCAGGACGAGCCACCCCGGTTCGCGGAGATCCAGGACGCCTTCCGCCGCATCGCGGGCACCGACTACCAAATGAGCGAGCCCCGCTGGATCTCCCGCTTCGTCACCGAACGCCGCCAGGCGCGAAGCTACCGCTCCGGACGAGTGTTCCTGATCGGCGACGCCGCACACGTCAACTCCCCCATGGCCGGCCAAGGCATGAACACCGGCCTCCAAGACGCCATCAACCTCGGCTGGAAACTGGCCGCCGCCGTACACGGCTGGGCACCGCCCTGGCTGCTGGACACCTACCACGCCGAACGCCACCCTGTCGGCGCAGCCATCCTCGCGATCACCGACCGGCTCACCCGGATGGTGCTCACCGGCTCCCGGCTGCAGCTGGAACTCGGGCGGCGCGCCATGGCCGCGGCCCTGCGCACCGGCCCAGGCCGCCGCCGCATCCTCGGGCTGCTGTCCGGCCTGGAGATCTCCTACCCGCCGCCCACACCCGGGGCCCACCCGCTCACCGGACGGCGGGCGCCCGACGGACCCACCACGGGCGGCCGGCTGTACGAGGTCCTGCGCGACGGCCGGTTCGTCCTGATCAGCTCCGGCGCCGCGGGGCAGGCCGCGCAGCCGTGGGCGGATCGCGCCGCGCTGATCGCCGACGCTCCCGGGAGACCTGGCGACAGCCCTGCTTGCCCTTGGGGCCGAAGCCGTACCCGCCGCCGCGGGTGGCAGGGCTGTCGCCGTTCGGCGTAGGTCAGCCGTCGCGTTCGGGTGATGGCAGGAAGCCGCCTGGTACCTCGACCGGGGCGAGGATTCTGGTCTCGCCGGGGTAGGGGGTGTCCCAGTTGTGTGCCTGGTACCAGGTGAAGTGGTCCATGAGTGCGGGGCTGGCGTAGTCGGGGATCGCGTTCGACCCGGTGAAGTGCTGGTCCTTCTGCCAGGCGGTCCACTTGTCGATGGCGTCCTGCTTGTCGGAGGACACGGCATCGGAGGACACAGCAGTCGCCGCGGTGGGCGTCCCGCTGTCGTTGCCGCAGGCCGGTGGGGTCGTCAGGCCGTCGGTGAGCGGCACCTGGTTGGGCACGACGTTGAACGGGGTGTAGTCGGGCTTCTTGGTGAAGGCCCCGCTCATCGGGGTGGCGGCGCTGTCCTTCTGGTTCATCGGCTGGATCCCGAGGATCTGCTCGATGGTGCGGATCACGGTGATCTGCGTGTAGTAGGTGCTGTCCACCTTGCCGTGCTGCGCCCAGGGGCTGATGATCTGCACGGGTCCGCGAGCGCCGTCGACGTGGTCGACGCCGTTCTGCGTGTCGTCCTCGATCACGAAGATCGCGGACTCCTTCCAGTACGGGCTGTGCGAGATGGTGTCGACGATCCTGCCGGTGGCCAGGTCGCTGTCGGCGACCGAGGCCACCGAGTTCGGCGGTCCGCCGGTGTGGTCGCTGGACAGCCACATCATGTTGAGGTTGGCGGGGCCCTTGGCCTGGAAGTCGCGCTTCCAGATCTCGTACCGGTAGACGTCGGGGATGTTCAGGTCGTACTTCGGATACTCGTGCACCGTGACCGCGTTGAGCGACGGGATCGGCGACTGGGTGTCGGTCTTCATGGTGGTGTCCTGGCCGGTGGCCGCCATGTTCTTGGCGTCGCAGTAGAAACCCTGCCACGTCGCGCCCGGAGGCACGGTCTCGAACATGGTGAACTCGCCGAAGTTGCGCACCGTCCTGCCTGCGGCCTGGGCGCCGGTCCACAGGAAGCCGGACCGCTGGTGGCCGAGCGCGTCGTCCTCGGTGTCGTAGCTGCGCTGGTACAGCCCGGCGCTGGACTCGGTGTACTCGGGGTTGTCCGCCTGCATGAGCCAGTTGTGGCCTTCGGCGGAGTTGGTGCCGATGGAGTAGGTGTTGTCGTAGAGGCCGAACTGGCGGACCATGGCGTGCTGGTTCGGCGTGACCTTCTCGCCGAACTGCGCCAGCGACGGGTCGCCGTTGCCGCGCGGATCGTCGCCGAACAGCTGGTCGTAGGTCCGGTTCTCCTTGACGATCAGCCAGACGTACTTGATCGTCGAGGGGTCGCCCAGGCGCTTGGGGATGGGGACGGGATGCTGCTTGTTCGCGTCGGCCTGCCTGACATCGTGCTTGCCCCAGCCGTTCTGGGCGAAAACCGTGGCCGTGGACCTGGCGATCGCCCGGTCGTCGGGCAGCCTGAAGCGGAGCAGCGTGCCGGTGGAGTCGTGGGTGTTGTGACCGGTCGCCGGGGTGGTGCCCGGTCCCTTGTCGATGGTGCGGGTCGGGCCGCGCTCGCCGATTCCGCGCATGTTGGTGACGATCACCTCGTCGCCGACGGTGGTCACCTCCGCCGGGTAGTAATCCATCGGGAGCAGGCCGACGTACCTGACGGGTTCCTGCGGGCGGGTGTAGCGGTAGACGGCGAGCGCGTTGGCCCGGCCGAGAGTGACGAGCAGGTGACCGTCCCCGGTCAGGGTCACCCCGCTGGGGGCGTAGCCGACCTGCGACTGCGGCCACGGCTGGGTGGCGATCGTCTGGACGACCCGGTCGCGGGCGGTGTCGATGACCGAGACCGTGTCGTCGAAGGTGTTGGTGACGAACAGGGCGCCGCGGGCGGCGTGCAGCGCGGTCGGGTGCAGTCCCACGTCGATGGAGGTGACCGCAGCGGCGGGGTCGGCGATGTTGATCACGCTGACGGTGCCGGTGGTGGTCGCGCCGGTGACGAGGTTGGCAGGCACCTGGGTGCCGTAGGAGTTCATCGTCGCCTCGCCGGGCTTGGCCGGGCGGCCGCCCTCGTTGCTGACGTACAGCTTGCCGCCGACCATGGCCAGGCCACGTGGCGCCGTGCCCACAGTCCAGCTCCGCTGGATCGCGCCGGTGGCCGCGTCCATGGCCACGACGCGGTTCTGGCCGTTGACGGTGACGTACACGGTCGTGCCGTCGGTGGAGAAGACCGCCTGTGCGGGCAGCGCCTTCATGGCACCCTGTGCGGCGATGGTGATGAACGTCGGAGCGCCCAGGGTTCCATCGGCGTTGACAGGGAAGCGGTTGAAGCCGTTGATCTGCGGCAACCACAGGGTCTTACCGTCCGGAGAGTACGCGGGACCTTCCTGGCCGACGTCGTTGCCGGAGATGCGCACCCCGGCGGTCGCGGCGGTGCCCGCCTGCTGCAGCACCTTGTACGTCCGCAGGTCGACGATGGTCAGCGCGATCGAGCGGTCGTTGGTGAGGGCGGCGAGGAAGCGGCCGTCCGGGCTGATGGTCGAGGCCAGCAGCTTGCCGTTGTCCACGAGCAGGCGGCGGCCGATCGACTTCATGATCTGGTCACTGGCGAGCTGCAGGCCGTCCTTGTACGTGGTGCCGACCAGGTTGGAGTCGAACCCCTCGGTGGAGGCGTAGGCGATGCCGCCGCCGGTGACGGCGATGGCCACGGAGCCCGCGACTGCGACGCGGGCCCGGCGGCTGGAACGCCATGCCAAGAGCCGGCGGTGGCTCTTGGTGATGCGCCGACGTGTGACGTGCATTGTTCATCAGCCCTTCACGGTGCGTGTGAGCAGATCGATGTTCACGTCGAACTGCCACAGGGGGTTGGGAGCGTCCCCGATGGGAGTGCGAACCTGGAAATAGCCGTTGACCTCTTTGGGGCCGTCACCGTCTGCGATGAAGCGGCCGTCCGAGGTGATGTCGAGCTGGTAGGTGGCGTTGCCGAGGGCTGTGGCGCCTGGCAAGTGCCAGGACACGACGCACCGCCAGTCGTTGCCCGGGCCTTCGTCCGCGACCCGCGAGCCGCCCTTGTCGCAGGAGGCAGCTGCCTGGAGCTGCGCCTCGGTGACGTCGGGGCGGCCGAGCTCGCGGGTTTGCAGCCGGTAGAGGTGGGCGAAGGCCGTGGCGAGCGAGTCCTGCACCTTGGCCTGCTCGATACCCGAGCCGGTGGCCGGGGTCGCCACGACGATCACGCCGTAGGCGAGGACGGTCAGTGCGGTCAGCGGCAGGACCCCGGACAGGATGTTCCTGGCCGACCCGTCGTAGTTCAGGTCGGTGAAGTCCCGGCGCAGGAACAGCCGGTACGCCAGGGCGGTGGCGGCAACCGCCCAGGCCAGGCTCACCGCCAGGCCGATGAGGAGGGGGCCGGTCTGCACAGGGGCGGTGAAGAGTCCGCGCCAGGCCAGGAAGCCCTCGCTCGGCAGCGCCAGTCGTACCGCCGCGGGCAGTGGGAGCAACTGCGCGAGCTGGAGCACCAGGGCAAGCAGCGCGGGCATCAGCAGGCCCATGGGAGAGCGGCCGAGGACGATCGAGCCGAGGAGACCGACCGCGGCGAACGCGAGCGTGGGCGCCAGCGCGCAGGCCCAGGCGAGCAGGACCGTGCTTGCCGCGTCCCCGGGGGCGATGATGCGGCCGTCCAGGCCGACGAGCTGCCCGTTGCCGACGGCGGCCAGACCGCCCGCGATGCCGGAGGCGGTCAGCCCGATCACCAGGAGCAGGATGACGGTGAGGCTGGCCAGGCTCTTGGCCACGAAGATGCGGCGCGGGGACCGTACGGCCACCAGCAGGTGGCGCCAGGTGCCGAGCCGGTCCTCCACGGCGAAGACGTCGCCGGCGACCAGCGAGGTCAGCAGCGGGAGCGCCCACGTGCAGGCGAAGTCCAGGACGACCAGTGATCCCGCCCAGCCGGTGGCGTTCATCCAGCGGCCGAAGACTGTATCGGTGGGGAGCGAGCTCTGCAGGCTCACCACGGCCACGAACGCCGCGGGGCCGAGCCAGCAGACCAGGAGCAGCAGCCGGATCCGCCATTGGGAGAGCAACTTGACCAGCTCGAACCGGTAACCCTTCCGTAAGGGAGCGGGGCTGGCGGTCCGGGGTTCTGCGGCGGTCGCTGTCATGAAGGGTCCGTTTCCGTGAGCCTCAGGAAGGCGGCCTCGAGTGGTGGCACCACCGGTCCCAGCTCCCTGAGCGCGACCCCTGCTGTCACCAGGCGGGCGATCAATTCGTCCAGGGAGGGCGTCGATCCGTGCACGACCACGTCGGTGTTCTTGCCCGGCACGAGGCGGAGCCCGGGCGTCTGCGCCGCGTGCTCCCTGGCGGCATCGGGGTCGGTGGTGACCAGCCGGTAGTCCAGGTCGCCGCTCTCCGCGGCCAACTTGCTCACCGGACCGGAGAACACGGCCCGCCCGGTGGCGAGGATGGTCACCTCCGAACACAGCGCGGCCAGGTCGTCCATCCGATGGCTGGACAGGACCACCGCGGTTCCGTCGGCGGCCAGCGCGCTGATGACCCGGTGAACGTGTCGCTTGCCGGCGGGATCGAGGCCGTTGGCCGGTTCGTCCAGGACGAGCAGCCGCGGCCGGGTGAGCAGCGCGGCGGCCAGCCCCAGCCGCTGACGCATGCCCAGCGAGAAGCCACGGACCCGGTCGTCGGCGACGTCGGTGAGCCCGACCTGCTCCAGCGCCTCACTCGCGTCGACGGCGCTCTCCCGCAGCGAGGCCAGCGCCGTCAGGTTCTGGCGGGCCGTGAGCGAGGGATACAGCCCAGGCCCGTCGACGAAACCCGCAACGCCATCGGGTACGGCCAGCGTCCGCCCCACCGGCGCACCGAGGATCTCCAGTCTGCCGCCGTCGGCGACCGTCAGGCCGAGCAGCAGGCCCAGGAGCGTGGTCTTCCCCGCGCCGTTGGGCCCGACGAGCCCGTGGACCTGCCCACCCGGCACGAAGAGGTCGATATGGTCAAGGGCCAGCACTTCGCCGAAGGTCTTGATGATCCCGCGTGCCCGGACTGCGGGGGGAATCGCCGCCATGTCGGTCCCCTTTGCTTGATCCCCAACCCGGGCAATCTAAAGATCGGGATTTACACGGAGCTGACGTCCAGCCAAACTCTGCGTAAACCACTGGATCAGCCCTTGTTTCAGGACTTTGGCGGCTAGGGACTGACTAGGCGGGTCCCATGCGTTCTGGAGGGCCGGCTGCACGTCCGCTCCGAGGACACCGTGCGCGTTGTGGGCCGGGAGGGAGGGCAACGCGGCCCAGTGGGTCGCGGTCTCCCCACCGTGGAGGCCGGCGGGATGCGCGCCTCCCGCACCGGCGAGTCAGCGCTGCTCGGCGCCCGCTGGGCGACTTCGACACCGAGCAGGCCGACCACCGGCGGCGCCGGCGGAGGCTTGATCAGCCCCAGCTGATCCGTTCCTCCAGCAGCGCCTGCTGGGCCGGGTTGGCGGTGAGCTCCAGCCTGAAACGACATCACCGGCCGGACATTTCCAAGGCCCAGCGGTTGAGGCAGGGCGGCGCGCCCGCTTCTGGGCGCCGAGTCCTGACGAGCCGGGACGGGTGTCCCGCCCGGCGCCGTCAGAGGGCGTAGTTGCGCAGGACGGCGAGTGCCTGAGGGCCGTACGGGCCGCTCGCCTTCAGCGTCGTGTCCGCAGGCGACAGGCGGCGGGCGCCGACGCGGCAGAAATCGGCGGCGGGGCCGGTGATCGTGGACGGCGCGGAAGGGTCGCCGTAGCGCCAGAGCTCGCCGTCGGGTGAGGTGAGCTCGCAGTAGACGGGGCCGCCCTCGATGCCCTCCACGTCGAAGGCGTAGGGCAGGGTACGGTGACCGAGCCAGGCAATGTGGCGCAGGCGGGCACCGTCGGGATAGGGGATGCCGAGCGGGTCGGTGACGTCGTGGGCGTGGGCCCAGTGCTCGGCCAGGCGAGTGGTGGCGAGAGTCGCCGGGGAGAGCGGGGTGGCGACCCAGGACAGCCGAGCGCCTTTGGGGTGGGCCCGCAGGGCCTCCGGGGTCGCGAAGGCGGCCGTACGCCAGCGCCTCAGGAGCGCAGCGGGGGCGATGCCGCGCTGAGCGACCACGGACGCGTCCGCCACGGCGTCGACCTCGCCGGTGGGCCGGCCGGTGAACGCGGCGCCCTCGCCCGCGATCGAGGCGGCGGCGAGCTCTTCGGACTGGGTCAGGTGGAGCACGACGTCGGAGACGGTCCAGCCCTCGGCGGCCGAGGGATGGGACCACTGGGCGGGAGTGAGGGCGGACAGAACGGCGTCAAGTTGTTCGTACTCGGCCCTGAGGTCGGCGAAGATGTCCGTCATGATGACCAGACTAGAACAATGTTCGGCCGACGGTCGCTGATTTGTGGCACCGGTGCGACCGGGCGACTTGGGCCGAGCCCTCAACAACGCGCCACACCGGGCCATCGGCCTCCCCCGAGCCCGCGCGCCCTACGGAGCGCTGGTCGCCGGTCGCACGTCTTCGCTGTGGTGCCCCCCGATGGCGCGGGCGGCGTTGATCAGGCCGATGTGGCTGAGGGCCTGAGGGTAGTTGCCAATCGCCTCTCCTGTGGTGGGGTCCACCTCTTCGCTGAGCAGGCCGACGTCATTGGCGCAGGAGGCGGCGGTCTCGAACGCCCGCCTGGCCTCGGCGTCCTGACCGGTGAGGGCGAGCGCGTGAGCGAGCCAGAAGGTGCACGGCAGGAATGGGCCCTCCTGGCCCGCCAGCCCGTCGGCGGAACGGTAGCGGTAAACGAGCCCTCTCGCGTCGGTCAGCCGGGTGGCGACAGCCTGCACGGTGGAGCGGATTCTCGGGTCGTCCGGCGGCAGGAATCCGACGAGGGGCATCATCAGGGTGGCGGCGTCGATGTGGAGGCCGCCGAACGTCTGGGTGAAAGCACCCTCCTGCTCGTTCCATCCGTGGGTCAGGATCGCGGCGTGGATCTCGTCTCGGACGCGCGTCCAGTCGGCGACCCGGGAGACGGCCCCCAGCACCGGGGCCAGGGTGATCGCCCTGTTCAGCCCCACCCAGCACATCAGCTTGGAGTGCGTGAAGTGCCGGCTGGGGCCACGGACCTCCCACAGGCTCTGATCCGGCTCCTGCCAGCGGCGCGCGGCCGTCTCGGCCACTCCGATCAGCAGCGAGCGGGTGAGGGGGTCGAACGGGCCGATGTCCCGGTAGGTCTGGTGGGCGGCGTCGAGCAGTTCGCCGTACACGTCGAGCTGACGTTGACGCCAGGCGTCGTTGCCGACCCGCACGGGGGCGCTGTCCCGCCACCCGCGCAGATGCGGCAGCCGCCGTTCGCTCAGGTCGCGCTCGCCGCCGATGCCGTACATGATCTGCAGGTCCGGGTCCGCGTCGACCTGGGTCGCGCAGGCGCGGGACAGGAAGGTGAAGAAGGCGGTTTCCTCCTCCTCGCAGGTGGCCGTGTTCAGGGCGTGCAGGGTGAAGCTGGCATCGCGGACCCATGTGTAGCGGTAGTCCCAGTTGCGCTCCCCGCCGATGCTTTCCGGCAGGGAGGTGGTGGCCGCGGCCACCATGGCTCCCGTCGGGGCGTAGGTCATGGCGCGCAGAACCCGGCCGCTGTGGTTGACCTGCCGGCGCCAGGGTCCGTCGTAGTCGCCGTGCCCGCGTGACCAGGAGCGCCATCCCGCGACGGTGTCGCGGATCCGGCGCGCGACGGCCCAGGAGGTACGGCACGGCGGGTCGGGCGCCCAGGCCCGGCCGGCCTGCAGGGCCAGGCCGACGTTCTGTCCCGCGCGCAGGGTGAGAGCGGCCTCCGCGACCGAGCCGCCGGTCCGGAACTCCACCGGACTGGACAGGGTGAGCACGTCGGAGCCGCCACGGGCGATCAGGCCGCCGCGGACCGGTTGCATCAGCGGGCGGACCAGCCCGAACTCGGGCCGGGGCGCATACACGATCTCCACAGGCACCCGCCCTTCGGTGCAGGCGAGCCGGCGAAGGAGCAGGCCGGGGGATGACGTGCCCAGCGCGTGCGCACGTTCGCCACGGCCCAGCGCGAGAGCGTCCAGGAGCACCAAGGTGCCGTCGCGCGTCCGGAAGGTGGTCTCCAGCACAAGGGTGTCCTCGACGTACCGACGGGTCACCTCGGCCGGACATGCCGGCCGGATCGCCCAGAAGCCGGCCTCTTCGTCCAGCAGCCGGGCGAAGAGCGCCGGGCTGTCGAAACGTGGCAGGCACAGCCAGTCAACAGAGCCGTCGGACGTGACCAGCGCGGCGGAGCGGCAGTCCGACAGCATCGCGTAGTCGCCGATCGGCCGGGCGCTCAACGGCCGGCCCGCCCCGCGGCCAGGCGTCGCAGCAGGTAGAGCAGCGCTGAGGCGGCGAAGAGCACCAGGGTGACCAGAATCCATCGGTGGAGATAAGGGATGGTGCTCAAGCCGACCGCCGCCCGGTAGTTGGGCTCGGCGCCGCGCAGGATGAGCGGGGACCACACCAGCAGCAGCAGACCCGAGAACGCGGTCGGCACACGCAGGTAGTTGATCGGAGCCGGCCGCCGCCCCGTCGGCCGAGGCCGACGCCGAGCAGCCGTACGACCACGGCGACGGGTACGGGCGGTGGCGGACCGGGCGGCGAGGTCGGCGGCGGAGTAAAGAGGGAACAGCACCAGATCGTGGAGGATGACGGCCCCGACGAACCACACCAGAAAGCCGGGCCAGATCCCCACGTCGATCACCCGGGTGGCGGCGTAACCGGCGACCAGAAAACAGAGGGCGAGTACGAGCAGGTGCCACGAAGGGGCACCGTAGGTCCTTGCCCACCGGCCGCGGCCGTTCAAGATCGCCCTTGGGTGAAGTCGAGCTCGCGCACCCACTTCGTGTTGTGCACTCCGGGAGCGTTGGGGACGATGACCCGCGCCGGGTATCCGTGGTCGAGGGACAGGTCGGCGCCGTTGACCCGCAG
The DNA here is from genome assembly GCF_040605375.1 of Nonomuraea sp. NPDC005650. NCBI lineage: Bacteria > Bacillati > Actinomycetota > Actinomycetes > Streptosporangiales > Streptosporangiaceae > Nonomuraea > Nonomuraea sp. NPDC005650. Next base: position 24,142 of record NZ_JBEXCR010000028.1, read on the forward strand.
CGCCAGCAGCGAGCGCGGGTCGGCGACCTGCGCGGCGCTGAGCGAGGCCTGACCGAAATAGCCCCCGCGTTGCAGAGACCTGGCGGTGACGCCTGTCGAGCCGGTCCGGATGCCGGCGAGGCGGGCGAGGTCGGCCAGCCGTACGCCGGTCCAGGTCTGGACGGTCGACCAGCCTTCCACGCAGGCGATCGGCAAGGCGTAGGTGTACAGCGGCATCGCCAGCAGGTCCGCGCGGGAGAGCTCCGTCCGGTGCGGTCCGACGAGTGCCAGCCGCCAGGACTCGCCGGTCCGGTCTGGTGTGACGCCGAGGCTCGCCGCTGTCTTGTTGACCTGGAAGTCGTTGGGGCCCGTCCCGTAGAGGCGTCCATGGGGAGCGAGCAGCGCGGTTCGGCGCAACGGCCCGTCGATGCACTGGCCGACGGACAGGCCGAACATGACCAGCGAGCCGCCGCCGGCGAAGGCCAGCAGGCCGCGCCTGGACATCGTGGGGGGCGCCGGGTCGACGGCGACCAGGCCATCGGGGTCCGGCGGCTCCGGGCGGGTGTCCGCCACGGAGAGGCACAGGTAGTCGCGCAGGCCGTACGTTCGCAGGGTGTGGATGACGCGGGGCAGCTTGATGACGACGTGTACGACGAAGGCGGCCATGAAGATCCATGCGCCGTAGAAGTGGGCCGGGTAGAACGAGAACGGGAAGACGTAGAAGAGCTGGATGTTGAGGATCCCGGTCACGAACTGGAATACCGCGCCGCCGACCAGGAGCAGCAGGCTGGCCCGCTCGACGGCCTCCGCCACGGAACGGGCGGGCGGCCAGGAGAACAGCTTGGGGATGACCGACCACAGCTTGGCCAGCAGGATCGGCACCAGTGTCAGCCCGCCGACGACGTGCGCGCCCTGGGTGACCCGGTACAACCAGACCGGGTCCGTGGGCCAGCCGAACAGATAGAAGCCCAGCAGGCCCCTGCCGGGGGTGGTGTCGTTGCCCGGCAGGCGAGGCTCGTAGGCGGCGTACGACACCAGCCCGGTGATCGCGACGAGGGTGATCCCGGCCAGCAGGATCAGTCCGAGCACCGAGGTCAGCCAGGGGCCGCGGAGCGGGCTGCGCCAGAACTCCGGCCGGAACGGCCCGGGCGGCCCGTTCCACCCTCTGAGGCGCGCGGCCAGGCGGCCCTTCTTGTCGGGCTTGACCTCACGATCGCGCCCCCGCGACGCATCCGGCACCGATCCCCCCGAAATCCAATGTCGGCTGGTTGGTCTCCTTACCGGAAACGGCCTTTCCAAAGCCACGCCCCGGCACCCATTCGGCAATGTCCGGCCGCTCTTCGCAATCTCGGGGCGTCGTACGCGCTGCCGGGTGGGGGACGGATCGCGCGTGCGACAAGCCCGGCGGCCACCGCCAGCGCGGCGAGGGCGTAGGCGATGGTCCCGGAGCCGGCGCCCATGTACACAGCGCCGCTCGCCAGCGGGACGCCGGGCCACTCCCACCGGCCGTCGAGGGCGACCAGTACGGCGTACCAGGAATAGCCGGGCGTGAACACGAGGAACCCCACCACGGTCACCAGCAGGGCGCCCTGCCACGGCCGATCCGCGTCACCGTGGCGGAGCACGTGGAAGATCGCGATCCCGAGGATGACGAGGCCGCGGGGAACGCCCACGAGGCGGGCGGGGCCGAGGACGGCCAGGGTGTCGAGCATCCGGCGCCCCGGTGCACGCCGGGGCGGTTGATCCGCGTGCACGACGTGACCGAGTCTCCGGAGTGGATCGGGTAACGGTCGGGCCCTTCGCAGCCGGCGCCGCGGGGGAAGAGCCAGAGGTCGCGCAGCGGCGCCAGCGCTTCCCGCCGCGCGGCAGGTCACGCCGGGCAGGCCAGGGGTGCGGTGGCGAACTCCTTCATCCCCTCGTCGAACCCGATCCGGGAGTGGAAGCCGAGCTCCGCACCCGCCTTGTGCGGAGCGGCCACGATGTGGCGGACGTCGCCCAGCCGGTACTCCCCCGTCGTCACCGGCTCCGGCCCGCCATGGTGCGTGGCCAGTGCCACGGCCATGTCACCGACACTGTGCGGCTCCCCGCTGGCGATGTTGTACGCGGCCAGCAGGCCCGGCCGGCCGCCGGAGAGCGCGGCGACGTTCGCACGGGCGACATCGCGGACGTGGACGAAATCCCGCAACTGCCCGCCGTCCTCGAACACCCTGGGTGCTCGACCGGCCTCCAGCGCGGACCGGAAGATCGCCGCCACCCCGGAGTACGGTGTGTCCCGGGGCATCCTGGGCCCGTACACGTTGTGGTACCGCAACGCGACGGCCGTGCCGCCGGTCTCGCGCGCCCAGTTGGCGGCCAGATGCTCCTGCGCCAGCTTGCTGGTGGCGTACGCGTTGCGGGGATCCGCCGGCGCGTCCTCATCGATGGTGGCGTGGACCACCTCCGAGTCGCACCGAGGACAACGAGGTTCGAAGAGCCCGCGGGCCAGGGCGGCGGCGGAACGCGGCGCGGGCCGTACCCGGCCGTGGCTCGGACAGTCGTAGGCGCCCTCGCCGTAGACCACCATCGAGGAGGCCAGCACCAGCCGCCCGACCTCTTGCCGGGCCATCGCGGCGAGCAGCACGGCCGTGCCGTACACGTTGACCGAGGCGTAGTCCGGCAGGTCGGCCACATTCACGCCGAGCCCGACCTTGGCCGCCTGGTGCACGACGACGTCGACCCCCGCCATCGACCGGTCGAGCGTGGCGGCGTCGCGCACGTCGTCGCCGGTCCTGAGGTCGAGGCGGACCACCTCGTGTCCGGCCGCTTCCAGCGCCTCCGTCACATGGCTCCCGATGAACCCGGCCGCGCCGGTGACCAGCACCTTCGCCTCGCGAGAAGGGGTCATCACAACACCGCCGTTCCGGCGAGCGCGGCGGCGAACCGGGAGTGAGGAGCCAGCGCCGCCACCTCCACCGCGTCCGCCATCGTGTCCACATCGGTCAGGCAAGGCAGGCAGGCGACGCTCATTCCGGCCTCAATCAGTCTGTTCAGCTGGATCTCTCCTGTCGTCGGCTCGGACATCGGCACGCCGAGCAGCAGATCGGGGTCGGGGGCGCGCAGTCCGAGAAGCCAGAACCCACCGTCCGTCGCGGGGCCGAACACCGCGTCGTGGACGCCGAGCAACGACACGGCTTCAGCCAGCAGGCCGACGGACACCTGCGGGGTGTCCATGCCGATGAGCACGATCGGGGCGGGCGACAGCCGGTGGGCGTCGTCGAAGGCGGCGGCGAGCCGTTCGTCCAGGCCGTCGCCGCGCTGCGGAACGACTGTGAACCCGGCGGGCAACCACGCCCCGGGAGCCCCGTCGAGAGCGATCACGCGGCGGGCCACCGGAACCCGGGCGACCGTCCGCAACGTGTCCTCCAGCGCGGCGCCGGCCAGTGCCGCGGCCTCGCGCGGAGTGCAGGGCGGGGTCAGGCGGGTCTTCACCTTTCCCGGTACGGGCTCCTTGGCGATCACCAGAAGTTGCCCGCCGTCGATATGATGCGAACTCACGTCATACCCGCCCTGTCGGCCATGACCCTGCGCATGTCACCGATTGTCCGGAGCGTGCCGCGCACCGTACCGGTCACCTTCGACCTCCCCGTACGGGCCAGATAGTCCACCTCGACCTCGGCGGTCCGCCAGCCGGCCGCACCGGCGCGCAGCACCATCTCCAGGGGGTAACCGAACCGCCGGTCCGCCAGCTCCAAGGCCAGCAGGGCGGCACGTCCGCACGCCCGCATCGGCCCCAGGTCGTGCAGGTCGGCACCGGTACGGCGGCGCAGCTCGCGAGCCAGCACGGCGTTGCCGAGCCGGGCGTGCACCGGCCAGGAGGCGCCCGGTCCGAGGACGCGGCGACCGAGGACCAGATCGGCCTCACCCGCCAGGACCGGCCCCGCGACGCGCGGCAACTGCCCGGGATCGAGGGACGCGTCGGCGTCCATGAAGCACACCACATCCGCCGTCGCGGCCGTCAGCCCCGCGTGGCACGCGGCCCCGAATCCGGGCCGGGGCTCGGCCACCACCATCGCGCCGAACTCCGCCGCGACCCTCGCGGATCCGTCGGTCGACCCGTTGTCGACCACGATCGGGCGGAAGCCGGGCGGCATCCGCCCGAGCACCCAGGGCAGGGCCGCCTCCTCATTCAGGCAGGGCAGAACCACGTCGATCTCCATGGGCCGACGCTAACGCGGCGACAGCGCCCCTTCTCTTACGAAAAGATGACGTCGTTCCGAGAAATGACCGGTTCGGGTCCGCGGGAATACGGCTTCATGGCCGAGCCCGTGGTTTGGGCCGCTGGCCCCTGCGTCCCCGGCAGAGCATGCGACTTGTCCTGCTCTGCCATATTTGACAGTCCGCCGAGGGCGTGATGGACACGGTTTTGCCAGGCGGTCGCAGCTCCCCGTCCTTAACAGCTTCGTAAGGATCGCCACCGACCTGCCGGGGTAACGTGACTGCATGATCACAAGTAGTCGCGTGAACATTCCGGCAGCCCTCTTTCCCAGCGTCCGCCACAATGGAAGAGCCGCGTGATCGGCGCTTTCTACGAAGAAAGTCTCAAAGGCAGAAACGTAGACGTTGAATATGCCGACGGCCGAATGCGGTCGCTCTCCGCCGAGCGCTGGCTGCGGTACAACGAGGGCGACGAACACATTCTGGCCCGATGCTGCGGGCCCACTCTCGATGTCGGTTCTGGACCCGGAAGACTGACCGTGGCGCTTACCCGGATGGGGGTTCCCGCCCTGGGCATCGACATCACACCCCTGGCCGTGGAGCTGACCCGCCGCGCCGGCGGCCTGGCGCTGCGCAGGTGCGTCTTCGAACCCCTTCCAGGAACCGGGCGGTGGGCCGAGGCGCTCCTGGTCGACGGCAACATCGGCATCGGCGGCGACCCCGCAGCCCTCCTCCGGCGCCTGCGCGAACTGGTCAGGTCAGGAGGAACGGTGATCGCCGAACTCTCGCCGCCGGGTGCACAGAGCGAGGTCCACGCCGTACGGCTGCGCCAGGCCGGGCGCACGGGCGACTGGTTCACCTGGGCGACCGTCTCGATCGACGACATCGCCCCCCTTGCCGGGCGATCCGGGTTCCCCACCGTCGAGCACTGGAACGCGGCGGGGCGATGGTTCGCATCCCTCTCATGACCCGCCCGGCGCTCGAGGAACACCGTGTCGACGTGGAGAAAGTCACATGCCAGGATTCCGGAGGCTCGAGAGCTGAAGAACTGGGGCCAGGTCGGTGAAGCCCGGCGCGGCACGGGCCCAAAAACCGCCGCCGCCAGAACCCAGCGGACCCCCGGTATCCAAGACCGAGGAGCTCGTCCCGGATGCGTCGATGCCCCCATCGTGGATTCTCCCGTGCCAACCGGACGACCAGATCGCGGATCTCTTCGGATATTGGGGCCGGCCCTGCTTGGCGGGGTAGGTCCACTTCTTCGTGACCAGCCTGCGGTGCCAGGCGCGCAGCGTGCCGGGCGTCACGATGCGATGCAGCCGTCGGCGACGTCGGCACACGACGTGCCATGTGGGAACCGATCCTTGACGCGTCAGGGAAGGCCCAGCCGATCCCGTAGCCGGTCTCGGCCACGTGCTGGGTGCGCCTGTTGGCCGGGGTGCGCGCCACCGCTGAGGGATTGGCGCCGATCCAGGCCGCCAGATCGGCTTGGGACAGCGGCGGCGCCAGGGCCGGATTCGGGTGAGCCACCGCCTACCGCGCGCTGCGCCGGATGAGCGCGCGCCCGCCATCGCTGCGCGTCCGCAGCCGCTGCGCGACCGCAGCCGATGTCGAGCACGCGATCAGCGGTCCGGACGTCAGCGGCCGCACGTTGTAGCACCCCAGTCCGGCGTGGTGGTAGGACGGCTCAATCGCCGCCCGGATTCGCTGGGCCGTCGCGGAGTACGCCGCGCACCGAGTCGAGCCGTACACCCGGGTCGAACTCCGTCAGCCACCAGGTCGCGCCGGCGGCGGCATACGGCAGTGGGTCGACGTCGGAGGGCAGGCTGATGGCGATGTCGTACGAGGCCATCTCGCCCTGTCGCAGTTCGGTGAGGGTGGCGACGACCTCGGCGAGCTGGTCCGGGTGCTCCAGATTGATCGGAAAGAAGCCGTCGAGCCGGGCGGCCCGGCGGATCGGCTTGACGTTGCCGGGGAATCCGGCGGCCCACACCGGCACGCCGGGCCGCTGAACCGGCCGCGGCAGGAACGTGATGTCGTCGACGGTGTAGTGCTCGCCGCGATGGCGCACCGGCTCGCCGGACCAGGCGGCGGCCAGGATCGCCAAGGACTCGTCGAGCATCCGCCCGCGCTGCCGGTCGTCGAGCTGCTCGCCGGTCTTGGACAGCTCGCCGCCGAACCGGTCGCTTCCGAGTCCGACGCCGAGGGTGAGACGGCCGTCGCTCAGCTGATCCAGTGTCGCGGTTTCCCGCGCCACTTTGGCCGGCCGCCGGCGGGCGAGCGTCGACACCATCGGGCCGAGCCGCAGCCGCTCGGTCGCGGTCGCGATCGCCGCCAGCGCGATCCACGAGTCGGCGACCTGCTGAACCGGCGCCCGCCAGGACAGGTGATCCCACACGAAGCAGCCGTCCCACCCGGCTTCCTCCGCTTCGGCGGCCAGGTTCGCCACCGCCCGCGGATCGGCGAGCTCGTCGAAGAGCGGCAGCCAGAGTGCCGATCGCAGCCGGTTCACGGGCACTCTCCTGCGGAAACTGAAAGGATCTCTGCAATCGCGATGTCCCAGAGCTCCGGCGGCGGCATCTGGTGCCCCATGCCTTCGAGCGGGACGAGCCGTGCTCCCGGGATCTCCCGTGCCAGCGCCTCGCCGTGCCCGTACGGGAGCAGCGGGTCCGCGGTGCCGTGCAATACCAGCGTGGGCACCGCGATCTCACCGAGGCGGGCGCGGACGGGCTCGCCGCCGGCGAGCTGCCAGTGGTTCTGCGCCGACGCCAGGGACGGGCCGCGGTCCCAGACGCGGCCGACGACGCGGCGCAGCCGCTCCTCGTCGACGGGGATGGTACCCGCGAAGGTGCGCTCGCCGTCGGTGTAGTACGCGATGACGGCCTCGCGGTCGGACCAGTCGGGCGTCTCGTCGCCGCCCTCGGCGAACCGCTTCGCCAGCTCGGCGCTCATCGGCGGCAGGTCAGGGCGATTAGGGTCGCCGGGTCCGCCCGGGCTGGTGGCGATGAGCGTCAGGGAGGCGACCCGGCCGGGGTGGTGCACGGCCAGGTGCTGGGCGATGCCGCCGCCCATGGAGACGCCGACGATGTGGGCGGCCGCGATGCCGAGTTCATCGAGCAGGCCGACGGCGTCGTCGAGCAGGGCGTCGCTTCCGTACGGCGGCTCGCCGGGCGGGAAGGTTGTGGAGCGGCCGGTGTCCCGGGTGTCGTACCGGATGACGTGCCGCCCGCCGGCGGCGAGGCGCTCGCAGAACTCATCGTCCCACCAGTCCATCGACGCCTCGGCGCCGCCGATGAGCAGCAGGGCGGGGGCGGCCGGGTCACCAAAGGTCTGAGCGCAGAGCTCTACGCCGTTGATTTTGAGGAGTTGCTCGAGGTGATCTTGATGGTCGTTCATGTCTGGCACGCTAAGCCTCGCGGCCCCATCGTGAAAAGCGATGATTTTCGATTGAATCAATCGCCTATAGCGATATAGTCAGCTGCCGCTGAGCACTTCCGCGCTCTCCCGTGACTCGTCCGATGTCACATCAGGCCAGCCAGCTCATTGGCGGCTTCGACGGCGATGTCGATGGCTCGGGCCGCGAGGGGCGACTGGGTGCGCCCGGCCGGCCAGTACAGGTACCACGTGCAGACGGGCGACGGTCGCAGTCGATGGACGCTGAGCCGGTCGTCGGACCAGACATCGGATCCCTGGAGGGCGAGCCAGGGCAACACCGCTGAGCCCAGGCCCACCCGTACCATCGACACGACGGTTTCGTGGCCGGCCGTTCGGAACACGATCCGCGGCCGGGCGCCCGCGCCGGCGAGCTCCCGTTCCAGCCATCTTTGGTGGACGGTGGGCGGCCAGGCGACCATGGGAGCGTCGTCGAGCAGCTTCACCGGTACCGGACCATCGGGGAACGCACCTGCGCCGGCCACCAGGAGGTACTGCTCGTCGAGCAGTTCGACATGCTCGACGTCGCCGTCGATCCGATCGTAGTGGAACAACAGGTCAAGATCTCCGATCCGCGGATCCTCCGGTCCCACCTCCGACAGCCGGATGTCGCAGCCGGGGTGCTCGCTCAGCAGCCGGCGCACGACGGCCGGCAGGATCAGCTTGGTCGCGCCCTGGAAGGTGCCGATGTCAATCCGGCCGTTACCCGCCTTGAAACGATCGACGGCGTCGGCCAGCGCCTCCGACTTCGTGAGCAGATCGCGCCCGTGGGCCAGGACCACCTCGCCGAGAGGAGTGGTCCGTACCGGCCTGGGACCTCCGGGCCGGTCGAAGACCGGGCCACCGACGGCCTTCTCCAGCGCGGCGATCTGCTGGCTCACCGACGACTGGGTGTAGCCGAGGCGAACCGCCGCTCGGCCGAACGTTCCCTCCTCGGCGATAGCGGCCATCGTCCTCAGGTGGCGCAGCTCAACCTCAGCCATAACCTCAGAGTATCGCGAATTGCGATTGATTTGATCGAAAGTAATCGCTTTTCCTGATGTCCTAGGTGATCCTAGTGTCATCGGCATGACGACCTACGACACACCCGCTCCGACCCCGATACCGCTCGGCCGCCGACTGTCCCGCCTGCGATTGGACCTGCCCAGCCTGGTCTGGTCCCTGGCGGCGACTCATTTCGTGAGCCGCGCCGGCGGAGTCGCGCAGTCGTTCCTCGTGCTCTATCTGACGCAGGAGCAGGGGCTGACGCCGACGACCGCGGGCGCGGTGGTGGCGGCGACGGGTGCCGGAGGCATCGGATCCCAGGTGCTCGGCGGCTGGCTGGGCGACCGGATCGGACGACGCCACACCATGCTGGTGGGGTTCCTGGGAACCGCCGTGACGCTCATCGCGCTCGGCTCGGCCGACACGGTGCCGGTGATCTGGGCGGCGGCGCTCGGTGTCGGGCTGATGGCGGACCTGTTCCGCCCGGTTGGGTCGGCTGTGGTGGCCGACCTCCATCCGAGCCAGCGGGTCCGGGCCTTCGGGTTGCTGTTCTGGGCGGCCAACCTCGGCTTCTCCATCGCCACGATCACCGCGGGGGTCCTGGCCCAGTATGGGTATGGACTCTTGTTCTGGATCAATGCCACGGCCTCGATCATCGCGGCGCTGATCGTCTGGCGGCGGATTCCCGAGACCCGGCCGGCGACACCGAATCAGACCCGCCGAGCGCTGCTGCCGGTGCTCCTGCGCGACCGGCTGATGATCGTCATGGTGTTGATCTACGTCGCCTATTTCACCCTGTTCCTGCAGACGTTCGCGACGCTACCGCTCGTCATGACGGCAGATGGTCACGGCCCCGCGACCTACGGCGCGGTGCTGGCTCTGAACGGGATCGTCATCGTGGCAGGCCAACCACTGGCGGTACGGCTGCTTGCCGGTCGCGACCCCAGCTCGGTGCTGGCCGTGTCCATGCTCCTGGCCGGTGCAGGCGTCGGTTTGGGCACCCTCGTAGAGAGTGGTGTCGGCTACGCCGGATCGGTCCTGGTTTGGACCCTCGGCCAGATCGGCATCGCCGTGATGTTCGGCGCCACCTTCGCCGACCTCGCACCGGCGGACCTGCGCGGCAGGTACATGGGCATCGCCTCCGCCACCTGGAGTGTCGGTGCCGTGTTCGGCCCGCTGGCCGGCACCGTACTGCTCGACCAGGCCGGACGCACGGCTCTGGCAGCGGCATGCGCGATCACCGGGATCGCTCTCTTCGCCGCCCAGCAGGCGCTCGGCCCGGCGCTCCGCCGCCGACGTCGCGCCGGCTCGCGGCGCACGGACGGGCGTCATGATGACGCGGGCGCCCGAGTGAGGTGAACACCTCGTCAAAGACCAACGCCTCCGTCAGCCGCGCCCGCCGCCGGGCAATCCTCAGCGAGAAGCAGACCGCCGAGGTGCTCGCTCGCGCTGCTCCTCCTGCGACGGCAGGCACTGCCCGCGGCGCCCCGACGACCGGAGCCGGCAATCTGAGCACGCTCCCGCCCGGCTTCAGGCCATCTCGGGGAAGTCGGTCTCGGTGCTGCCGATCGCCCGGATCGCGGCCGGTCGTGCCGAACGCAGGTAGCCGTACCAGGCCAGTGTCACCAGGACCGTGGCGAAGAACGCGAGGACCACGAAGTTCAGCGGCCACTGCGGCCAGGGAACCACGTTGACCCAGAACACGTAGGCCATCCCGGCCACCGACACCACCACGCAGGGCCACACCAGCGGCAGCCGTACGCCCTCGCGGCGCAGGAAGATCGGCGTGGCCAGCGCGACGACCGCATAGGCGATCATGTAGCCGTAGGTGCCGTAGGTGTCGACGTTGACCACGATCTCCATGCCGTCCACGCCGAGCGCGAACAGGACCGCGGTGAGCAGCACGACCCCGGGCGCGACGGCCAGGATGGCGCGGTGCGGCGTCTGCTGGGTGCGGTGGGTACGGCCGAGCGAGGCGGGCAGCACGCCCTCCTTGCCCATGACGAACACGATCCGCCCGATGACGTTGATCGGCGCGACCACCACGGCGAAGAACGAGGCGGTGACGCCGAGGCTGAGGACCGGCCTGATCCAGTCGGGCAGCCCGGCGGCCTTGGCCAGCTCGTCCAGCGGGTTCGCGCTCGCGCCGAGGTCGCCGAGCGAGTGGAATCCGGCGACCTGCACGTAGGACGCGAAAATGTAGAGCAGGCCGACGCCGAACGCGCTCCACATGATGGCCCGCGGGATGGCCTTGAACGGGTCCTTGGCCTCCCGGCCGAGCGCGTCGGAGCTGGAGAAACCGACGAAGCCGAGGATGCCCAGCACCATGCCGACGGCGACGCCGTGCGGGGCGGCTCCCGAGAGCGTCAGCTGGTCGGTGTCCACGACCGGGCCGCCGCCCCAGAAGAGCACCACGACCAACATCAGCGTGATGATCGTGATGGAGACGACCTCCAGGATCAGCGAGATCCTGGCCGACAGCCGGATGCCCCACACGGTGAACAGCGTGGCCAGCGAGCCGATCACGACGGCCAGCAGGACGTTCCATGCCGTGCCCTCGATCGGCAGCCCGATCTGCGATGAAAAGACGGTGAAGTGGTAGACGGCCCCGCCGAGCGAGCCGGCCGCGATGCCGAAGCAGCCGATGATGAGCGTGACACCGGTGAGGTAGGCGCCGAAGGGCCCCAGGCCCTGCGCGGCGTAGTTGTAGAGCGAGCCCGCCGAGGCGCGCCGCTTGGCGAACTGGGCGATGCAGTAGCCGACGGCCAGGATCACGATCGTGGCCAGCGTGAACGACAGCCACGAGGCGTTGCCCGAGCTGGCGTAGATGCCGGCCACGCTGAAGGCGATGACCGCGCTCGGCGCGATGTTGGCGAGGGCCTGGGCGACGACCTCGCCGGCCGACATCGCGCCCTTCTTGAGGCCGTTTTCGGCCTGCGTTACGGGTGTCTGGGTCATGGGGGATGTCTCCTCAGGGGATCAGGAGGGTACGTAGTGCCTCGCCGCTGGCCAGGGCTTCCAGCGCGAGGGGGGCCTCGTTGAGTGCGGCGCGGCGGCTGACCAGCTGGTCGAGCCGGAGCAGGCCGTCCATGTAGCGGTCGACCAGCGCGGGGATGTCGATCGCCGGGCGGACGCTGCCGTAGTTCGAGCCGAGGATGCGCTGGTCGGCCTCGGCCAGTACGAGCGGGTCGAAGCGGGCCAGGGTGTTCTTGGGTGGCAGGCCGACCGCGACGGCCGCGCCGCCCAGGCCGAGCATCTTGATGGCGGCCTCCAGCGTGGACTGGTGGCCCACCGCGTCGAAGGCGTAGTCGACGCCGTCGGGCAGCAGGTCGCGCAGCGCCTCGACCGGGTCCTCGGCCGGCAGCTGGTCGGTGGCACCGAGGGCGGCGGCCAGGGCGGTCTTCTCCTGCCGGGTGTCGATGGCGATGATCCGCTCGGCGCCGGCCAGCTTGGCGCCCTGCACGACGGACAGCCCGACGCCGCCGCAGCCGATCACGGCCACCGTGCTGCCCGGCACCACCGCGGCGGTGTTGGTCACGGCGCCCACCCCGGTCGCGACCGCGCAGCCGACCAGCGCGACCGTGTCGAGCGGGGCGTCGTCGCGGACCTTGACCGCGCCGGAGGCGGGCACGACGGCCTCCTCGGCGAAGGACGAGACACCCAGGTAGTGGTAGATGGTCTCGCCGCCGCGGCTGAGCCTGCTGGTGCCGTCCTGCAGCACGCCGCCCGGGGCCACGACGTTGGCCGCGACCTGGCAGCGGGCCTCGTGGCCGGACCGGCAGTACCGGCAGCGGCCGCATGGGGCCACCCACGACAGCACCACGTGGTCGCCCTCGGCCAGGCTGGTGACGCCCGGCCCGAGCGCGGTGACGACGCCGGAGCCCTCATGGCCCATCACCAGGGGAGCCTGGACGTCCCACTCGCCACGCCGCACGTGGAGGTCCGATCCGCACACCCCGGCAGCGGCGATCTTCACCCGTACCTCGCCCGGACCGGGCGGGGCCAGGTCCACGTCCTGGATCACGACGGGGGACTCCGCCGACTCGAATACCGCGGCTCGCAACTGACCTCCTCGATAGGGCCGGGAATAGGGAAGATGGCACCCGGCGTTACGCAACGTGATGGTCATGGTATGAATTGCCGCGTTGACAACGCATGTGGCCAAATGTCCATTGACCAGGGATAAGGGCGACGATTCGCTATGTTGGAGACGGTTGGGGACGTCGCTCAGCGCTTCGGGCTGCGCGTGCTGTCCGGCGACTCCGCGCTCGACCGGCCCATCCGCTGGACCCACCTGTCGGAGCTCGCCGACCCCACCCCGTGGCTGCAGGGCGGCGAGCTGCTGCTGACCGTCGGCCTCACCCTCGACGATCCCGCCGGGCAGCGCGCCTATGCCGAACGGCTGGTCAAGGCCGGAGTGGCCGCGATCGGCTTCGGTGTCGGGCCACACCACGCCAGGACTCCGCAGGCCCTCGTCGACGCGGCGCAAGCGTGCGGCCTGCCGATCCTCGAGGTGCCCGCCGGGGTCGCCTTCCAGGATGTCACCTTCGAGCTCAACGCCGACCTGCTGCGCTCTGACGCGGCACAGGCCCGGCTGATCGCCGAGGGCGTCTCGGCCATGACCCGGGTGGCCCGCAGCGCGGGCACGCAGGGCATCGTCACCGTGCTGGCCGCCCGCGTCGACAGCTGGGCCGTGCTGCTCGACCGGCACGGCAAGGTGCACGCGGCCGTGGGCGCCGCGCGGGTGCACCTCGACGACGCCCGGGCCGCCGCCTCCGGCCAGCGCTCCCGCATCAGGCACCCGAACATCACCGTGTACGGCGTGGGCGATCCCATCCGACCGCGCGCTCACCTGGTGGTGGCCGCGCGCCCCGACAGGATCAGCCTCACCAGGGAGCTGGCCCAGCACGCCGCGCTCCTGCTCGACCTGGCGCTCAACCCGCTCAGCGGCGGCGACACCTGGCATCTGACCAGGGCCGACGCGGTGGACGCGCTCATGTCCGGGGATCAGGGGCTCATCGAGCGGGTGGCCGCCCGATGGAACCTGCCGGCCGGCAACGTGGCCGTGGCGCTGCTGCGCTCGCGCTCGCGTGCCGTACCGCTGGAGGAGAACGTGCTGGACTGGTGCACCCAGCTGGACCTGCCGCAGCTCGTCAGCTCCGACTCCGCCCAGGTCATGGTGCTGGTCCCGGAGGATGAGCTGGGCCGCTGGGCCGATCGCGTGCGCGCGGCCGCCGACGACGGCGTCCCTGCCCGCTGCGGCGTGGGTACGGCACAGCCGCTCGCCCGCGCCGAGCTCAGCCGCCAGCAGGCCGAGCAGGCGCTGGCCGTGGCCGTCGCCGACGCCGAGCCCATGGTCGCCTTCGGCGAGCTGGCCACCGGGCGGCTGGTGCTGCAGCGACTCGACCCGGCCGCGCAGGCGGCGCTGCGTTCACCGTTGCTGCCGCTGCTGGACAACCCGGTGCTGCTGCGGTCGCTGCAGGTGTTCCTCAGCGAGAACGCCAGCTGGGAGGCCGCCTCGTCACAGCTCGGCATCCACCGGCACACGCTGCGCCAGCGCATAGCCCGGGTGGAGGAGCTGACCGGTCTGTCGATCAACGCCACCGAGGACCGGGTGATCGCCTGGCTGGCGCTGCAGGCACTGGTGACCCGTCAGCCGTCACCGGACGCCGCGGGCGAGCGCCGCCGCGGCTAGGTGGTTGGTCGTGCCGTCGGCACCATCGACAAACTGACGCGGCCGGTCAAGGCACTGGTTGTGCTCGGCCTCGGCGCGGGCCTCCGTGAGCTGCTTGTCCCGCTCGGCCAACTTGGTGCTCTCCTCCTGCAGCGCGGCGCGCGGGTGCATCGCCGGCGGTGGTGAGCACCCGGATCTCGGCCTCGTGCGCCTTGAGCCGGGTCGTACGTTCGCGCTCGGCCGTCTTCTTGGCACGTTCGGCTGCTTGTGCATGGGGTCGGCCTCGCCGGTCAGCAGCGGCTCGTCCACCTCCAGCCCGTCGGACTCCCCCACCTCGCCGTCCACCAGCAGGCGGTCGCCGGGGCCGAGCAGGATCAGATCGCCTGAGACCACCTGGGGGGCTGGACCAGCCGCTCCTCCGCATCCCGCCGGACCCTGACGGGGGCCTCGTTGATCACCGCGAGCTTGTCGGGCGTTCGAGCCCCCGCCGGGCGTCGGCCTCGCTCTGCTCGGTGCGGGCCTGAGCGAGCTGGGCGGCCTGGTCGTCGCGGGCCGCCTCCTCGCGGGCGGTGCGCACCGTGTCGGCAATCGCGACCGATGCGCATGTCGACGTCGCGCTGTCCCGCGTCGAGCTCGTCCCAGGGTGTCGGCCAGGACGGCTTTGGGTGGAGTTGCTCGCGGGCCCAGGCAAACCACACCTCCCGAACCATCCGGCCGAGCAGGGCCATCGCCGGGTCTCACAGTAACCGTCGTCGTTGATCACGCCGACCGACTGCCCGGGCAGGTCCACCACGTACATCAGCTCGGGGGCCGCGCCCTGCCGCCGGGCCAGGTCCATGGCCGCCCGGCTCAGTTCGGGGCCCCGGAGTGACGACACGATCAGGGCTTGCGGGCGATACCGCCGAACATGAGGCGCTGGCCCACGGTCAGTTCCTCGGGGGCGTCCGCCTCCGGACGCCACAACGGCAGCGGCACGACGCCCGGCTCCACCAGCTCGAACCCTTGGAAGAAGCCGGTGATCTCCGCGACGGTGCGGAACCTGCCGGTGCCGAGGAGCGCGAGGTACTGCTTCTCCGCGTCCCGGGACTCCTCGCTCGAGTCGCAGAAGTGGGTGATGAAGAGGTAGCTGCCCGGCGGGACAGCGGCCATGTACGCATCGACGATTCCCTGCGGGTCCTCGTCGTCGTGCAGGTGGTGCAGGATGCCGACGAGCATCACGCCGACGGGGCGGTCGAAGTCGATGAGCTGCTTGACGGCCTCGTCGCCGAGGATCGCGACCGGGTCGCGCAGGTCCGAGGTGACCACCGCGGTGCGCTCGTTCTCGGCCAGGAGGGCCCTGCCGTGGGCCAGCACCATCGGGTCGTTGTCGACGTAGACCACGCGGGCCTCCGGGTTCGCGCGCTGCGCGACCTGGTGGGTGTTCTCCACGGTCGGCAGCCCCGAGCCGAGGTCGATGAACTGCGTGATGCCCTGGTCGATCATGAAACGGACGCCGCGGTCCAGGATCTGGCGGTTGTAGGCCGCCACGTCGTAGATCTCCGGGATGACCTTGACGATCTCCGCGACGAACGCGCGATCGACCTCGAAGTTGTCCTTGCCGTGCAGGACGACGTCATAGGCCCTGGCGATGCTGGGCCTGGTCGTGTCGATCGCGCTCTTCCACTCATCCGACTTCTCGCCCACAGGTGCCCTTCCTCACGGAGTCGATCATCAGGATCATAGGGCGGATCCGGCCCGACAAATGCGCTTATCGACGCATTGTCGCCAGCCGCCTGCTTCGCCGCGCGGCACGCCGTACGCGCCGCGGACCAATCCGGGGCGGTGGCGGCACGACGTGGCCCCGGATGGCCGCCGGCACTGCTCCAGCACCGTGAGGACGGAGATCTGATGCCCCGCATCGCGGCCATTCTTCTGCCCACCCGCGAACCCATCGGCGCCCGACTCATTAGCGCCGGCGCGCACTTCCACGCGGTAGACGGCCAGGACGAGGACGACGAGTGGGGCTGTCGAATGAAAATCGCCGATGGCGCCTACACCGACTACTGGCTGGACTCGAGCGACGGCTATGTCTGCGCCGTAGGCTCCTCCAGCCAGCGGTGGAAGTTCCTGGGCAACGGAGACCACTACGAATGGTGGCAAGACGAACGGCCGGTAGTGATCACCGACACGGGGCCAGCGGCAGCCGACTGCGCGCCCAGTACCGCGCCACGTACGGGCCCGGCCTGAAGGTCAGGCCGTGAGGGCGGACGCTGCTTCCCGGTAGATGACACTCGGGTCCTCGGACAGCCACGCCTTCACCTGGCGGCTCCAGGCGTCGGCGAGCACCTCTGGCCGGTGCGCCTCGATGCCGTCGAGGGCTGCCGCGACGATCGCCTCGGGGGCGGTCTTGTCGCCGTCGTACCAGGCCATCATGTCGGTGTCCGCGGCGCCCAGGTGCAGGCCCGTCACCAGGGTGCGCTGGTCGGCCAGTTCCAGGCGGACGCTGTTGGTGAGCGCCCACTCGGCGGCCTTGGCCGCGTGGTAGGCGCCCGCGCCGTTGAAGGCGAGCCAGGAGATCGCGGACAGGACGTTGAGGATCGCGCCGTCTGCCAGTTGGGGCGCGAAGGCGCGGATCACGTTGAGGGTGCCGTAGAAGTGGGTGTCCATCTCGCGGCGGATCGTGTCCAGGTCGCCGGTGATGAGGTTCGCACCGGTGGAGATGCCCGCGTTGTTGATGACGATCTTGACGTCGGGTGCCGCGGCGGCCGCGGCGGCGACCGACGCCGGGTCCGTGATGTCCAGGCGCAGCGGGATGACTCCCGGTACGTCGATGAGGTCGGGACGACGGGCGGTGGCGTACACCTTGCCGGCGCCGCGGTCGAGGAGAGAAAGGACGAATTGCCGGCCCAGGCCCCGGTTGGCGCCGGTGACCAGCACATGTGCTCCGTTGATCTGCATACCGGATAGGCTAAAACCTGACGTTGACGTCAGAGGCAAGTGTTGTGATGGAGGTCACGGTGCGTATCGGCGAGTTGGCCGCGCGATCGGGCGTCAGCGTGCGGGCCCTGCGTTACTACGAGGAGCAAGCGCTGCTGCAGGCGGACCGAAGCGAGTCCGGGCAGCGACACTATCCCGAATCGGCGGCCGACCGCGTTCGACTGATCCAGACGCTCTACTCCGCCGGCCTGTCCAGCCGGACCATCGCCGAACTGCTGCCCTGCGTCGATGCCAAGGTCAGCACCCCCGAATCGCGCGCCCGGCTGGCCGCCGAGCGTGATCGCATCGACGCCCAGATCGCGGCGCTGGCGCGTACCCGCGACAACCTGGACGCGGTCATCGCCTCCACCGGAAGCCCGGCCGGCGACTGCGCGTGGATCGCGGACCGAGACGTCGCCGCGCAGGCGAGTCGCTCCGCGACCCCATGATCGCCGCAACCCGGATCACTCGTCGACGATCAAGGTGAGATGTCCTAAAGATCCCTTCCCAGTCCCGCGTCGGAGGCTTCCCCCGGTGTGAGGTGCCGCAGGATGATGGCGCGGCGTCCCTTGACGATCGCGCCTCCATCCGTATGCATCCCACAGGATCAGTCCAGCCAGCGGCCGACCCCACGCACGGTGACCTCCAGCAGTTCCGCCGGATTGTCCGGATCCGGATAGTAGATGATCATGGTGGTGCCGGCCGGTAGCAGCAGTTTGATGGCCTGAATGCACCCGGCCACGGTCTGACGCTGCGCATCGGGCCCAGTGCCGCTGATCGGCACCGCGTCGCAGACGCCGCCGCGGTTGTTCATGACGAGCCGCAGCGTGTTCTCCTTCAGCGCCACCTCCCGCGTGGCGACGCGGTAGGCGAGCTGCGTCTCGAGGTGCCAGGCCGGGGGCGCCATGGGCAGGCCGAACTGCTGCGTGTACAGCAGGCTGAGACGTTGTTCGAGGGCCGCGAGGTCGTCGTGCAGACCGCTCTCGACGGTGTAGTTCGCCCACTTCTCCAGATCGGTGACCGGTGGCAGAGTCGCGATCGGCAGGCCGTTCGCATCGAGCACCCGTCCGGACGCGTCCACGATGTAGCCCTGGTTGTTGAGCCGTTTGATGGTCTCGCTCACGTCCTTGAGCTGCTGCGCCGCGTCCTCGAACGGGCAGTGCCCGCCTTCCTGGACGCATCCGATCGGAACAGTGCGCAGTATCGACGTTGCCAGCTCGGTCTCGCGGGTCGCCCAGAGGATGGACAGATCAGATTGGCGCGCGAGCAGGTACATCGTTCCCCAGATCGAGTTGTACTCGCCGAATCGAAGTTCCTCCGGGACGTGCGACGCCACGAAGGTCCCCCTCCACTGGGACGCATACTCGTCCCAGTCGGGATCTTCGGACAGTTCCAGGGCTCCAGTGATGCAGTCCGTGAACGACTGCGCCGCATCCGCGACACCGCCCTTGAGGGCGTTCTTGCAATCGCCGACCAAGCCGTACTGGGAGGCGGCGTTGATCAGGTCCATGCCGGTCAGGGCTATGTACTCTTCGGCGAGGCGTTGAGCGTCGGTCTCCCGGTTACCGATTTCCCTTGCCGCGAAGGAGAATATCGGGCTCAGGACGATGGACATACAGGCGTCCTGGGCTTTGCCGACGAACTGCCTCTTGCAGTGCTCGACGTTGTCCTTCGCGAAGCCGTCCGGATCGTGGAGCGGCCCCTTGGGGTCGTTCAGGATCTCTTCAGCGCGTGCGTCGCAGTCGTGGTATCCAGGATTGCCGAGTTCGGGTGCATTCTCGCAGTGCTCTTTCAATTCCCGCTTGAGCTCGCGCAAATGTCCCTCGGCCTCCAGCCGATAGGTCTCGAACACTTCCGCGGCGATGCGAGCCGCCTCGGACGCGCTCTCGCCGGCCGCGATTTGCGCGGCGTACGCGGTGTCATAGGCGGCGTAGGCGCTGGCCGCGTCCTTTGCCGCCGAGACGGCCGAGGCGCGGGCCCAGCGGGCCGAGAGGGACGCCGACCTGGCCGACTGCTGGGCCTGCTTGGTCGCTGCGGCGGCGGTGCGGACGGCCGCTGCTGCCCGTTCCGCGGACGCGGCGGCGTCGCGGGCGTGGGCGACGGCATCGGTCGCGAACTTCTTCGCTTCCTCGGCCGCCTTGCCGGCGTCGTTCGCGTAACCGATGGCCTCCTCCGCCGCGCCGCGGGCCTCCGCCGCCGCAGCCTGCGCGGTGCGCGCGAAGTCGACGGCCTGCTGCGCGATCTGCGAGGTCTCGATCATCAAGGAACTGGCGATGTAGTTGTGCGTCGCGGTCGCGTAGTCGCGCTGGGCCGCACGGTGCCGCTCCACCTCCAGGAATTCGACCTGCATCGCCGTCGTGCCGGCCAGCGCGATTTGGGCGCCGTTGCGCACCTCGGTCCCGTGAGAGTCGTCTCCGGCGATCGCGCCGACCTTCGCCCGGACGTCGATCGCGTAAGCGGTGTTGTGCTCCTTGTCGAGGAATTTCTTGAGGGCGCCCGGATCGTCCGAGCGCAGGGCGACGTTCGCCGCTTCCTCGATGTGGGTGTTGCCGGTGCTGCGGGCGTCAGAAAGGATGCCGTTGACCTCCTCCCGGTCCTCGGCGGCTTGCTCGGGGTAGTCCGGGTCCTTGAGGAACTCGATGACGTCGGACCATCCGCTGTCGAGAGCGTCCTGAGCGGCTGCTCTCATGGCCGCGCTGCCGGTGATCATGAGGCCGGTCAGCGTCGTGCGGTCGTCCTGCTCCTCGGCGGACGCGAGTCCGCTCTTGACGAACCCGATGACAAGGAGGTCATCGTCCTCGCCCAGAGCCTTCATGGCCGCCGAACTGGTCCACGTGCCGGGCACGGTCGCGAAGTAGCGGGCCACCTCCCGCGCCTTGAGGGCCGCCGATGCGGCCTCGGTCTCCGGCGCGTTGGCGACCTCGGCGATCAGCGCGTCGATCTGCGGGGTGTGGTACTGGCCCATTGGCACATCGAAGCCGCGAGCCTCCCCCAATCGGGCCTCGGCGGCTTTCTGACTGATGTACCGGGCGAAGGACAGCTCAAGGTCCAGCTCCTTCTGGAGTCGTTCGGCGTCCGCCTCACGCGCCGCTTTGTAAACGATCTGGGCCGTCTCAGCCGCCTGCAACGCGTCCTCCGCCGCGCGGTAGGCGTTGTTCGCGTGCTGCGTCGCCAGCTCGGCCGCGTTGACGGCGCTGCCCGCATGCTGGGCCGCGCTCGCCGCGGCGCTCGCCGACTGCTCCGCGTAGGTCACGGCGCGCGTCGCCGCGTCGCGCGCCTTTCCGGCCGCGTCCTTGGCGATGTCGGCCTGACGTACCGTCTCCTCGGTGGCGCGCCTCGCCTGGTCCGCGCTCGCTTTCGCCCGCGCGGCCGCTGCGAACGCGTTCCGGGCCTCGGCGCTGGCCTGCCCCGCATAACGCCCGGCGGCCTCGGCCGCGCGTCCGGCGGCCTCGGTGTTCGCCCTGGCCGAATCGGCGGCGGCGACCGCGGCGCGCGCCTGCTCGGTCACGGTGATGATCTGATTGATGGGCGAGATCAACGCGGTGATCTCCGGACCGATCCGCTGCATGTCCCGGTTGTACTTCTCCGCTTTGGCAGCGGCTGCCGCGTCCAGCTCTGCCGCCGTCGCGGCCGCCCACGCCTCGTCCGACTTCGTGTGTGCCCGCGCCGCCGCGGTCGCCGCGCGTGCGGCGGCCCCTGAGGCTGCGCGCGCGGCCGTCGCCGCTGTCCGCGCGGCCTGTACGGCGACCCGGGACGCGGCCGCGGCGCGGTCGGCGGCCTCAGCAGCGCGTTGGGCCTGACGCTTGGCCTCCGCCGACTCCTGCCCGGCCAGCGAGGCGAGGCGTTGCGCCTCTTCCGCGTCGCTCTTGGCCGCCGCGGCCTCGGCTTTCGCACGGTCGGCCTGCGCGACCGCGGAGATCGTCTCGAACGCCGCGCGGCGGGTCGCCTCGGTGGCGCTCGCCCGGAGATCGTTCAAGGTCTGGTTCTCGTTGTCCCGGGCCTGGGCCACACCCCAGTCGATCTGGGCGAAACGCTCCAGCATCTCCTGGCTGCCGTCCTGGAGTGCCCGGTTCGCCGCGGCCTGCACCTGCGGGCCCCCTTCGGACATCGCCCGGTTGACGACCGCGCGCAGGTCGATCCGGTACGGCACCCGCCAGCCAGAGTCGATGAACTTCCCCAGGTCCGCACGCGACCCGTTGCGCAGCACCGCGTTGGCGGCAGCCTTGACCTCCGGTCCGCCGGCCGCCCTCATCTTGTTCACGCTGGCGCGCAGGTCGATCTCCCGGGCGGTCTCCCAGCCACCGTCGAGAAACTTCGCCACGGCGCCGGGGTCGTCCGAGAGCAGGGCGGCATTGGCAGCGGCGGCCACCTCAGGCTCGCCCTGGGACTTGATGCGGCCGACCTGCTCACGATCGTCCTGCGCCACGAGCCGGGGAAGCTCGGCGAGCAGGGCACAGACCGCCGCTCTGTCCCCGAGCAGCGCCCTCTCGGCGGCCGGACGGACGTTCACGCCGCCCGTCACCCACGCTTCCAGAACCACCTGACGTTCGCATACCGGTGCTGGGGGCGGGTCCGCCGCCGCTTTTGCCTCGGTGATGGGGCTGCCTGCGAGAAGCAGCGAGAGCACGGTGCCGATGACCCCTGCCGTTTTGCCACCACCACGTAACGCTCGAATCGTATTCACTTCCACCATTTCCGTCGATGTGGTCAATGAATGGGCTGAACGGCCGGCCGGAGCTCATGCGCCCGACCGGCCGTTTCGTACTCAGCCGACGACCCGCAGTTCCAGGAGGGTCTCGCTGCAGTTCTCGGGATAATCCGGGTCACTCTCGTCACACGTGACATCCGTACGTCCGAACTGCTCGCTCTCGTCCCGCTCGACGCGCTTGGTCCGCTCCGTTCCGGTCTCCACGTTGACGACTGTCGCGTCCACGTCGTGGCCGGCGCCCGGCGAGCGGCTGTCTCCCTGAACCTCGAAGACGTTCGGGATCCGGAGCTTCACCCATCCGTCGGAGCCGAGGACCTTGAAGCAGACCGCCGTCACGCCGAGGTGCGGCTCGCCGACCTCGGTGTTGCCGTTCAGCAGGCCCGGGAACACCTTGAGCACGCCGATCCCGTTCTCCGGGGACGAGCTGCACGAGACCCAGATGAGCCCGCCGTTCCCGGAGATCAGCTCGAAGTTCTTCTCCTCGGCCTTTTCCGTACCCCAATCGGTCTGACCGGAGGTGCCCGCGTATTCGTGCGGGAAGTGCGCGGGGTAGGCGAACCTCTCCACGATGGAGTCCGGGCCGATGACGGGCGTCACGGTGACCGGAACCACCCGTACGGGAGGAAGAGCACGTCCCGCGAAATAGGCGATCTGGTCACCCGGACGGTAGGCGAACAGATGGCTCTGCCCGCCCGTGCTCGTGAAGTCGAAGGTGATGATGCGGTCCTTCGCCAGCTCCAGGTTGTAACCGCCGATGCCGGTCGAACTGTGGAACACCGCCGCGAACGAATTGCCCGCACCGTGCCGAAGGATCCAGGCCGTCTTTCCGCCCGGACGGTAGAGCAGCAGATGATCCAGCCTGCCCGTGTGCTCGTAGTCGTAGGCGATGATCTGATCCGCCGTGCTCTTCAGGTCATAACCTCCGATGCCGGCCGCGCTGTTGAAGACGGCCCTGAACGTGCTCCCCGCACCGTGCTCGAGGACCCAGGCCGTCTGCCCGCCCGGACGGTAGAGCACCAGGTGATCCGGCTTCCCCGAACCCGTGTAGTCAAAGGCGATGATCCGGTCCTTGACATCCTTCAGGTTGTATCCGCCGATCCCACCATCGGCCGTGGCGAAGACCGTCGTGAACGTGGCATTACCGTTGTGCCGGAGAATGCGGGCCATACCGGTCCCCGGCCGGTACAACAGCAGATGGTCCAGCTTCCCCGAATGCTGGTAGTCGTAGGCGATGATCTGGTCCTCGGCGCCCGTCAGGTCATATTCGCCGATGCCTGCCGAGCTGTTGAAGACGGCTTTGAACGTGTTGCCCGCGCCGTGCTCGAGAATCCAAGCGGTATGCCCGCCCGGACGGTAGAGCAGCAGATGGTCCAGTTTTCCCGAACCCGTGTAGTCAAAGGCGATGATGCGGTCCCGATTGTCCTTCAGGTCATACCCACCGATACCAGTGGTCGAGGAGAAGACCGGGGCGTAGGTGCCGTCCGTCCTCCGCTTGACGATGAAGACGATCTGCGAGCCCGGACGGTAGAGCAGCAGGTGATCCAGCTTTCCCGAATGGTCGTAATCGAAGGCCACCGCCTGATCACGGTTGTCCTTCAGGTCATAGCCGCCGATACCGGTCACGCTGCCGCCGTACTGTGCGAAGGACGTGGTGGGCTCGATCGCGACCGTGCGGATCCAGCTCGCCAGGTCGTCCAGCCGCGCCGCATCGCCGCCGCGCGCCCCGTCGTCGGCGGCGCCCAGGCAGCCTCCCTGGCCCGCGCCGGAGCTGAGCCCGACGAGCTCCGCGCGGTCCCCGCTCGTGCGCAGCACCGGCGCGCCCGCGTCCCCCTGACAGGCGCTCACGTCACTGCCGTTCGCCCCGGTCCAGCCGAACGAGCCGGCGGCCACGGCCCCCGCCACGACCGGCGCGGCATGCACCCGGTTGGGCGCCCACTGCTCAGCCGTTCGTCCATAGCCCACGACCTGCAGCGCGTCCCCCGCGGCAGGAACGGTGGAGCCGACCACGGCAGGCGTGATGCCGACGGCCCGCAGCGCCAGCTTGACCAGCACGACGTCCCG
Source organism: Nonomuraea sp. NPDC005650 (assembly GCF_040605375.1). Lineage (NCBI taxonomy): Bacteria > Bacillati > Actinomycetota > Actinomycetes > Streptosporangiales > Streptosporangiaceae > Nonomuraea > Nonomuraea sp. NPDC005650. Next base: position 48,126 of record NZ_JBEXCR010000028.1, read on the forward strand.
GTCGCTGTGCGGGTGGATCCATTCCACGGGCAGCACCCGCCCACCCGAACCGGACAGGTCCGTCCTGCCGACCGTCACCGTCGTCGCCGTCTTCGGCGCTCCGCTCGTGACGGACTGCCCTTGGGAGGCGAAACAACTGGTGGCGGTGATCACCCATTGCGGGCTGACGAGGGCTCCGGTGCAGCTATGCGTCTCGCCGACGTTCACCTTCGCTACGAAACCGTAGGTGCCGTCGGCCACCGGGCTGGCTCCCTTGACGGCCTGGGCCGGCGTCGCCCCTGCCCAGAGCACCGCTGAGGAGGCGACCATCAGGAGGGAGAGGGTTGTGATGTGTAAGGACCGAATGATCCGCTGGAGGTTCACGGCACGATTGTGAAGATCACGCCATCGGCCAACCAGGGCGCTACCCGGACATAAGCCGGACATTTACCCAACGAGCTTTTCGGACTCTCTGTATCGCTCCTCTGCCGCTCGGGGTGTTCCCTGATGAGATCTAGCCGGAGAGGGTGGCGGCCAGCCGCCTTCGGTCGGTCTTGCCGTTGGCATTCAGCGGCAGGTCGTCCAGCCCGACGAAGCGGGACGGCGTCATGTATGCGGGCAGCGACTCCCTGACCAGCACCGTCAGTTCCTCTCCGCGCACCGGCCCGCCCGTGTAGGCGGCCACCAGGTCAACCTCGCCGTCATCCGAGGCCAGAGGGATGACCACCGCATCCACCACTCTTGGGTGCCGGCGCAGGACCGTCTCGATCTCACCCAGTTCGATCCGAAAGCCGCGGATCTTCACCTGGTCGTCGATCCGGCCCAGGTGCAGGAGCGCCCCTTCAGAGTCCGTGACCAAGTCACCGGTTCGATACCAGTGCTGGTCGGTGAGGGTGTCGCCCTCCTGACAGGGCACCGCCCGCCCGTCGTCGAACGCGATGAACCTGCCCTCGTTCTGTCCGGCGTCCAGATAACCGGGGAAGCGCTGGATGCCCCGCACACACAGTTCGCCCTCGACGGCCGGGCGCCCCTCTTCGTCCAGGACGACGTGTTCGAGCCAGGGATGTACGGCGCCGATGGGCACCGTCCCGTTCCTGGTCCGCGGCCAACGGGCGGGATCGGCGGGCAGGCTGTAGTGGACGCAGGTGATGGTGGCTTCCGTGGGCCCGTACAAGTTATGGATGGCGCTGGCGGGTGCGGCCCGCCGCCACGCGGCCGCCTGGTCGAGCGTGAGCTGCTCACCCGCGAACATGCTGTGCCGCAGCGTGGGCATCGCATCCGGTGGCAGGGCATCCAGGCGGCGGGCCAGCGACACGATCGACGGGACGGAGAACCAGTGCGTCAGCTCGTGCGCGTTCACATAATCGGCCGGGGACAGCAGGTCCAGCTTTGTCGGGACGACCAGCGCCGAGCCCGACCCCCAGGCGACGAACATGTCGAAGACTGAGACGTCGAAGGTCAGGTCGAAGGTCTGGGAAAAGCGGCAGCCCGGACCGGCCTCGAAGTAGTCGATGTTGGCGGCGAGATAGGTGTCGAGGTTGTGGTGAGGGATGGGCACGCCTTTGGGCTTGCCCGTGGAGCCCGAGGTGAACAGCACGTAGGCGATGTCGCCGCCGTGGCGGCCGAGCCACGCGGTCTGGGGCAGGCGGCCCAGGCTCTCCGGGGACATGGTGACCGTGGTGCCGGGCGTACCGATGTCTGCGGCGTCCTCGCGCAGCACCAGGTCCACACCGGCCTCCGCGCACAGGACCCGGTTGCGCACCGGGGGGAAGGAGGGATTGAGCGGTACCACGGTGGCGCCCAGGCGGAGCGCGGCGAGGTAACCCGCGTAGGCCACCAGGCTGCGGGCGGCCAGCAGGCCGACGGCCTTGGGCGGCCCGCCATTGACCCTGACCAGGTGGCCCGCCAGCCGGTCGGCCAGGCTGTGCAACTCCCGGTACGTCAGGCGGTGCGCGCCCACTTCAAGAGCGATCCCCTCCGGGTTGCGCTCCGCGCCGGTCGCGAACCATTCGTACAGCGTCACAGGTACCTCTCCCGTCAGACGACGCCCGCTTTGTGCGCGAACACGGCGAGCTGGAGCCGGTCGCGAAGTTGGAGCTTGCTCAGAAGATTGGACACGTGGAACTTGACTGTCGCCTCGCTCACGTAGAGCTTGGCCGCGATCTCGGTGTTGTTGTGGCCGTCGGCGACCAGGATCAGGACTTCCTGCTCCCGGTCGGTCAGCGACATGATCGTCTTCGGCGCCAGGTGCGGCAGCCCGCTCTCGAATCGCTGCAGGAACCTGCTGGCGACCTCGGGAGCGAAGAACGCCTCGCCCTGGGCGATGGCTCTGATCGCGCCCACGAGCTGCTCGCCGTCGCTGGAGCGCAGCAGGAACCCCCGGGCGCCCGCCCTGACCGCCTCGAAGGTGGCCTCGGGGTGCTCGGTCAAGATGATGCTCCGCGCTGAGTTGGCCAGTGGGTCCGCGCGCAGCCGCTCGGTGACCTGGATCCCGTTGAGCCCGGTCAGCCGTTCGTCGATCAGCGCGACGTCGGGCCGCAGCCCTCTCGCCTTGGCCACCGCCTCGAACCCGTCACCGGCATCGCCGACGACACATATGCCGGCCTCGTTGTCCAGCGTGGTGCGCAGCGCCGTCCGCAGCAGCCGCTCCGAATAGCAGACGAGCACTCGGATGTCCATGAGGCCGCCGCTCATCTGGGGTGCGTCAGCGCGATGTCCGCGGTGGCGGACAGGCCGGGTAGCCGTTCGCGGCTCGTCACGATCACGGCGGTGAAGCCCAGGCCCAGCAGCGAGTGCACGGTCTCACTCCCATCGGCGTTGTCGAGCACGAGCAGGCCACGGGATCCGAACCGCATCGTGTGCTCGGTGCGGTCGTGCCGCAGGTCCGCGGCGAGCGTGCGGGAGGCGAAGTGTCCCGAGCGCAGGTCGACGTAGAACGACTCCACTGCCATGCGCGCACGCAGCAGGTGCGCGCTGTGGACAGCGAGGGTGGTCTTGCCCCAGCCCGTGCCGCCGGTCACCGCCACGACGGCGGGATGCCCCGCACCTGAGGCGTGCGAGACCGCGTCCTCGACCTCCCGCAGCAGCGGCACCCGTTCGATCAGCACGGAGCGGCTCACGGCGGGCAGCTCCCACGGACCCGCCTCCGCAGCGGGAAGGACAGGGCCGCGGGTGATCGCCTCGAAAGCCACCCGGTCGGCGTCGGTCAGATCCAGTGCGGCGGCCAGCCGGCGCAGCGAGGTACGGCGAGGAAAACGGGTCCGGCCTCGCTCCAGGTCGCGCAGCGCGCGCACGCTCAGCGAGGCTCGCTCGGCGAGTTCCTCTTGAGTGAGCCGAGCCCGCCCCCTGTGGGCCCGCACAAGGTCGGCGAGCATGAGTCCCTCGGACAAGAGCCCAGACTTCAAGGATTCCTCCCAAAGGTTTCGTATCTCCGAAACGTAGGCGCTGGTGCCTACTGGCGGCTCTCGTCCCGGCATCGCCTCGGGATCGCCCCGATATCGCCGGTCATTCCTCCTGGTAGGCGCAGGGGGGCCAGTGCCATGGTTGGCCGCATGTTGCCGACAGGACGTATCCGACAAGGGCCCGCCGACATGCTCGACCGAGCCATTCTGGGTCCCCGCTTCGACTGGGAGGCGGGACATCTGCTGGGTCACTACCAGTGGATCGAGCTCGTGCTGGTGTCGGAGTACGTGCGCATGGGGCTGCTCGACGAGGAGGACGCGGCCAGGATCGCCGCCGTGCTCTCCTGTCTCTCGGCGGAGCGGATCACCGCCGAGCGCGCGCACTCGATGTCGGACCTGCTGTTCGCGCTGGAGCGCTGTGTGCATGCCGAGCTGCCGCCCGGCGCCGCCGCCTGGCACGTGGACCGCAGCCGTAACGACGTGCAGGCCTGCGCCCAGCTCATGTACGGGCGGGAACGCATCCTGGACAGCGCCGCCGCCTTGGCTCGCCTGTGCCGCGCGGCCACCGCGCGAGCCGCCGAGCACGCTACCTCTGTGATGCCGGGCTACACCCAGTACCAGACCGCGCAGACCATCACCTTCGGCTTCTACCTGGCCGCGCTCGCGGACGCCGCGGAGAACGGCGCCCGCTCGCTCGTGCGGCTGTATGACGCCGTCGACCTCTGCCCGCTGGGTGCGGGCGCCATGGCGGGCCTGGAACTGCCGTGGGACCGCCGCCGGATGGCCGAGGCGCTCGCCTTCGCCGGTCCCGAGCCGCACGCGCTCACCTCGGTGGCTTCGCGTGCCTGGACACTTCGGGTGGCGGCCGAGCTGGCGGTGCTCGGCACGACATTCGGCAGGTTCCTGACGGACCTGCTCTGGTGGAGCGGATCCAGCTGCCGGTTCATCGACCTACCCGATGAGCTGGCCGGCATCTCGTCGGCCATGCCGCACAAGCGCAACTTTCCGGTGCTCGAGCGCCTGCGCGGCATGGCGGGGCACCTCGTCGGCCTGGGCGTGGACCTCATGGTGGGCCAGCACAACACCGGCTACAGCAATCTGGTCGAGGTGTCCAAGGAGAGCGGGCGGTTCCTCGCTGACATGTTCGCCGCAGGCGAGACCATGATCACGCTCTTCGAGCAGGTACTCACCCGCGTGCGCTTCGCGGGGGGCAGGGCCGCGGCCGTGGCCGGACGCGAGCTGCTGGCCGCGTCCACGGTGGCCAACCATCTGACGCTCGCCTGCGGCGTACCGGCCAGAAGCGCCCAGGTCGTCGTCGGAGCGTGGATCGAGGAGGCCCTGCGGCAGGACGGGAGCGGACCCGACCTCGACCCGCGCCAGTTGGACGCGCAGACGCTGGCGGAGACCGCGGCCCGGCACGGCTTCCCCGTCGCGCCCGCCGATCTCCCTCTGGACGATCTGCTGAGCGCGGAGACGGCCGTCTATCGCAGGCTTACCAGCGGCTCGACCCATCCCGAGCAGGTACGCCTGCTCCTTGACGACGTCACGGCGCGGCTCGGCGCAACCGAGCGTGCCATGAGTGAGCGCTCGGCGCGGCTTCGGACCGCGCGCGCGGACGCCATGGCGGGAGGACAGGTGAACACCGCATGACCGTTCCCATGCTCGACAGCGCCGCACGCCACGGCCGCGCCGGGGGTCTCGGCCGCGGGCGCGCCCCCGGCACGTTCGGCGAGCTCCTTCAGGGCATACTCGGCCCGGGCACCGATTTCCTGGTGACCTTCCCCGTGGACCTGTACGTCGAGGCGGCCTTCGAACCCGACCCGCAGCTCGACCAGGTGATCGTCTCTCCGCCGCACAAGATCAAGTCCCAGCGGCTGGCCATGCGCATCCTGGAGCACTACGGCGTCCACGGCGGCGGCTGGCTGATGCTGAACAGCGCGCTGCCCGAGGGCAAGGGCATGGCAAGCTCCACCGCCGACCTGGTGGCCACCGGCCGCGCCGTGGACGCCGCCTTCCGCCTCAAGTTGCCCAACCGGCTGCTCCAGCGGTTGATGGCCGAGATCGAGCCTTCCGACGGGGTGATGCACGCGGGCATCACCGCCTTCTTCCACCGTGAGGTGCGGCTGCACCGCAAGCTCGGCGTGCTGCCCCAGCTCACCATCGCCGGCATAGACGACGGTGACCTCGTCGACACCGTCGAGTTCAACAAGTCGCGCAAGCCCATACCCGCCCACTGGGCGGCACGCTACACGGAGCTGCTGGACCAGCTCACCGCCGCGGTGCGCGGTGGCGACACGGCCGCCGTGGGCGACGTGGCGACGGCCAGCGCGCGGCTGTTCCAGACCTTCAACCCCAAGCCCCACCTGGCGGCCGTCGAGGAGATCTGCCGCCGGGTCGGCGGGCTGGGAACCGTCGTCGGGCACAGCGGGACCTGCCTGGGCATCCTGCTCGCCCGCCACGACCACGACCACGGACCCAAACTCGCCATGGCCTTGCGCGAGCTGGACGAGCTCGGCCGACCGCTCATCGTCTGCAGGAGCACGAGCAGGACATGACTTACAAATCCAACGTGATCGCCGCCATCGGCGCCACCCCCTTGCTATGCCTGCGTTCGCCCGCGGGCGCGCCCGTCCACGCCAAGCTGGAGCTGGCCAACCCCTTCGGCATGAAGGATCGCGTGGCCAAACAGATGATCCTGACCGCCAGGGCTCAGGGCGTGCTCGCCGACGGCGGGCTCATCGTGGAGAGTTCATCGGGGACGATGGCTCTGGGCGTGGCGCTGGTCGGCACCTACCTCGGCCACGAGGTGCACATCGTCACCGACCCGCGCATGGACGCCCTGACCATGGCCAAGCTGGACGCCCTGGGCGCCACGCTCGACATCGTGCCTGCGATGACCAGCGGCGGCTGGCAGAGCGCCCGGCTTGAACGCCTCCGGACCGTCATGGACCGCCATACCGGAGCCTTCTGGCCCCGCCAGTACGACAACCCCGACAACCCCGCCGCCTACAGCGACCTCGCCGAGGAGGTCCACGAGGAACTCGGCCGGGTGGACGTGCTCGTCGGGCCGGTGGGCAGCGGCGGTTCGCTGTGCGGCACGGCACGCGCCCTGCGCAGACGAAACCCCGCGCTCCGGGTGGTCGCGGTCGATGCCGTGGGCAGCGCCATCTTCGGCCAGCCCGACCGGCCGGAACGGCTGCAGAGCGGCCTTGGCAACAGTCTGGTCCCGGCGAACGTGGACTTCTCGGTCATCGACGAGGTGCACTGGCTCTCCGACCGGGAAGCGTACGCCGCCACCCTGGAGCTGGCCGCGCAGGAAAAGGTGTTCGCCGGGAACAGCTCCGGCTCGGCCTACCTGGTCGCGCGCTGGCTCAGCACCCAGCTCGCCCCGGACACCTCCATCCTGGCGCTCTTCCCCGACCGCGGCGACCGGTACGTCGAGACGATCTACAACCCCGCCTACCGCCTCGCGCACGGCATCACCGACCTGACTCCGCCACGCGAACCGAGACGCATCTCCCTCACCGAAACCGCCCAGCAATGGTCCTACGCCACCCTGAGCCGGGATGTGGAGTACGCGTGAACCTGCTCTTCATCGAGTCGAACACGACCGGTTCCGGGATGCTCGCCTTCGGCAAGGCGGCTGAGCTGGGGTTCACGCCGGTCCTGGCCACGGGCGATCCCGCACGCTACGCAGGGCTGGACGAGACCGATGTCAAGGTGGTCGTCTGCGACACGAACACTCCGGCGGAGCTCGCCCGCGAGTTGGACGCGGCCGTGGGCGACATCGCGGGCGTGACCACCACCAGCGAGTTCTACGTCGAGGCTGTCGCCCAGACGGCGGCCTCCCTCGGCTTGCCGGGCAATACTCCAGAAGCCGTCGCCCGCTGCAGGAACAAGGGTCGCATGCGGGCGGCCCTGGCCGCGGCGGCGCTGCCCTCCCCCGCCTTCGCCGTCATCGAGCGCGGCCAGGACCTGGACGGCGAGGTGCTGCGCGCGCTCGCGCGCATAGCGCTCCCCTGCGTGGTCAAGCCGGTGGACGACACCGGTTCCTCCAGCGTCGCGCTCTGCTCGACGCCCGCCGAGGTGGTGGCGCACTGCCGCACGATCCTGGCGGCCACCACGAACGTGCGGGGACAACCCAGTGCGGGCGCCTCGCTCATCGAGGGCTACCTGGAGGGCCCCGAATTCAGCGTGGAGGTGATCAGCTCGCCCGCCGGGCACCGCCGCGTCGGGATCACCGCCAAGCGCGTCACGCACCCGCCCGCCTTCGTGGAGCGGGGGCACATCTTCCCCGCGCCGGTGCCGGCGGAGAGCGCGGCTGTGCTCACCGAGGCCACCTACTGCGCCCTGGACGCGGTAGGGGTCACCCACGGCGTCACCCACACCGAGATCAAGCTCATCGACAGCGCCGGCTACGTGATCGAGGTCAACGCGCGCCCGGCCGGCGGCATGATTCCCGAGGTCATCGCACAATCGTGCGGCTTCGAGCTGCTGGGCGCGCACCTGGGCGCGGCGTGCGGGCTGGGCCTTCCCGAGCCGCCTGGCGCCTTCAACCCGGCCGGGATCGCCTTCCTCCTGGCCTCTCCCGAGACGCTGCCGGCGCACGAGGCGCGGCTGGCCGCCGTGTGCGGTCTGGAGCGCGCCCGCAGCGTGCCCGGTGTCACCTCGGTCGTCGTCACCGCCGCGCCCGGCTCGGTGGTGCGGCCCGCGCGCAGCAGCTACGACCGGCTCGGGTACGTGATCGCCACCTCATCCAGCTACGACAAGCTCGACCGGGCGCTGGCCACCGCTCTCGGCAGCCTGCGCCCCGTCTTCGCGACCGGCCCGATCGGAGCCAAGTGACCACCCACGTCGAACTACGCAGCGACACCTTCACCCTGCCCACTCGCGAGATGCTGGACGCGGCGGCGCACGCCCCGCTCGGCGACGACGTGTACGGCGAGGACCCCACGGTCGCCCAACTTGAGCGCACCGCCGCCGACCTGCTGGGCAAGGAGGCCGCCTGCCTGATGCCCAGCGGCACGATGGCCAACCTGGCGGCGATCATGGCGCAATGCCCCAGGGGCGGGAAGGCGATCGTCGGCAGGGAGTCCGACATCTACGTCTACGAGGCAGGCGGCGCCTCGGTCTGCGGCGGCGTCGTCTACGAGCCGCTGGACAACCGGCCCGACGGCACACTGGACCTCGGCGAGATCGCCGCCGCCTGCACCCTCGACCGGGACGATCCCCAGTTCGCCCTACCCGCGCTGATCACCCTGGAGACGCCGCAGAACCGCTGCGGCGGCGTCCCGCTCCCGCTCGGTTATCTGGCCGAGACCGCGGCGCTGGCCCGCGCGTACGGCCTCGCGCTGCACCTGGACGGGGCCCGCCTGTTCAACGCCGCCGTGGCGCTGAGCGTCGAGCCCGCCGACATCGCGGCATTCGGCGACACCGTACAGGTGTGCCTGTCGAAGGGCCTGGGCGCGCCGATCGGGTCGGTGCTGGCCGGTGATGCGGCGACGGTGGGCCGGGCCAGGCGGATCCGCAAGATGCTCGGGGGCGGGATGCGCCAGGCCGGAGTGATCGCCGCCTGCGGTCTCGTGTCACTGACCCGGATGCCCGGCCGCCTGGCCGACGACCACGTGAACGCGGCCAGGCTGGCGGCACGGCTGGCCAGGCTGCCCGGTGTGGAGCTGATCACTGAGCGGCCGCTGACGAACATGGTGTTCTTCCGGGTACGCGACCCCCGCTACACCACCCGCTCGTTCATCGAAGCGGCAGGCGACGCCGGAGTGCGCGTCGAGGAGCTCGGCCACGGCAGGATCCGCGCAGTCACCCACCTGGGCGTGGACCGCGCCGCCGTGGAGCGCGCGGCCGACGTCTTCGAACAGCTCCTCGCCGGATCGCCCGCGCCGGCCAGGGCGCTTACGTGAAGGGGCTCGGGACCTCGTTCACCGCGCTGTGGTGGTCGTCGGGGCTGTCGAACCTGGCCGACGGCGTCCTCCTCGTCGGCGCCCCGCTGCTGGCCGCGTCACTGACCTCGTCACCGTTGCTGGTGTCGCTGGTCAGCGGCGCGGCCACGCTCCCGTGGCTGCTGCTCGCGCTACCCGCAGGAGCACTGGCGGACCGCCTCGACCGGCGGCGTATCTTGCTCCTGGCGAGCTGGAGCCGCGCGACCGTGCTCGCCCTCACGGCCGCCGCCGCCGCGCTGGGCCTGCTCAGCCTGCCGGTGCTCGCCGTGGCCGTCCTCCTGGCCGGCGCGGGCGAGGTCTTCTCCGACACCGCCGCGCAATCGCTGGTGCCGATGGTCGTCGGCAAGGATCGTCTGGCCGCCGCCAACGGCCGCCTCACCGCCGCCCAGACGGTGGGCAACTACTTTCTCGGCGCGCCGCTGGCGGGCGTGCTGGCCGGGCTGGCCGCGGCCGCGGTCTTCGGCGCGGCCGCGGTTCTACTCGCCACCGCGGCGGTCGCCCTGCTCGCGCTGCGCGGAACGTACGGCCGGGGCGGCGTGCCGGTCACCTCCGTGCGCGCGGACATCGTGAGCGGCCTGCGTTACCTGGCGGGGCACCGCGTCCTGCGGGCGCTGGCGCTGTTCGCAGCCCTGCTCAACCTGGCCTACAACGCCTACTTCGCCGTCCTGGTGCTGTGGGTGACAGGCGAGCGGTCGGCCGTCGGGCTCGACGCGCGCGCGTATGGGTTGCTGGCCGCCACGCTCGCCGTCGGCGCGGTCGCCGGGTCAGTGGTCGCCGAGCGTCTGGCCAGGCCCGCAGGCGAGGGCAGGGTGCTGATCTGGGGCACCATCGCCGGTGCCGTGCTGCTGCTGGGGCCTTTACTCGCGCCGTCGTTCCCAGCGGTGCTGTTTGTGACCGCGTTCGGCATCGGCGCGGCCAACGCGGTCACGAACGTCCTCACGATCACCCTGCGGCAGCGGCTCATCTCTGACGGCCTGCTCGGCCGGGTCAACTCGGCCTGCCGGCTGGTCGGTATGGGGGCGATGCCGCTCGGCGCGGTGAGCGGCGGCGCAGTGGCCGTCGTGGCGGGGCTTCCGGCCGTCTTCTGGTGTTCGGCGGCGGTGTCCGCGCTTGCGGCGGTCGTGCTGGTCCGGTCGGTGTCCGCGCACGCCGTCGCTGACGCCGAGGCCGCCGTCAGCTCCGCAGGAAGGGAATGAGCTGCCCGAGCCGGGAGGGGCGCAGCAGCTCGTGGTGGTCGCCCTCGACGATCCGCACAACGAGATCGGCAGCCGTCCCACGCCAGCCTGCCTCCTGCCGGGCTCGCCGGGCCCGCGAGGCGCGGTCGCTCAGGAGCAGGACGACCCGGCCGTCGAAACGGCCCGCCCGATATCGTGTCAGGCCGTCCAGGCTCTCGCGCCACAGCCGCAGCAGCCGCGGCCCGTACTCCTCGTAGTAGGCCGCCACCTGCCCTGATGTCATGCCGAGCGCCGCGAAGAGCTCGTCGCGCTGCCCGAGCAGCAGTTCGGCCGCCTCTTCGCGAGGGGCCGCCGCCACGGCGGCGACCAGCGCTTCGAGCTCCGTCAGCCCGTCTCGCGACTCTCCCGCGACATCCTCCGGCAAGGTGGAGTCCACGAGCACGACGCGGTCCACTCGCGCGCCGAGCGCGGTGAGCTGCCTGGCCGTCTCGAAGGCCAGCACGCCGCCCGCGGACCAGCCCATCAACGTGTATTGCTCGTCGTCGCCGGCCGCGTGCAGTTCCTTGGCGTAGCGGCGCGCCAGCCCGGCCACGGAGCCGGTGTCCACGGCGGCCTCCAGCGCCTGGAGCCCGACGACCGGCCGCTCAAGCCGGGTGGCCAGCGGCGCGTAGCACAACGCCGATCCGCCGAGCGGGTGGAAGCAGTACACGGGCCGGCCGCGGGCCCGCGAACTCGCGGCGAACCTGACGAGCATGGGAGCCGGCCCGGCCTCGGCCTGCGGCTCCGCGCCGGTCAAGCGGGCCAGCCCGCGTACCGTCGGCGCGGCTAGCAGGGCGCGCAAGCGCACCTTTACGCCCAACTCGCGCTCCATCGCGGCGGCCAGGCGGACTGCGCTGAGAGAGTCCAGGCCCAGCCCGAACAGGTCCTCGTCCGGGTCCGCCACATCCGCGCCCAGTACCTCCCCCGCCACTGCGGCGACTCGCCGCTCGTGCCCCGTCATCGGCCGGGCGGGTTCGTCCCCCGCCACGACCGGAGAGGGGAGCGCAGCGCGCTCGACCTTGCCGTTGCGGTTGAGCGGGATGGCGTCGAGCGGGACGAACACCGACGGCACCATGTGCCCGGGCAGCACCCGCGCCAGCCCCTGGCGCAGCTCCGCGGGCCGCGCCGGACCGACGACGTAGGCCACCAGCCGGACGCGTCCCGCGGCGTCGGGACCGGCGACCACCACGGATCCGGCCACGCCAGGCAGCTCGTCCAGCGCCGCCTGCACCTCGGCCGGCTCGACGCGGAATCCGTTGATCTTCACCTGTTCGTCCAGACGGCCCAGGAACTCGAACTGCCCGTCCGCTCTGAGCCTGCCCAGGTCTCCCGTACGGTACAGGCGTGCGCCCGGCGGCCCGTACGGGTCGGGCACGAACCGCTCGGCGGTCAGCCCCGGCCGCCCGTGGTACCCGCGCGCCACGCAGACGCCGCCGATGTACAGCTCGCCCGGCACCCCCGGCGGCACGGGGCGCATGGCCGCGTCCAGCACGTACATCGTGGTACCGGGAATCGGACGGCCGATGGGGACGAGCTCCCCCCGGACGTCGCCGCGCACGGTGTACACGCAGTTGGCCACCGACGCCTCGGTGGGCCCGTACTCGTTGAGCAGGACGGGAGCCGGGTCGAGGTCCTGCCAGAAGGACAGCGCCCGGCTCGGGAACGCGTCGGCGCCCACCACCAGCACGCCCGCCAGCCCCGCCGCCCGCTCACGGTCGAGCTGCCCGGCCAGCACCTCCAAGTGCCCAGGAGTGAGCTTGACGAACCCGTACGGCGCCGCCGACAGCTCCTCGCCGAGGTCGTCCAGTTCGACGGAGGCGGGAAGGAGGTGCACCCGCTGCCCCGTTACCAGCGGCGTGAAGAGGTTGGGCACGACCATGTCGTAGGCGACGGAGGAGAACAACGGCGCCCCGCCCGTCCCGCCGATCGTGTAGGCCGCGACGCACCAGTGCAGGAAGTTGACCAGCCCCTGGTGGGGCACCAGCACGCCCTTCGGCCTGCCGGTGGAGCCCGAGGTATAGATGACGTAGGCCAGATCGTCGGGCGAGCCCGGCACGCCGGGGTTGTCGGCGGGCTGCCCGGCCACGGCGGCGGCCAACTCGTCCTGGTCCGCCAGCACCACCCGGGCGCCCGAGTCCGCGACCATCCAGGCGGTCCGCTCCTCCGGCATGCCGGGGTCGAGCGGCAGGTACGCCGCTCCGGCCTTCCAGATCCCCAGGAACGCGGCGACCATCCAGTCCGAGCGGGGAAGCCGGACGGCGACCACGCTCTCCCTGCCGATCCCGCGGCCGCGTAGCCAGCGCGCCACCCGGTTGGCCCGCTCGTCCAGCTCCCGGTAGGTGAGCGAGGTGGCTCCGCAGGCGACCGCCACGGCGTCCGGCGTCCGCCGCGCCTGCTCCTCGATCAGCTCGTGCGCCCGCGCCTCCAGATCGCCGAGCGGCGACAGTCCGCGTCCAGCGGCGATGACCTCGTCCCGCATCGCCGGGGTCAGCAGGTCGAAGTCGCTCAGCGGCCGGTCGGGCTCGGCGGCCAGCGCGCCGAGCAGGTGGACGAATGAGGCGGCCAACCACTCGGCGGTGCCGCGCTCGAACAGGTCGCCACGGTAGGTGAGGCGTCCCTCGATCCGGTCGGCGCGCGGCACGAGAGACAGCGCCAGGTCGTATTTGGCGGCCGTGTCGGGGAAGTCGAACGGCTCGGCGTCCAGCCCGCCCACGGTCACACCTTCGGCCAGCGCCGCGTGGACCTCGTACAGCACCCGGAACGGCGGGGCACCACCCGGCCTCAGCCCGGCGGCGATCATGGGGTACGGGAGGTGCTGGTGGGTCAGCGCGCCCAGGCAGTACGCACGGGTCCTGCGCAGGATCTCGCTGAACCCCGGATCGCCGGAAAGGTCGGCGCGCATCACCAGAGTGTTGAAGAAGGCGCCGACCAGGTGCTCGGAGTGCGGCGCCGTACGGTTGGCCACGGTGGTGCCGACGGCGACGTCGTCCTGCCCGCAGTAGCGGCCCAGGAAGGCGGAGAACGCCGCGAGCCCGCTCATGTACAGGGTGGTGCGCGCCCGGGCGGCGACCTCGGCGAGCGCCGCTCTGGTCTCCTCCGGCACCGTGAACACCACCGTCCCGCCCTCGGAGCCGGGCAGTCCCGTGTCGGGATGGTCGGTGGGCAGGTCGAGCACCTGGAGCCCGGTCAGGGCCCCCCGCCAATGCTCCATCGCCCGGCCGAGATCGGCCGCGCGCTCGGCCGCCACGACGTCGGCGTACCCGGCGGGCAGCGGCGGCAGGGGATCGGGATCGCCGGCCAGCTGCCCGCGGTACAGCGCGTCCAGCTCGCCGAGCAGCACGCCCGTTGACCACTCGTCCGTGGCAATGTGGTGCATCGTGAGGAGAAGCACGTGATCCTCCTCGCCGATCCTGACGAGGCCGGGCCGCAGCACGGGGCCTTTCGCCAGGTCAAAGGGGTGGCGGACGGCCCGCGCGGCGATCTCGCGCACCTCCGACTCCGAGCCGGCCTGCTGGGGGGAGAGCCGGACCGGCTCCGGGGGCAGTACAACCGCTGACGGACTGCCGTCTTCTGACCGGTACACCGTGCGCAGCGCCTGGTGGCGGGCGACCAGGCCGCTGAGCGCGGTCTCCAGCGCTGGCACTGACAGCCGGCCGCGCAGCCGGAGCGCCAGGCAGATGTTGTACGCGGTGCCGTCGGGATCGAGCTGGTGGTTGACCCACAGGCGCTCCTGCGCGCGGGTCAGGCTCTGCTCAGGCACCGTGCGCCTCCGCGGGCGCCAGGTCGCCGCCGAGCAGGCCGATCACCACGGGAGCCAGCTCGTTCACGGTGGGGCTGGTGAACACCTCGGCGACCGGCACCTCGACGCCGTAGCGCGCCCTGATGCGCGCGACCAGCCTGATGGCGGTCAGCGAGTGCCCACCGGCCGCGAAGAAGTCGGCGTCGCGGGGGAAGGCGTCGAGGCCCAGCAGCTCGGCGCAGTCGGCGGCCAGGGCCTCATGCACGGTCGTGGTCACGCCTGCCTCCTCGCGGCGCCGGCGGGAGCGAGCTGGTCGGGGGCCCCGGGCACCGGCCGGCTCGGGTCGGCGTCGACGTCCACGACGCGGTTGGCGCCGTCCACGTGCACGACCTTCGGCACGTAGCCGTCCAGTTCGCCGGGTGCGTACTGGCCGTAGGTGATGAGGATCACCATGTCGCCCGGGTGGACGAGGTGCGCGGCGGCGCCGTTGATGCCGATCACCCCGCTGCCCCGCTCGCCCTTGATCGCGTAGGTCTCCAGCCGGGCGCCGTTGGTGATGTCCACGATGTGGACGAGTTCCCCGTCCAACACGTCCGCCGCCTCCATGAGATCCTCGTCGATCGTCACCGAGCCGACGTAGTGCAGGTTCGCCTGCGTCACCGTGGCTCGGTGGATCTTGGACTTGAACAACGTTCGCAACATCAGTCCTTCCTTTCCGCCCGCGGCGTGAGCGCGAGCGCGGAGAGCGGCCGGGAGGGATCCTCGGCCGCCGCTTCCAGCAGGTACAGCCAGGAGCCGATCAGCCGTCGCACGGTGTCGGCGTCGTACAGGTCGGTGTTGTAGGTGATCTCCCCGATGATCGAGTCGGGGGTCTCGGCGACGGAGCAGAGCAGGTCCACGATCGTGGTGGTGGCCGCCAGGTCGATGGGTGTGACGGTGAGCAGCGGGAATCGGACGCTCTCGGCGCTGGTGATCGCGGTGAGCGGCACGCCGTTGAAGATCACGTCCACGAACGGGGTTCTGCCTGCGTCGCGCGGCGGGCGCAGGGCCTGGACGAGCCGTTCGAAGGGGATGTCCTGGTGCGCGTAGGCGCCGTTCACCACGTCCCGGGCCCTGCCGAGGAGCTCCGTAAAGCTCGGGTCGCCGCCAGTGCGGGTACGCAGCACCACGGTGTTCGAGAAATAGCCGATCATCTGCTCGGTGTCCGGGCGGTCACGTCCGACGACCGGCGACCCCACCATCACGTCGTCCGTGCCGCAGGCCTGGCCGAGCGTCATCTGGAAGGCGACCAGCAACGCGGTGAACACCGTGGTGCCCGCCTCCCTGCTGAGCGTGCGCAACCGCTCCGTGGGCCCCTCCGGCAGCCGGAAGGAGAGCCTGGCGCCGCTGTAGGTCTGCCGCGCCGGACGCGGCCGGTCCACGGGCAGGTCGAGCGGCGCGCATCCGGCGAGCGTCTCCCGCCAGTAGGCGATCTGCTCGTCCCAGTCCGCCCGCTCGCGCTGCCAAGCCGCGTAGTCCACATACTGGACCGTCTGGTCGGGCAGCACGGCCGGCCGGTCCGACAGGGCGGCCTCGTAGAGCGTGGCGAGCTCCTGCCAGAAGACGTGCTCGGACCCCGCGTCGTAGCCGATGTGATGGATGATCAGCGAGAAGATGTGCTCGTAGTCATCCAGCCTGGTCAGCCGGGCCCTGACGGGCGCGGCCGCGGCCAGGTCGAACGCGGTGTCCCAGTCCTTCTGCATGGCCTCGGACGCGGCGGCCTCGCGGGCGATACGGCCGCCGCCGTACGCGGCGCCCACGGTCAGCCGCGGCCCTTCGGCGTCGATGCGCAGCTCCGGGACGCCCTCGGAGTTCTCCACGTAGCGGGTACGCAGGATCTCGTGCCTGGCCACCAGCTGGTCGAAGGCCCGGCTGAACGCCTCCACGTCCAAGCGCCCGCTCAGCCTGCAGGCCGTGGGTACGTTGTAGGCGGTCGACTCCGGGGCCAGCCGCTGCAGGAACCACAGCCGCTCCTGGCCGAACGACAGCGGCAGCGCCCCGTCCCTTGGCACGGGCCGCAGCTCGGGCAGCCGCTCCCGGTGCCCGCCGTCCAATTCCTCGGCCAGTTCCTCCAGCGATTCCGCGGCGAACAGCAGGTAGAGCGGGAACTCGATGCCGAGGTCGTCCTGGATGCGGAACATCACCTGGGTGGCGAGCAGCGAATTGCCGCCCAGCTCGAAGAAGTTGTCGTCGAGCATGACGCGGTCCACGTCCAGCACGTCGGCCCAGATGGCTGCCAGCGCCCGCTCCGTCTCCGTCGCAGGGGGCCTGCCGGTCTCCGGTTCCGCGGCCGCAGGCTCGGGCAGCGCTTTCCTGTCGACCTTGCCGTTGGGAGTCAGCGGGAGCGCGTCGAGCACGGTGATGTGAGCGGGAAGGAGGTACGAGGGCAGCCGCTCGGCCAGGTGCGCGCGAAGCTCGACAGGATCCGGCGCGTTCCCCGCCACGTAGGCGAGCAGGCGCTCACCGGAGACGACCGCCACCGACTGCCGGACCGCCGGATGGGCGTCCAGGCACGCCTCGATCTCTCCCAGCTCGATGCGGACCCCGCGGATCTTGACCTGATGGTCGGTGCGGCCGAGGAAGTCCAGAGCCCCGTCCGGGCGGCGTCTGCCCATGTCACCCGTCCGATAAAGGCGGGAGCCCGGCGGGCCGAACGGGTCGGGCACGAACCTGTCCGCTGTCTGTCCCGGCCGCCGGTGGTAGCCACGGGCCAGGCCGATGCCGCCGATGTACAGCTCGCCCGGCTCGCCGTCGGGGACAGCGCCGCCATTCGCGTCCAGCACGTGCACGGTGTTGCCGGTGAAGGGGCGCCCGATGGACACCACGGGGCCGGCGTGCGGGTCGTGCGGGTCGTAGGTATAGAGCGTGGAGTCGATGGACACCTCGGTGGCGCCCCACTGGTTGTGCAGGCGGCAGCCGTACACGCCGAGCTGCTCGTGGAAGGCCAGGGCCAGCGGCGCGGTCAGCGCCTCGCCACTGGAGACCACGTGCCGCAGGCAGGGCAGCGGCGGCAGGCCCGCGCGGCGGTGCGCCTCCAGGAACAGCGCCAGCATGCTGGGCACGAATTGCACCACGGCCGCCTGGTGGCAGCGGGCGGCGTCGAGCAGGGCCACGGGGTTACGGTGCTCGCCGGGCGGCAGGATCGCCACCACGCCGCCGACGGACAGCGGCCAGAAGATCTCCACGGCGGAGTCGTCGAAGCTGAGCGTGGTCTTGTGCAGCACGACCTCGCCGGGGCGCAGCCCGTGCTCGTCCTGCATCCAGCGCATCCGGTTCACCCAGCCACCGTGCGTGCTCGCCACACCTTTCGGGGTTCCGGTTGAGCCCGAGGTGAAGTAGACGGACACCAGGTTGTCGGCGCGCACGTCCACGGGCGGCGGCGTGGCCGGGTGGCCTTCGATGGCGGCGCGGTCGCGGTCGAGCAGCACCAGCTCGCAGACGTCCGCGGGCAGCCGGTCGGCGAGCGCGGACTCGCCGACGCAGACCGGCACGGCGGCCTCTTCGACCAGCACCCTGACCCTGGCCGGCGGCGTGTCGGGGTCGATCGGCAAGTACGCGCCCCCCGCTTTGAGTATCGCGAGCAGGGCGACGACCAGGTCGGGGCTCCGGTGCACGCACACCGCGACCGGCGTGTCCGGCCGCACGCCCAGCTCGGCGAGGTGCCGGGCCAGCCGGTTGGCCCGCTCCTCGAGCTGCTGGTAGGTCAAGCGCTCGCCACCGTGCCCCGTAACGGCGAACGCCGCGGGGGTACGCGCCATTTGGGCCTCGACGAGCTCGTGTAGGACAGCCACGACTTCTCCTATCCGCCGGCCGTCGCCAGCAGGGCGGCCCGGTCGATCTTCTTGGTGGGGGTGAGCGGGAAGGCGGCCAGCACCTCGATCCGCGCAGGGATCATGTAGGCGGGCAGGTGGGCGGCCAGGTGCCGGCGCAGCGCCCGTGGCGCCGTCTCCCCCTGGACGAAGAGCAGCAGCGCGCCATCCACCACGTGGGCGGAGGCCAGGTCGACCGCGGGGTGCTCCTGCGCGACCACCTCGATCTCGCCGAGCTCGATCCGGTAGCCGTGCAGCTGCACCTGCCGGTCCGCCCTCCCGCCGAAGTGCAGCATGCCGTCGGGCCGCCAGCGGCCCAGGTCGCCGGTGCGGTACAACCGGCCGAACCGCGGGTGGTCGATGAAGCGCTCCGCCGTGAGGTCGGGTGCGCCCGCGTATCCGATCGCCAGGCCGGGGCCGCCGACGTGGATCTCGCCCTGCTCGCCCTCGGGCACGGGGTGGCCGTCGGGATCGAGCAGCTCGATCCGGTAGCCCGCCAGGGGGCGGCCCACCGGCAGCGGATCGTCGTGTGCCGGGCCGATCAGACCCGCCGTGCACCAGACGGTGACCTCGGTGGGCCCGTAGAAGTTCCAGATCCGGGACGTGCGCGGGGCCAGCTCGGCGACCAGGCGCGCGATCAGCGCCTCACCTCCCGACACGGCCTGCAGCGGCCTGCCCGGCGTCAGATGTGGCAGCAGTGAGCGCCACGCGGTCGGCGTGGCGTGCAGCACCGTCACGCCTTCGGACTCCAGCCAGCGCACGAGCTCCGCCGGGTGGGCCTGCAGGGCTTCCGAGGTCACCAACGTGGCCCCGCCGCGGGTCAGCGGCAGGAACATCTCCAGCAGCGAGATGTCGAAGGCGAAGGTCTGGTTGGCGGCGTACCTGTCGTCAGGCCCGGGTTCGAGCAGCGCGGCGACGGTGGAGACGCAGTGGCGTAGTGCCGCGTGCGTGATCTGCACGCCCTTCGGCCGGCCGGTCGAGCCTGACGTGAACATCACGTAGGCGCAGTCGCCGGGACTGACGTCCCCAAGGTGCAGCGGCTGCGGCCCGGCCGCCGGAGGGACGGACGACAGTGTGGCCGTGACCCCCGCCTGGCGTCGCTGGTGGTCCAGCCGGGCGGGCGGCAGCGTCCGGTCGATGGGCACGAGCACGGCCCCCGCCTGCCAGACCCCCAGCACCGCGGCCACGTAGTCGGCCGAGCGCGGGAGCTCGACGGCCACGACGTCGCCCCGGCCGACGCCCCGCGCGCGCAAGGCGGCGGCGACGGCGTTGGCGCGGGCGGCGAGCACGCCGTAGGTCAGGGATCCCGCGGGATCGACGGCGGCGACCGCCTCGGGCGTCCTGGCGGCCTGCGCGGCCACCTCGTGAAGAACGGTGCCCGCCGCGGACTCGACGGTCATAGGAGAGCCTCCATGGCGTACGGGGTCCACGTGCGGGACCAGGGGAGCAGGGGTATGGACACGACAGCCGCCGGAGGGTTGAGCGTCTCCCAGTCCGGGTCATGTCCCAGCTCGTAGAGGCGTACCAGCGTGCCGGGCAGGTCGTCGGGACCGGCGCAGCGGACCAAAGTGGCGGGCCGGCCGGCGGCCAGGGCGCGCAGCCACGGCCCGGTGGCGCCCGCGCCGAGCTCGACGAAGGTGGTGACGCCGCAGCCGAGCGCGTGGCCGAGCGCGTCGGCCAGCCGGGTGGGCGAGACGATATGGCGGGCCCAGTGCCCGGCGTCCAGCGACCTTCCGTCCACCTGGCCGCCGGTCAGCGCCGAGACGAGCGGCGTCTCCCCCGCGTTGACCGGCAGCCCGGACAGGTCTGCGGCCAAGCCGGAGGCCACCGGCTCGGCCAGCGCGCTGTGGTCGGGAGAGGCGGGGCCCAGGGCGCTCGTGAGCACCTGGCCATCCAGCATGGCGGCCAGCTCGGCCAGCGGGCCGGGCGGCCCCACCACCGTGGTGTTCTCCGAACCGTCCACGGCGGCCACGGCGAGGCTCGGATCGATCCTCCGGCACAGCCTCTCCGCCACGCGTCCGGCCAGCCGCAGCCGCATGGCCTGCGGCTGGGGCAGCCCGGCGAGCAGCCGCTCACGGTTCCCGGCCACGAAGGCGGCATCGGCCCGCGTCAGAGCGCCGGAGACGCAGGCCGCCGCCGGTTCTCCGGCGCCGTACCCAATGACCAGGTCAGGGCGGACGCCCGCGCGGCGCAGTTCTCCCGCCAGATCCAAAACCACCTCGTCCCAGCTCTCGTCGGGGAGGACGAACGCCAGCCCGCCGGGCCGGGCGTGGTGTGGCGGCACCGCCGCCAGGTCGCTGAGCGCCCGGTCCAGCTCGGCGGCGAGCCCGGCGGCGTCATCGCCGCTGACCGCCACCCGGTAGGCATGGTGGTCCCTCCGGCCGCTCGCCGTGGCGCAGGCGGCCGCCACGTCGAGGCCGGGCTCGGCCAGCGCTGACTGCCACCGGACGGCCAGCTCGCGCAGCGCCTCCGGCGTGTGCGCGGACAGAGGCAGGTAGCGGCGCCCCCGGCGATCCCGAGCCGGCCGCTCGGCGAGGCCGGAAGCAGACTCCAGGACGAGGTGCGCGTTGGTGCCTCCGAAGCCGAACGAGCTGACTCCAGCCAACCGGCCGTCCCACGGCTCGGACCGGCGCTGCACGGCCAGGCCGCTCCCCGTCCACTCGAACCCCTGGGCCAGGCGATCGGCGTGCAGGCTGGCGGGCAGCCGGCCGTGGTGGAGCGCCAGAGCCACCTTGACCAGCCCCGCCAGCCCGGCCGCCGCCTCCAGATGCCCGAGGTTGCTCTTGATCGAGCCGATGCGCAGCTCACGCCGCCGCCCGGTGCGGCCCAGAACCTCCGACAGCGCCCGCAGCTCCATCTGGTCGCCCAGCGGCGTGCCGGAGCCGTGGCCCTCGACGTAGTCGATCTCCTCCGGCCGGACTCCCGCCGCGGCGCAGGCCGACCGAAGCAACCGGGTCTGCGCGAGCGCGCTCGGCGACATCAGCCCGTTGGTTCTGCCGTCGCTGTTGACGGCGCCGCCGCGGATCAGCGCATACACCCTGTTCCCTGCGTCGAGCGCGTCGGACAGGCGCTGGAGCACCACCGCAACGGCGCCTTCGGAGCGGCCCATGCCGTCCGCCGCCGCGCCGAAGGACTTGCAACGCCCATCGGGGGAAAGCACGCCGGCAGCTCGGAAGCACCGGCCGACCGTCGGCGAGAGGATCACGTTCACCCCGCCGACCAGCGCCGCGTCGCAGTCGCCCGCCCGCAGCGCGGTGACCGCCTGGTGCACGGCGACCAGGGAGGACGAGCAGGCCGTGTCGACGGCCAGCGAAGGGCCGCGCAGGTCCAAGACGTAGGACAGGCGGTTGGCGGCGACACTGTGCGCCACCCCGGTCGGCGCGTAGCCGTGCGGCCTCAGGCCTGCGCCGAACTCGCGCACCAGGAAGTCGCTACTGCTGATGCCCACGTAGACGCCGGTCGGGCTACCGGCCAGGTCGCTCGCGCGCAGCCCGGCGTCCTGCACGGACTCGTGCATGACCTCCAGGAGCAGCCGCTGCTGCGGGTCCATGGCGGCGGCTTCCCTGCCGTTGACCGCGAAGAACTCCGGGTCGAACGGCTCGACGTCAGGCAGGAAACCGCCGACCCCCACCCCGGGCTCGTCCCACTCCTCGTGGTCAGCGCGGCGCCGCTCCGGGAGAGCACCAACCGCGTCCCCGCCGTCGTCCAGTAGCCGCCACAGCTGTCCCGGCCCGTACGCGCCGGGCAGACGACAGCCGATGCCGACGATGGCGATCGGCTCGCAGACCACCGGTGCGACCTGCCGTTCCCGCTCTGGCGGTGGCGCCACGGCCAGGTGGCGGGCGAGGGCGCGCGGCGTCGGGTGGTCGTAGAAGATGGTGTTCGGCAGCTCCATGCCGACTTCCGCGCCCAGCTCCGCCGCCAGGGCCACGGCGTCGACCGAGGCGATGCCGAAATCGATGAACAGCACGTCGGGGTCGACGTGAGCCGCGTCCGCGCCGGTGCGCTCGGCGATGAGGGCGGCCAGGCGGCTCGTCAGGCGCTCCTCCGGGCTCATCCGGCCGACACCCTCTCGGGAACGGCCAGGCCGGGCGCCGCCCAGCCCGCCAGGACGTCGAACTCGCCGGCCAGCAGCCTGCTCCTGGTCTCCTTGCGCTGGATCTTGCCACTGGTGGTCTTGGGCACGGAGCGCGGCCCAACGAGGAAGACCCCTTCCAGGCTCAGGTCGTGCTCCTTGGCCACCGCCAACCTGATCTCGGTGATCAGCGCTTCGAGATCGTCGACGGCCTTGGACTTGACCTCGCAGACCACGACCGCGGCCTCCGCCCTGGAGGCCCCGGCCGCGGGCTCCACCGCGAACGCGGCCCCGCAGCCGTCGCGCAGCGCTGGGTGCACGCCTTCCACGGTCTCCTCGATGTCCTGCGGATAGTGGTTGACGCCGTTGATGACGATGAGGTCCTTGTGCCGCCCGACGATGGCGATCCCGCCGTCCCTCAGGACCCCCAGATCTCCGGTGCGCAGGAACCGCTCGGGATCGCCGGGCAGCATGGCGTGGAAGGTCTCGGCCGTCTCGGCGGGCCGCCGCCAGTAACCGGCGGTCACCGACGGCCCGGACAGCCACACCTCCCCGACCTCACCCTCGGGCAGGGCCTGGCCAGTGACCGGGTCGACGATCTCGACCCTGGTGTCGATCCCCGGCCTGCCGCAAGAGATGTAGGAGCGGTCTCCGACGTGGACGCCGTCGGCGGCGCCCCGCCAGGGCGCGATGGAGACGCAGAGGGTGGCCTCCGCCATGCCGTACCCGGCGTGGAGATACTCCGGCCGGAATCCCGTCGCGGCGAACCGGGCGGCGAAGCGCTCCAACGTGGCCGCTCTGATGGGCTCCGCGCCGCAGGTGGCGTGCCACCAGCCGCTGAGGTCCAGGGTGGCGAGGTGGTCGTCGCTCACCTTGGTCACGCACAGCTCGTACGCGAAGTTCGGCGCCGTGCTGAACCGCCCGCCGTACTCGCCGATGGCGCGCAGCCACATCACCGGCTGGGCCGCGAACGTCTGCGGCGACATGAGGACGACGTGCGCCCCCCACGTCAGCGGCGACACCAGCGAGCCGATGATGCCCATGTCGTGGTAGAGCGGCAGCCACGAGACCGTGGTGGTCTCCTCCCCCGCGCCGAGCGCCGTGCCCAGGGCCCGCGCGTTGTGCGCCAGGCTGCCGTGGGTGACCATGACGCCCTTCGGGTGGCCGGTCGAGCCGGAGGTGTACTGCAGGAACGCCAAGTTGTCGGCGGCCGGCTCGGGGAAGTCGGCGTCTCCATCGCCCCGCAGCAGGTCGGGGGCGTACAACCAGCCGCGGAAGCCGGGAATCGCCGCCAGCGCCTCACCACCCGGCACCGGTCCGGGGGCGATGGCGTAGGCGGCCTCGGCGTCCCTCGCGATCGAGGCGATCCTGTTCCACACGGAGCGGAAGACCGCGACCGACGGCGTGAACACCGGCACGGGCACCGCGCCCGCCAGCATGGCGCCATAGAACAGCGGCGCGTACACCAGCGAGGAGGGGCATACCAGCAGGATCCGCTCGCCGCGGACATCGAGTGCCGCCAGCTGGGCGGCCACCGTCCGCGCGGCCGCGGCGAGCCCGGCGAAGGTCAGCTCCTCCGGCCCCTCCTTGCCGAGGAAGGTCAGCGCGGGACGGTCGCCCCGCTCCACGCCCGCGGCGAGGAGCGCCGCCGTCACCGCCCGGTCCTTGATCATCCCGCACCTCCGATGTGCTTGTTGAGTAGCTCGTCGAGCAGGGCGTCCACCTGCGCGTCGGACAGCATGTCCAGCCGCGGGACCAGCGCGTCTCCAGCGTCGTCGCCGGGGGCCGCCTGGCCGGTTCCCGTCTGCTCCCTGATGCGGCCGGCGAGCTCAGCGAGCGTCGGCCCGTCGAGGAAGGAGGCGGTGGACAGGCGCACGCCCAGGCGGGCCTCGACGACGTTGCGCAGTTCCACCGCCATGAGCGAGTCCAGCCCGAGCCGCACCAGAGAGGTGTGGGCGTCGACGGACTCCACGGGCACCCGCAGCACGCCCGCCACCCATTCGGTGAGCGCGCGCTCCAGGTCATCGGGGCCGATCACGGCCACCGGCGCCCAGCCCTCGCGGGGGGCCAGCGCGGCGAAGACGGACCAGTGGCGCTGCTCCGGGTGGTGCTCCAGCCACGCGTCGGCGTCCAGGGGCAGCACGGCGAGCTGAGCGGGCCGCTCGGCCAGCACGCGCGCCAGCACCTCTGCCCCCGACCCGATGTCGATGCCGCCCATGCCGAGCCCGGCCAGCCGTCCCGCCCGGTCCGGCCGGGCGGCGAGCCCGACCTCCGACCACGGGCCCCAGCCGACGCTGGTCGCGGGCAGCCCCTGGGCGCGCCGCCAGTGGGCGAAACCGTCCAGAAAGGCGTTGGCCGCCGCGTAACCCGCCTGCCCCGGCGAGCCGAGCAGTCCGGCCGCCGACGAGTAGAGGACGAACAGTTCCAGGGGATCGCCCGCGGTGAGCCGGTGCAGGTTGAGCGTGCCGTCGACCTTGGGACGCAGCACCTCGCGCAGCTCGCCGGGATCGGCGGCGGCCATGGTCCGGTCGCGCAGCACGCCGGCGGCATGCACCACACCACGCAGTGGCGGGCACTGGACACGAACGGCGTCGAGCGCCTCGGCCAGCGACTTCTCCTCCACGACGTCCGCCGTGAGCACCAGCACCTCGACGCCCGCCGCCCTCAGCGCCGCGATCCGCTCCGCGGCGTCCGGGCCTGGCGGGGTGCGGCCGAGCAGCGCCAGATGCCTCGCGCCCTGCGCGGTGAGTTGCGCGGCGGCGGCGAGCCCGAGCCCGCCCAGCCCTCCCGTGATCAGATAGGTTCCGTCCTGGCGCAGCTCGGGTTGGTCGAAGGTGATCACGACCTTGCCGATGTGCCGGGCCGAGGCCATGAACGCGAAGGCCTGCGCCGCCTCGCGAGCGGTGAAGGCGACCGTCGGGAGCGCGGGGAGCTCTCCCCTGACGACCGCGTCGACGGCCTCGCGGAGCAGCCCTCCGGCCAGCTCGGGGCGGTGGACGGGCAGGAGCGCCGCCTCGACCGCGTGAAAGGACAGGCTCTTGGCGAAGGGCGCCTGTGGCAGAGGCCGGTTCTCGGCGATGTCGCGCTTGCCGAGCTCCACGAAGCGGCCGAAGGGGGCCAGGACCCGCAGTCCCGCGTCCACGGCCGCTCCTGCCAGGCTGTTGACCACCATGTCCACGCCCTCGCCGCCGGTGGCGTCCAGAACCTGGCCGGCGAAGTCGAGCGAGCGGGAGTCGAAGACGTGGCGGATGCCCTGCTGCCGCAGCCAGTCCCGCTTACGTTCCGAACCGGCCGTCGTGATGATCTCGGCTCCAGCCCGCCGGGCCAGGTGCACGGCGGCCAGGCCGACGCCGCCCGCCGCGCTGTGAATCAGCACCCGGTCGCCCGCCGCCAGTCCCGCCAGCCGCTCCATCCCGTACAGCACGGTGGTGTACGCGGCGGGGAGGGCCGCGGCGGCGGTGGGGCCGAGGTCACCGGGGAGCTCGGCCACCAGCCGGGCGTCCACGGTGACCAGCGATGACATCGCCTCCGGTGCCGGCACGGCGGCGACCACCCGGGCACCGGGGACCAGACCGGGGACACCCTCGCCCACGGCCGTGATCTCGCCCGCGCACTCCAGGCCGAAGCTCTGCGCCCCCTCCCTGTCGCCCAGCATGCCGAGGGCGCGCAGCACGTCGTTGAAGTTGAGTCCGGCCGCGTGCACCTTGATCTGGACCTGTCCTGGGCCGGGCTCCGCCGGAAGGCACGGGGCGAGGACGAGGTCATCCAGGTCGCCGGCCCCGTCCTGGCGCACCTGGTAGGGCCCGTCGGGCAGCGGGAGCACCGGGGTCAGCCTGAACGCGTAGGCGCGGCCGTCGCGGAAGGCCACCTCGTCTTCGCCGGGCAGCTTCCACCTGGCGGGCTGCTCATCTGTATCCAGGTCGACCATGGTGCAGCGCAGTTCGGGATACTCGTAACGGATGGTCCGCGCCATGCCCCACAGGGCCGCGGCGACCGGGTCTCCCTGCTCTCCCGGCAGCACGGACTGCCCGGAGCGGGTCACCACCCACAGCCTGCGAGGCTCCGGCTCCGCGGCCAGCTTCCTGGTCAGCTCCAGGAGCTGGGCCAGCGCGGTCTCCAGCCCGTCGCCGGGGCTGTGCCGGTAGATCTGCCCGTCGGCGGGCTCCGCCCCGTCAACCGTGCCCACCGGCACCCACCTGGCGGCGTAGAGCCAGCGGTCGCTCTTCCTGGCGCGTCGCAGGCGGCGCAGTTCCACGCCGCGCAGGCTCAGAACGACCGCGCCGTCCTCGTCGGAGGCGTCGATGTCGAACTCGATCCCGCCGTCGACGGGATCGGTCCGCCGCCGGGCGTGCGCCCACCTCGCCTGCCCGATCTCGCCTGACGCCCACACCCGGCCGACACGGTGCGGCAGGTAGAGGTCGTCCCCGTCGGGCAGCAAGGGAGCGGCGGCCTGCAGGCACGCGTCGAGCACCGGCGTCTCCATCCGGTACGGCTCCTCGGGTCGAAGAGCGGCGGGACCGGGCGGGGCCAACCGGACCAGGGTCTCCCCCACGCCCAGGCCGACCTCGGCCAGGAGGCGGAAAGCCGGACCATAGTCCACGCCCCTGGCGGCGAAGGAACGGTACAGCCCGTCCACATCGACGCGGGCAGGGCACCTGGCCCCGACCTCGGCCAGGTCGATCGGCGCCGCGGCGCCGGTCTGGCCGCGCGACGCGGTCGCGTGGACCTTGCCGTCCACCGTGAACGTGATCCGCTCGCCGTCGGTGTCCGTGCGCAACCGCTGACCGGCCCGTACGGCCAGCGGCGCGCGGAACTCCACTGCGACCACAGCCTCCGATTCCGCCAGCGCCGCCGCCAGATATCCCGCGCCGGGGAAGATCGCCTGCTTCTCGACCTGGTGGCCGGCCAGGAAACCGGCCGGGGACAGGTGCACCGCGCGCAGCTCGGCCAGCGAATCGGCGAAGGCCTCAGGCGCCTGCTTACGCATCGACGCCAGCATGAGCGGCGCCGCCCCTCCCGGAGTGCGCGCCTGCGGCCCCTGCAGTCCGGTGATCAGCGTGGGGTGCGGGCTGAGCTCGACGAACATGTCGTGTCCCGCGACCAGCAACTGCTGGAGCACCGGCCAGAAGAGCACGGGCTCGCGCAGGTTCCTGCACCAGTAGGCGGCGTCGACGACCGGGTCACGACGTCCGGTGACAGTGGACCACAGCGGGATCTGCGGGGCGGCCGGACACAGCCCGGCCAGCTCGGCGGCCAGCTCGGGCAGCAGGGGGTCGACGTGGTGGCTGTGCGCGGCCATGTCGACGTCGACCAGCCGGCAGAACACGTCCTCCCAGCGCAGACGCTCGACCAGCTCGTGCACGGCCTCCTGATCGCCAGTGACCACGGTCGAGCCCGGGGCGTTACCCGCAGCGAGGCTGATCCGGCCCCGCTGCTCGGCGACCACCGCGGTGGCCTCCGCCCAGCCGAGCCCGACGAGCGCCATCGCCCCCGCGCCCGTGACCTTGCGGAACAACCGGCTGCGTACGGCGACCACCCGGGCCGCGTCCTCCAGGCTCAGCGCCCCCGCCACGTGCGCGGCCGCCACCTCTCCCAGGCTGTGGCCGACAACCGCGGCCGGCTCGATGCCCCGGGAGCGCCAGAGCCTGGCGAGCCCGACCTGCAGACCGAAGAGCGCGGGCTGGATGACGTCGACCCGGTCCAGCGGGGCATCGCCCGACAGCGTCCGCGCGAGGGGCCAGCCGACGTGCGGGCGCAACGCGCTTTCACACTCTTCAACGGCCGCGGCGAAGACCGGCTCGCGCGCCAGCAGGGCGGCGCCCATGCCAGGCCATTGCGCTCCCTGGCCGGGGAAGACGAAGACCACAGGGTTCATGGCGAAGAGCATCGCCGCACGAGACCGGCACGTCCCCCGCCCCAAGGCTCGATCATGACCTATTCGAAAGTCTGGGCCGGGCCACCAACCCTAGCCAGGCGACGAATACCGGCGAGCTGTCCCATGCGGGATCGTCCTGCCTCAGAGATGCGAAGGTCGGCTCTCATCTACGCCGAAGGAGACCAATCATGACCTCGACCATCCTTCAGCAGGGCCACGGCGCCAGCCAGGGAGCCGGTTCGCTGTCGATCTGCGTCTTCTGCGGCGCGGGCAGGAGCAACTCCCCGGCCATCGTGGACACGGCCAGGGCAACGGGGCGGCTCATCGGCGAGCGCGGCCACCGCCTGGTGTACGGCGGCGGCGGGTCCGGTCTGATGGGCGAAGTGGCCTGGGCCGCCGCGGAGACGGGCGCAGCGATCAGGGGGATCATTCCCAAGTTCCTCTACGAGCGCGAGCTCGGCATCTCCGCGCCGGCCCAGGAGACCCACCTCACGGACTCGCTCAACCGGCGCAAAGAGCTCATGCTGCACAGCGCCGACGCCTTCCTGGCGCTGCCCGGTGGGTACGGCACGCTGGATGAGATCCTTGAGGTGATCTCCGCGGCGTACCTGGACGTGTCGGCCAAGCCGCTGGTGGTCGTGAACGTCGAGGGCGTCTGGGACCACTTCCTCGGCCTCGTCGCGACCCTGCAGGACTTCCACCTGATCGCGCCGAGAGAGCAACCGCTGTTCCGCGCGGTGGACACCGCCGAGGACGCGCTCGACCTGATCGAGACCATGATCAGGACGACGCCGTGACCGGCCGGGACCGGCGGTCCCTGCTGGCCCGCCTGATGAGCTCCGGCATGGCGCCCTTCCCGCTGTCGTACGGCCAGCAGGCCATGTGGTTCATGGACCAGCTCAGGCCGGAGGCGAGCATCGCCTACAACGTGTCGTTCGCGTGGGCCGTCCACGGCCGGCCCGACCTCGACGCCCTGCGCCGCGCGTTCGAGTGGCTGGTGGCGCGGCACGCGATCCTGCGCACGCGATACGTTCCCATCAGGGGCATCCCGCTCCAGCATGTCGACGCCGAGGCCAAGCTGGAGTTCCGCGTCGTGGACGTGGAGCGGGACGCGGATGTGGGGCTCCTGCTCACCCGCGAGGCCGCCAGGCGGTTCGACCTGGCCTCCGGCCCGCTGCTGCGGGTGCTGGTGGTACGCCGCCCCGCCGGGCGGCCGGTGCTGCTCTGGAGCAGTCACCACATCGCGATCGACGGCTGGTCGATCTTCCAGATCATGGAGGAACTGGGCCACGCGTATACCGCGTACGCGGCCGGTGAGCGCCCCCCGGGAGGCGTGCCGACCGTCACGTACGCCGACTTCGTCGCCTGGCAGGCCGCCTTGGTGGCGAGCGCCGAGGGCAGGCGCATGAAGGAGTACTGGCAGCGTACGCTCCGCGAGCCGCCGGCTCCGCTGGCGCTGCCGACCGATCGGCCCCGGCCCGCCCTGCAGGGTTTCAACGGCGACGCGCACGCCTTCAGCCTGGGCGAGGCCCGCTCCGCCGCGGTCGCGCGCCTCGCCGGCGCGAGCGACACGACGGTCTACACGACGCTGCTGGCCGCCTTCCAGGTCCTGCTCGGCGTGACCGCGGAGCAGGACCGTTTCCTGCTGGGCACCTGGGCAGCGGGGCGCAGCCACCAGGAGTTCGCCTCGGTGGTCGGTGACTTCGTCAACGCCGTCGTACTCAAGGCCGACATCGGCGGCGGCGCGGGTTTCCGCGAGATCCAGCACCGCTGCCGCGCGAGCGTGCTGGAGGCGCTCGCGCACCAGGACTACCCGTTCCCGCTGCTGGTGGAGCGGCTGCCGGTGCCCCGCGACCCGAGCAGGTCCCCTCTGTTCGACGTGGCGTTCACCCTGCGCTCCTCGCACCGGGGGACGCTCACACGAACGGAGGTGGGCGGCGAGGCCGCCTCCCCGCTGGGCGCTCCCGCCGAGAGCGAACGCGGCGTCCTGCTGGAGCTGGGGGCGCTCACCCTCTCGTCCTTCCCCCTGCACCAGGGGACCGTCTGCTTCGACCTGGAGGCGGAGTTCATCGTCGCCGGGACCGAGATCTCGGGCGTGTTCAGATACAACACCGACCTGTTCGACACGGCGACGGTCGCAGGCCTGGCCGAACGGTACCTGAGGGTGATCGACCTGGTGACGGCCGACCCGGACGGCCCCGTCCGCGTGGTGGTGGGTGGTGATCGCCTTGCCCGCGCTTGAGCAGGACACGAGGTGGACGAGCCGGCCCCGGCCTCGGCCCGACGCGGCGATGCGGCTGATCTGCCTGCCGTACGCCGGCGGCGGATCCGTGGAGTACCAGCAGTGGGCAGTTCTGCTGCCACCGGCGGTCGAGGCGATCCCGGTGCACCTGCCTGGCCGGGAGCGCCGCTTCAGGGAAACGCCCCGCACCCGGATGGGCGCCCTGGTGCCGGAGCTGGCAGACGCGCTCGCTCCCTTGCTGGACCGCCCTTATGCGCTGTTCGGCTACAGCATGGGCGCCTGGGTGGCGTTCGAGCTCGTCAGGGAGCTCCGGCGGCGGGGCGCGGTCCAGCCATCCGGGTTACTCGCGGCGGCCGCGCTCCCGCCGGACACACCGCGGAGCGGCGACGTGCGCTCGATGACCGACGCCGAGGTGATCGACAGGACCCTGCGTCTGTCCGGAGAGCGGGACTCGCCGCTGCACGACCCCCGGCTGCTGCGGACCGTGCTCCCGAGGCTGCGGGCCGATCTGGAGGTGGCCGACTCGTACGAGCCGGCCCTGGAGGCGGCGCTGCCGTTCCCGATCCACGCGTACGCGGGAGACGCCGACGACCTGGCGCCACCCGACAAGGCTCGCGGCTGGGCCCGTCACACCAGCGCGGGGTTCGGGCTTCGCGTCCTGTCCGGCGGCCACTTCTTCCTACATGACCGCCAAGCCGACCTGCTCAGCCACATCATCGACGATCTGGAGGTCTGATTTGGACACCTACACCGTCGTGGTCAACCACGAGGAGCAGTACTCCATCTGGCCCGAGGGCCGGCCCCTCCCGGCCGGGTGGACCAACGCCGGGGTCATCGGCGACAAGGAGAACTGCCTGGCGTACATCGACAGGACGTGGACCGACATGCGACCCAAGTCGCTACGCGCCTCATGACCGCGGCGCCGATCTCGCCTCTCCGCGTGGACGCGAGCCGCCTGTCCAGCCATCTGGACCGGCTCAGGTCCATCGGCGCGACCGCGGACGGCGGCGTGAGCAGACTCGCCTTCTCGCCAGAGGACGTCGAGGGCCGCTCCTACGTCAGCGGGCTGATGACCGAGGCCGGCCTGGCGGTGGAGGTGGACGCGGCGGGCAACCTGCTCGGCCGCCGGCCTGGCCGCCGGCGCGGGGCGCCCGCGCTGCTGATCGGCTCGCACATCGACACGGTGGTGAACGGCGGTGCCTACGACGGCGCCTACGGCGTCCTGGCCGGCGTCGAGGTGGCCGCGACGCTGGCGGCGCAGGGCATCGAGCTGGATCATCCGCTGGTCGTGGTCGCGTTCAGCGACGAGGAAGGCGCTTACGGGACGATGGGCATGCTCGGCTCGCACGCGTTCGCCGGAGTCCTGCCTGAGGACGCGGCCGCGGCGTTCGACGAGCGCGGGCGGCGCGTGGGGGATCTGCTGAGGGCGGTGGGCGGCGATCCGGCCGGGCTGGCCGGGTGCGCCTGGCGGCCGGAGGACGTCGCGGCGTACTTCGAGCTGCACATCGAACAGGGTGACGTGCTGGAGAGGCTCGGCGTGCCGGTGGGCGTCGTGGAGACGATAACCGGCCGGGTGAACGTCGCGGTGACGGTGGACGGCGTTGCCGGGCACGCGGGCACCACGCCGATGGAGCACCGCGCGGACGCGCTGGTGGCGGCGGGCAGGATGGTCCTGGCGGCACGCGCCATCGCCGCCGAGGAACGTGTCGTCCTGCGGGCCACCACGGGCACCTGCGAGGTGTCGCCGGGCATGTGGAACGTCATCCCCGGCCGGGTGCGGCTTGGCGTGGAATTCAGGGACGCCGACGCGGCGAACCTGGACGCGGCCGTCACCCGGCTGCGCGAGCTGGCCAGGACGGTCGGGCGGGAGTCCGGGACAGCGATCGAGGTGCGTGCGGGTGCGCGTACCAGTCCCGTGGCATGCGACCCGGACCTGCGGCTGCTCATCGCGGAGTCGGCCGCCGAGTACGGGCTGCCGTGTCACGGCCTGCCCAGCGGGGCGGGGCACGACGCGCAGGTGATCGCGCGGATCGCGCCCATCGGCATGATCTTCGTGCCCAGCCGCGGGGGCGTCAGCCACGCGCCTGCGGAGTACACGGCTCCAGAGCATCTCGCCGCTGGGGCCGACGTGCTGCTGGCGGCCGTGCTGCGGCGCGACGCACAGCAGGAAGCACCGAATAACCAAGAAAAGAATCCGATTTACCTCACCATAGGATCTCAATCATGAAGAGGCATCGTATGTCCGGTTGGACTACCTGGGCTGCGAAGATCATCGCAGTGGTGTTCCTGGCGGCCGCCCCCGCGGTCGCCGTGGCCACCGCCGCCCACGCGGCCGGTCCCATCGTGATCGGCGAAGACGACGGCATCGAGAACAGCCACTGGCCCTGATCGTCAGGTGTCCCCTTCCGGCTCCAGATGCGCACGGGGCCACCCGTGCTCATCTGAGCCGCCGACCCCCGTTTCCATCTGGACACTCCGGAAGATGTCGGCTGCGGCGGTGTGGGCGCCTTGCGCTTGGAGCGCCTCGCCGAGCAGGCGGAGCGCTCTCAGCCGCCAGGGCGTGGCGTCGAGCTCCGCGAACACGGCGGCGGCCGCGCGGAACTGCCCCGCCGCCTCGCCGTAATGGCCCGTCCGCATCTTGACCTGGCCCAGCGTGTTCTGGATCCGGCCCTGCGCGTACAGTTCGCGCAGGTCCAGCGCGATGGTCAAGGCCTCCTTCAACCGGGCCCCGGCCGTCGCCGGCGCGTCCTTGCGCAGGTCGATCTCCGCCAGCCCGCGCAAGACGTAAGCCTGGCCAACGGTGTCCTGCTGCCGCCGGGTCAGGTCGAGAGCGGTCAGGTACGCGTCGTGCGCCTCGTCCAGCCGGTCTTGGCGCAGCAGGAGCTCGCCCAACCGGTTCAGGATCTGGGCCCGGCCACGGTCGCTGTCCATGTCGGTGAAGGCGGCGAGCGCCTGGACGAGCAGCGGCTCTGCCAGGTCGAGCCGACTGTGGTCGAGGTGGATCTGGGCGATGCTGCCGAGCACGTGCGCGTACGCGAAGCGGTCGCCGACCTTGGCGAAGATGTCCGCGGCTCGCGAATAGTTGTCCATGGCGACGGAGGACCGCCCGGCGATACGGTCCAGCAGCGAGGCGTTGCGCAGCACCAGCGCGCGCCCGTAGTCGTCGCCCAGGTCCTCGAACAGCTTGTGGGCGTGGTCGAAGTGCTCCCTGGCCTTCTGCGGCACCTGCTGGAAGAGGAACATGCTGCCGATCGAGTACAGCACGGCGGCGCGGCCCCGCTGGTCGCCCGCGGCCTCGCAGGCAGCGAGGGCGATCTCGTGCGTGGCCTGCCAGTCGTCGAAGAAGCTTCGCGCCTCGAAGAAGGTGGTGGTCGTCACGGCCAGGTCCCAGCAGAAGTCGGCCATGCCGAGGTGGGCGGCCTGTGAGATCGCGGAGATCAAGCCCGCCCGCTCCGCGCTGAACCAGCCGAGCGGCTCCTCCACCTCGCCGCCGCCCAGCGCCCGCCACCGGGGCGCCGAGCTGTGCAAATGGGTGAAGTCGCCGCCGTACTGGCGTTCGTGCGCGTCGCCCGCCAGCGCCAGCCAGCCGCCCAGCACCCGCTGGATCGCGGCCAGCCGCTCCTCCTCGACCTCCTCCTCCAGCGCGCGCTCCCTGGCGAAGAGCCGGACCAGGTCATGGAAGCGGTAGCGGATCCGGCCGTCCTCGGCGCCGACGACGACGTTGAGCATCTGGGCGTCCACGAGCTGGTCGAGCAGCGCCTCCGCCGCGGCCGGCGACACGTCGAGCACCGCCGCGCCGGTCCAGGCGGCGAACTCGGCCGCATCGATCAGGCCCAGTCTCCGGAACAGGCGCGCGGCAGGCGGCGGCAGGTCGCGGTAGCTCAGCGCGAAGCTGGCCCGCACGGTGAGCTGGCCATAGCTGAGCTCATCCAGTCTGCGCCGCTCATCGGCAAGCCGGTTGGCCAGCAGGGCCGGTGTCCAGCGGGAACGCACGTTCAGCCGGGCGCCGATGATCCGCAGGGCCAGCGGCAGGCCGTCGCACAGCTCGCCCAGCCTGGACCCCTCCTGCCCGCTCCCGATCAGCGCCGATCCGGCGACCCGCATCAGCAGCGCGGCGGAGTCATCGGCTCCCAGGACGTCCAGGTGGATGACGCCCGCTCCGTCCAGCGTGGTCAGCTCGACCAGCGGGTCCCGGCTGGTCACGATCACGCAGCAGGACGGCGAGCCCGGTAACAGCAGCCGCACCTGGTCGATCGTCCTGGCGTTGTCGAGCAGCATCATCATCCGCTTCCTGCCGATCACGGTACGCAACAGGGCGGCCCGCTCGTCTAGGTCCTCGGGAATGCGCTCGCCGCCGATCCCGAGCGCCCGCAGGAAGCGGTCGATGGCCGTACCCGCGGGCAGCGGTTCCGCGTCGGGGTCGTAGCCGCGCAGATCCACGAACAGCTGCCCTTCGGGAAAGGACGCCGCCATCCGGTGCGCCCAGTGCACGGCCAGGCCGGTCTTGCCCACCCCGCCCACGCCCGTGATCAGGATGGCCGTGAGCACTCCCTGGTCGAGCCGCTCGACCACGAGGGCGTCAAGCGCGGCCAGCTCCACCACCCTACCCGTGAAGTGCGGGACGTCCGCAGGGAGCTGCGCGGGCACCGAAGGTATGAAGGGCGCGGGGGCCGGGGCCTCGCCGGCCGACACGGGGACGGTGTCGAGCTCGAGGTCGCCGCGCAGCATCGAGTCGTGCAGGTTGCGTAACTCGTGCGCGGGCTCGATGCCGAGCTCCTCCGCGAGAAGCCCGTAGCCCTCGCGGTAGGAGGCCAGTGCCTCGGCCCTCCTCCCGCTGCGGTAGTAGGCGAGCATGAGCTGGGCTCGCAGCCGCTCCCGCAGCGGATTGGCGCCGACCAGGGCCGCCCAGTCGTCGATCATCTCCCGATGCCGCCCCAGGGCGAGTTCGAGCTGTCCCCGCTCCTCGGTCCAGGTCAGGCGCTTGTCCTCGACCCGGCGCACGATCGACTCGATCAGCCTGCTGTCGATGTCGGGCAGGACCGGCCCGCGCCACAGCCCGCACGCCTCCTGGAACAGCCGGGCCGCGGCCGCCAGGTCGCCACTGTCCTGCGCCGCCCGCGCTTCGGCCGCCAGCCGGGCAGCGACTTCCAGGTCGAGTTGCTCGGGATCGGCTTGGAAGGCGTAACCGGGTGCGGTGGTGCGGATCAGCTCTTCCTGGGCGCTCACCTCGGCGAGGATGCGTCGCAGGCCGGAAACGCAGATCACGACCTGGCGGCGGGCGGTTGGGGGCGGTCGATCACCCCACACGGCCTCGGCAATCCGGTCAATCGAGATGACTTGCCCCGAGTTGAGCAGGAGCATCGCCAGAATGACCCGCTGCCGCGCCCCGCCCATGCTCACCCGGCCTTCGCCGGCGAGCACCTCCAGTGGCCCGAGGACGCGAAAGGACAGCCGTTCAGCCATTGAGGGTGCCTCTCCAGTGGATGGTACTTCAGTCTTTTCCTTGTCGGCATGATTGATCCGCGCTTCAAAAATCCTCGAATTCGCGAGTGCTAAGCGCCTTTTCAGCATGTCGTTCCTCTCACACAAGGGTTCGGGAAGGCTTGACACGCGGAGAGGGCTCCGGCGCGCGTGTCGAAGCGCTACTTGACAGTAGGTTTTGGCGGTATAGGCCCGGTATGGTGTGGGATGCCGCGGTCAGAGCTGCAGAAAGCGGAAAGCGCATACGACCGGTGGCCGGTGGCGAAGTGGCTCGTCGAGCAGCAGCCGTTGGCGGCCTCGCGAGGTGGAAGTCGGCAGACGCGCCACCCATGTAGGTGAGCGCTCCGAAGATCACGGCGTCGGCGGCGTCGAGTGCGGTCCGCTGTTCATCGGTGCTGGTGTCCACCGGGATGAAGGCGACGTGCGCGCCGGCCTTCTCGGCGCCGCGTCGTACCGCCAGGGTGCGATGGAGTCCCCCGCGCTGCTCACCGGCCTCGACCGCGTGACCACGTCTTCTCGGCCGCCGCCGCGATGCCGGGCTGCAGCCGCCGTACCGCCTCGAGATGGTCGCCGGTCCAGATGATGCGGACGCCGGTCCCCGTCGCCCGCCCGTCCGCGCCGTACAGGTCTCGGCGGACGGCTTCGACCAGCCTGCCGATGGCCTGCCGGTCGGACGGCGACGGCACCGGCACCGGCCCTTCGCCGGCCAGAGCGTCGGCGAGACCCCGGTACCACCGGAGGACCTGCTGCGCCATGAGCGACAGCTCCTGCCGGGCGGCGGCACGGTCCTCGATCGGCAGGACGCCCGGCGAGCGCCGCCACAGCTCCAGGACCGCGCCGGCGGCCAGGCGGAGCCCCACGACACCGGTGACCAGGATCGTCATCTCGCCCAGCGGGACGGGCTTCGAACCCCGCTCCGCCAGGTACGTCCGGAAGGCGTCGTCGAGCCGGCGGGCCGCGGCGGCCGCCCGGCGGCCCTCCCGCGAAACCTCCGCGGGCCCGGATCCACCGCGGGACACCGCGTAGTCCACCGCGCCGACCAGGTAGCGGGCGCTGTCGGCGTACGCCACCGCCAGCGCCCTGCTGACGGCGGCCGACGCGCCGCGCGGCCAGAAGAGCAGGCCCACGACCAGACTCACCGCGCAGCCGAGCGCGATGTCCTCGATGCGGAACAGGATCACCGACCAACCCTCCGGCCGGGCGAGGTTGAACAGGATCACCAGCGTGAACGTGAAGGCCGCCTGCCCGGCGGCGAACGAGACCGCGGCCGGGAGGATGCCCGACAGCAGCACCGCGACCGGCAGCAGGATCCACAGCAGAACCGTGTCGTGCCCGATGAGCCGGAGCAGAACGGCGCCGAGAACCGAGCCGGCCACGGTGCCGCCGAGCGCCCTGAACGCGTTCTGCCCGGTGTTGAGGGCGTTGGAGCGCAGCACCGACAGTGTGCCGAGCATGATCCAGAAGGAGTGCTGGACGCCGGTCACGTCGGCCAGCGCGCCCCCGATGCCCAGCCCGACGGCGCCGCGGATGCTGTTGTGCAGCCAGACCGAGTGCGGTTCGACGTGCGCGGCCGCGCGCTCCCTGGCGCTGGAGAGCGGGCCGGCCGGCGACTCGGGTTCGCGGCCGAGCAGGCGGTCCAGCCAGTTGCGCCGGTCGGCGGCCTGAGCGATGCCGACGTTCCGCGCGATCTGCAGGACGGCGAAGGCCACCTCCTGGGCGCGGAAGGACACGTCGAGGCTGTCGATGAAGGTGTCCAGGCCGGCCCCGTCAGGAGCCGGCAGCCGGTTGACGGCCCCTTCCTCCAGCGCGCCCGAGGCTCGGCGAAGCTCCTCGGCCCGGTCGCGCAGCCGGTCCGGTGCGGAGCCCGGACTTTCGAGGATCTGCGCCGCCAGCTCCAGCGTCGCGGCAGCGGCGTCCCGTACCGCCGAGGGCTCCGGGTCGCCCCTCGGGCCGTCCTCGGTCTTGGGGCCCGACTCGGCCAGGATCGCGCTCAGCCAGGTCAGTTCGTCGACGAGGCGGACCAGTGCCCGGGACCCGGTCGACAGGCCGGTGGGCCGGTAGGGGGTGGCGGTGAAAGCCTCCCGCAGGTTCCGCGCGGCCGACTCGGTCTCCTGCGCGCACGCCCGGCACTGCGCGAAGGTCGGGCCACCGGCCGGATCAGCGAAGTGATCCGCGTCGGCACGCAACTGCCTCGCCGCGGCCCGGCAGACCTCCGCCGCCGGCGCGCTCAGCGGAGGGGCCGGCGTCCTCGGCCACAACGACGAAACCGCGATCATGGCCGCTCCGGCGGCGAGCACCACGCCGATCAACCGATCGGGCAGCTGCGACAGCGGGGCGGCCGCCGAGACCGGCAGGATGAACGCCAGCAGAAGCGACGTCGTCGCACCGGCCAGCACCGAACTGACCACGCCGGAGAAGATCACGACGAGGCCCACCACGACCGTGACCGCCGCCGCGCTCCAGACCGAATGCGCCGCGAGCGTGCCCAGCGTGACCAGTACGAGCCACGCCGCGGCCAGCGCCGCGTGCGCCCGCAGTCGCTCCGCCACGGTCCCGGTGAACTCGACCAGCAGCAACATCGCGAACGCGCCGTACGCGGCGTACGTGCCGGTGACCGGCGCGTGGAAGACCTGGGTGCAGAGCGCGAACAGGGCGGGCATCACCAGCGCGGTCCTGGCCGCGCGCCGGGTGGCGGCCAGGTCCGGGTCCCGGCGCCGCAACCACGCGGCGAGCTGACGTATCGGGTCCGTTGTCATCCGCATCCGCCCTGCCGGTCGCCCGTCTCAATCGCCGGCCGCGACGTGCCGCAGGAGTGCCAGGACCTCGGCGTCAAGGCCGCGGGCGACGACCACGGACTGCTCGTCCTCGCAGGCGGAGATGGCGCTCGCGAGGGTGTCGTAGACCAGGCGGGTGCCGCCGTCGGCGCTCTGCTGCACGAGGATCGTCACGGGACAGTACGCGCCCACCTCCGGCAGGAAGCGCACCAGTTCCTCGGTGGCGGCCGGCATGTCGACGAGCAGCCGGAGCAGGCGGCCGACGTCGCAGTCGCGGGCCGAGGCCCGCTCGATGTCGAGCTCTCCGAGTACGACGAGCTTGGAGGGCGCGGGCGGGCCGTCGACCCGTCGACGGCTCCGGCCGACCGAGGTCGGCCCGCTGCCCGCCTTGGAACTGCCGACGATGTCGCGGATCTCCTCGATGACGGCGACGAAGGGTCGCCGGGTCTTGATGATGTGCCGCTCGAGGGGGATCCGGAGCACGTATTCGCTCGCCACGGTGCTGGGCGCCTCTCCTTCTGGTGCCGGGGCCGATGCCCCCTCACTCACCGGCGAGGCCGGCCTGCAGGGTCACTTCGGGCACGCCCGCCAGCGCGCGGCTCACCGGGCAGTTCGCCTTCGCCGCCTCGGCGAACCGCTGGAACTCGGCCTCCCCGAGCCCGGGCACCCTGCCGGTCGTCACCAGCTCGATCTTCGTGATCGTGGGGGCGCCGTCGACCGGCCGCAGCGTCACCGAAGCCGCGGTCTCGATCGACTCGGCGGGGAAGCCCGCGCCGGCGAGCGTGCTGGCCAGCGCCATCGAGAAGCAGGTGGCGTGGGCCGCGCCGATGAGCTGCTCCGGGTTGGATCCGGGGCCGCCCTCAAAACGGGACTTGTACGTGACACCGCCCGCGATGCTGTCACCGGCGGTGAAGCTCCCGGACCCGCTGGGGATGTCGCCGTTCCAGATTGCGTGCGCCTTGGAGACAGGCATGCGGTTTCTCCCGATGTTCATGTTCGGCGTGCTGACTGAGGCAATCGTTCCCGACGGCCGGCGGTCCATGACAACACTCATGGATGTGAGTCAACAAAGACTGTCAGGGTCGCTGTTCGTTCTTCGCCGCGGCGATCCCGGCGAGACCAGGTCGGCGTGCCCGGCCCTCTCGCGGGCCGCACCTGCACGTTCGCGGAACAGCAATGATTCCCGGCCGGGTGACATCGAGGAGGCGAGTCCGTGTCAAAATCCACCCGTGGCAGAATCCGCGACCCAGAACGTGACCGGCCCGCTGACCTCGGCGGCGCTGTTCCTCGTACTCACCATCGATCCCGGCGGCGAGCAGCAGGTGCGTGACACGCTGGAGGCCCTGGCGTCGCTGCGCCGCGCGGTCTCCTTCCGCGACCCGGACCCCGAGTCGCTGAAGGCCGTGGCCGGGATCGGCTCCGACGCCTGGGACCGGCTCATCTCAGGCCCTCGACCGGCGCACCTGCACCCCCTCCCCCGCATCAAGGGCCCCGTCCACACCGCCCCCACGACCCCCGGCGATCTCCTCCTGCACCTTCGCGCCAACCGCATGGACCTGTGCTACGAACTGGCCGACCGGATCCTCACGCGTCTGACCGGCGCGGTGACGGTGGCGGACGAGACCCACGGCTTCGGGTACTTCGACTCGCGGGACCTGCTCGGCTTCGTCGACGGCACGGAGAACCCCGAGGGCGCCGACGCCGCGGCATGGGCCTACGCATCGGCTGCTCAGGAGCCGGACTTCCCGGGCGGCTCATACGTGGTCGTGCAGAAGTACCTGCACGACCGCGCGGCCTGGAACGCCCTGTCCGTGGAGGAGCAAGAGGGGGCCATCGGCCGTACCAAACTCGAGGACATCGAGCTGGACGACGATGCCAAGCCCGCGAACGCGCACATCGCCCTGACCGTCATCGAGGACGCCGACGGCAACGAACTCAAGATCGTGCGCCACAACATGCCGTTCTTCCGGTACGCCGACCGCGCGTATGGCACCTATTTCATCGGGTACGCCGCCGACCCCGCGATCACCGAGCAGATGTTGCGCAACATGTTCCTGGGGACCGGGGAAGCCTCCCACGACCGGATCCTCGACTTCTCGACGGCGATGACCGGCGGGCTGTTCTTCGTTCCGCCCGCGCCGTTCCTGGACGAGCTGCCGCCGATGCCGGGCTCCTAGCCGGTCGGCTCAGGCTTCCGTGACCTGCTGGGCCCGTGAATCCCCGGCGGGCCGCCGGTCAGGGTGGTCGTGATCGACGACGAGCCGCTGGTGTGCGCGCGTCTGCGCACCATCCTCGGCTCGGCCGGCGGCGTCGAGGTGGTGTGCACGAACCGCACCCAGGCCGGCCTCCTCGTCTTCGAGGCCGGGCTGGGCCGATAGCGTCGCGGGTCCGTTCCGGCGGGCTAGTGGTCGTCGCAGCAGGAGGTCAGGGCTTTGCGCAGCTCGCCAGGGTGGTTCCACCACTGGTCCGCGGTGCTCGGGTGGACGGGGACGCGGTCCTTGACCCGGCCGGCAGCCGCCGGGGCGGGCTGGTCGGTGGTGGAGGCGGACGGGTACGGTGCGAGGAGTTGCGCCACGGTGTGGTGCCTGCCGCCGACGAGAACGGCGGTGACGTTCGCGGCGTCCTGGATGCGGGACAGCGGATCGCCGTCGACGATGGCCAGGTCGGCGTACATCCCCTTGGCGATCCTGCCCAGCGGCTGGCCGAGGTACGCGCCGGACGTGCTGGTCGCGGCGGTGAGCGCTTCCAGCGGGGTCAGGCCGAACTTGACCATGGCGCGCAGGTTCATGTGCAGGCTGAGGCCGAGGTGATCGATCGGCGCGTCGGTGCCGACGGTGACCACGCCGCCGCCGCGGACCATCGCCACGAGCTGCGCGACCTGATGGCCCAGGTTGGTGAGGAGCACCTGGATCGCCGCCGGGTCGGCGTTCCGCGCCGAGTCGACCGACGCCTGCAACGCGTTCATCCGCCACTTCGGGTAGAGCCGGCGGACGCGTTCGTCGGTGGCCAGCGAGGTGTCCTCCCGGTAGAGGGCGCTGGAGTTGAACAGGGTGGGGGTTCTGGCCATCTTGGACGCGTTGAACATGGCGATGACGTCGGAGTAGGCCGAGCCGACGTTCGTGACGGTGCGCGAGTAGCCGAACCGGCTGGTGGCGCCGACGTGCTCGGTCTGGTCGCCGCCCATGGCGATCGCCGGGTAGTGGTAGTGGGAGGTGACCGGCTTGCCGCGGCGGTGGGCCCAGTCGATGACCTCCTTGTGCCAGACGACCGGCAGCCGCACGTAGCACTTCATCAGGTCGTAGTCGAGGGCGTCGGCCCGTTCGAGTTCGAGCCGGAGCTGGTCGTGGGAGAACGTCGGGCGCATGAAGTTGTAGTAGACGCGCGGGCCGTCGATGGCCTCGCCGGTGCCGAGGTAACGCGGCGCGAGCCGGGCGCCGGACTGCACCGACTCGCGCTCCTCGGCCATGTGGTAGGCGGGCGAGCCGGGTGAACGCGTCGTGGTGACGCCGAGGGCGAGCCACAGCGGCCCCTGCCGCGAACCGTAGGCGTAGCCCTGCATCTCACGGTGATGGTGGATGTCGATCAGTCCGGGCATGACGAACCGGTCGCGGGCGTCGATCAGGGTGCCGGGCCGTCCGTCCCGGTGCGGCTCGACCGCCACGATGCGCTGGCCCCGTACGACGATGTCGACGTCGCGGGCGACGGTCGCGGAGACGCCGTCCCACATGCGCCCGGCGTGGACCACGACCTGCTCGGGGCCGGTGTCGTTGCGCCAGGTCAGCCGCATCGGGATGGACCGGGCCGACTTGCCGTCGACGCGCACGCTCCTCAGGCGCCCGCCGTTGAGATAGAGGAGGGTGGCGGAGTCACCCGCCCAGACGGGCGCGTCGGACACCTCCCTGGTGACCTGCCGGGCCGGACCGGTGGGCCGTCCGGCCCTGTCCACCGGCAGGATCCACAACAACGACTCCATGGCGAAGGCGAGCTTGGTGCCGTCCGGTGACCAGACGGGGCCGTCGTCGCCGCGGGTCTGCAGGGACCGGTGCGGGGCGGGGTCGATGTACGTGCCGGCGCCGGTGGCCCGATCGACGAGCAGGATCTTGGACAGGCCCTCACGGTAGCGGCGTGAGTACGGCACGACCGCGGCCAGCGCGATCGTCCTGCCGTCGGGTGACCAGGTGGGCCGGCCCGGTTCGAAGGTGGCGTCGAAGATCTTCTGGACGTCGCCGGTGGCCACCTCCAGGACCCAGAGGGCGCCGTCCTGATCCAGGTACGCGATCTCCGTGCCGTCGGGTGACCACCGCACGGACAGGGCGGCGGAGTCGGTCAGCCGGGTGAGCTGGCGGTCGGTGCCCGCGCCCAGGTCACGGACCCAGATGTTGAGCGTCCCGGTGCGGTCGGTGACGAACGCCAGCAGCCGCCCGTCAGGGGAGAAATCCGGGTCGGCCTTCCACCATCGGTCACGGAAGAGCGGCTCGGGTTTTTCGCCGATCCGCATCAGGTAGATGTCGTTGAGCGCGCGGAAGGCGATGCTCGACCCGTCAGGGGACACGGCCGGGCTGCCGATCCCGACGACGGGGAACGAGCCGGGCGCGTCGAAGACCCGGACCTTCTTCTCGTACTTCGGGGTCGTCGTGGTCAGCGCGGCCGTGAAGCCGACGGTGCCGGCGGTCGCGGAGTCGAGGCGGCGGGTCCGGATGGTGCCGGCGGAGGTGTAGAAGTAGCGGCCGTCCGGGGCGAACCGGGCCCGGAACGGGAAGACCACTTCGCCGGTGACGAGCGTGCCCGCGGTGCTGACCAGGTCGTTCGCGCCCGCGCGGAAGAGGTGGTAGGCGAGGTCGGCGCCGTTCGGCAGCCAGGACGGCTGGTGGATCACCTGGCCGGCGGGGACCGTGACCGAGTTGCTGCGCGCGCCGGTGGCGACGTCGACGACGTCGATCCTGGTGTCGGCGACGACGAAGGCGATCTTGGTGCCGTCGGGCGACCAGGCCGGTTCGTACTCCTCGCTGGAGGTGTCCGTCAGGACGCGGGTCGTTCCGGTGGCCACGTCGAGCAGGTGGATCCCGTAGCTGCCGCCGGCGTCGGAGGAGTAGGCGATGGTGCGCCCGTCGGGGCTGTAGCGGGGCTCGCGGTGGTCGAACGGGCCGTTGGTCAACTGCTTGATCGCGGACCCGTCGGGCCGGATCGTCCACAGGTTGAAGACGCCGTCGCGGTACGACTGGAACACGATCGTGGACCCGTCGGGGGACCAGTCGGGCTGGGCGATGTCGTACAGGTCGCTGGTGAGCCGGCGGGCGGTGCCGCCGGAGGCGGAGCAGACCCACAGGACACCGAGCAGGTCGAGGGCCAGCAGGCGGCCGTCGGGTGAGGGCGCGACGGCGAAGTCGGTGCCGGACGTGACGGACGTACTGCCGACGCCGCCCGTTACGCCGGCCCTCGCCGGTGGGGCCGTGACGGGGGCCATCGCGGCGGCGAGGGCGACGCCGGCGCCGCCCGCCAGGACGGCCCGGCGGGACATCGATGCGGGGATCGGGGCGACAGGGGTGGAGTGCGATTCCATGGGGGTTGTGATCGCTCCTCGGCTCGGATCTTCTGAAGTTGAACACTCGGTCAAGGGATTGGTCAAGACCGGCAGCTCAGCGACGAAGCGGGGCCGCTGACCGCGCGCCGCCTCGCCCTCGCCCGCGTCATCCACGACCGCGCGTGCTGAGCGCTTCGGCCTGCTTTACGGAAAGATGTGGCGCATGTTCGGCTCGCCCCTGTCCACCCGGCTTGAGCGTTCCCGCCGGATCCTCGTCGCCGGTGCGGGCGGGGGCTCCGACGTGTACGCCGGGTTACCCCTCGCCCTGACCCTGCGGGAAGCCGGCAAGGAGGTGCACCTGGCGAACCTGTCGTTCAGCCACCTCGACGCCCTCGACCTCGACGTCTGGCTGTTCGAGGACGTCGCGGAGATACGCCCGGACACCGAGGCCCGCGACTGGTACTTCCCCGAGGGCTGCCTGGCCCGCTGGCTGGCCAGGCACGGCCAGCCGTCGACCGTGTACGCCTTCCCCAAGGTGGGCGTCCGCCCGCTGCGCGCCGCGTACGCCAAGCTCGCCGAGCACCTCGACCT
Organism: Nonomuraea sp. NPDC005650; assembly: GCF_040605375.1. Classification (NCBI taxonomy): domain Bacteria; kingdom Bacillati; phylum Actinomycetota; class Actinomycetes; order Streptosporangiales; family Streptosporangiaceae; genus Nonomuraea; species Nonomuraea sp. NPDC005650. The sequence goes on from NZ_JBEXCR010000028.1 coordinate 92,820, forward strand.
GGACGCGGTCGTCCTGGTGGACGGCGGCACCGACATCCTCATGCGCGGCGACGAGGCCGGTCTCGGCACCCCGGCCGACGACATGACGAGCCTGGCCGCCGCCCACGCCCTCGACGTCCCCGAGAAGATCGTGGCCTGCCTGGGCTTCGGCGTGGACGCCTATCACGGCGTCAACCACGTACAGGTCCTGGAGAACCTGGCAGCCCTGGAACGCGAGGGCGCCTACCTGGGCGCGTTCTCCGTCTCCAGGTCCACGAAGGCGGGCGCGCTCTACCTCGACGCCGTCGCCCACGCCCAGGCCGAGCTGCCGGCGTACCCGAGCATCGTGAACGGCTCGATCGCGGCGGCCGTGCGCGGCGAGTTCGGGGACGTGCGCTTCACCGACAGGACGAAGGGCAGCGAGCTGTTCGTCAACCCGCTGATGGCCATCTATTTCGCGGTGGACCTCGACGCGCTGGCCCGGCGCTCGCTCTACCTGGACCAGCTCGGGGACACCGTGCTCATGCGCCAGGTCGTCTCCGTGATCGAGGCGTTCCGTGACGAGGTGACGCCCCGCCCGCCGAAGGCGTTCCCGCACTAGTCCTCGGCACCGAGGGTCGCTAAATCGCCGTCACGGTCGGCGCCGGAGCAGAACAGCCGGGGCCCGTCCGGCGCCGCCCGCGAGAGGGGCGGCGCCGGGGCGGGTCAGACCGAGTAGCTGCAGGTCAAGGCCTGGCTGGCGCCCTGTGCGTAGCTGAGGAAGGTGTAGGTGGGGTTGAAGTACGCGCACGCGGCGGAAGCGCTTCCGCTACCGGTGTAGGTCATGCCGGAGCCGCCGCTGCTCCAGCGGTAGCAGCTCAGGCTGCCGTTGTAGAAGCCGATGGTGGAGGAGGAGTTGACCTTGGCGGAGCAGTAATCGCCGAGTGAGATCGGACTGTAGGTCACCTCCACGACTGCCGCCTGCGCTGGTGCGGCGGAGATGGACAGCGCGCCGAGGCCGGCGAGCAGGGCGGTGAGGAGGGCAGGGACACGACGAGTCACGAGGACCTCCGGACGGTAAGACGCCGAGCTGACGAGGCGGGGCGTCACGCGCCGCAGGAGCGTGATGGGGCATCACGCACCGCGATACGCTGCATTGATCGTAGTATTAAATAGGAAAGCTTCCTATGCAATAGTTGAAAATCCGCGTCCTCTCGCACGCGGCCGGCGCCGGGAACGGGGTGACGTCAGCTGCCTGGCGCCCGGCCGGACAGGAGGGACTCGGCTGTCGCGGTGCGGGCGTACAGCACGTATCGGCCCGTGCGGTGCGCCGTACAGAGTCCCGCCTTGCGCAGCGCGGTGAGGTGCTGGTTGACGCCGGGCTCGGAGAGCCCGGCGCGCTGGGCCAGCTCGCGGGTGGAGGCAGGCTGGTCGAGCGCGGCCAGCAGTCGGGCGCGCGTCCTGCCGAGCACGGCGGCCAGCGCCTCGGGCGCGTCCAGCTCGCGACGCTCCCAGAGCGTGGCGAGGCCGCGCGGCGGGTAACGCACCGTGGGCTGGTACGGCGGGGTGGTGACCGAGAAGACCCTCGGCGAGGCGAACACGCAGGGCACCAGCAGCAGTCCGAGCCCGCGCAGCGATCGTGCGCCCGACGCGTAGCGGTGCCTGATGCGCAGCGTCCCGTCCTGCCAGGTGACGGCGTCGTCGAGGTCGGCCAGCATGCGCCGGATGCCGCCCTCGGCCAGCAGCCTGGCCCGGTAGAGGATCTCTCCCTCCAGCAGGGATCTGATCCGCGGCCAGTACGGGGCCATCGCGGCCTCCCAGTAGGCTCCCACCTCCTCCGCAAGCTGTTCGAGCCCTTTGTCCGGATCGTCATAGAGCGCCTGGACGCGTTTCGTGCGCGGACCGGGAATGTGGTCCAGGTCCGAGCGAACCCGGTCGGCGGCGCCGCGCATGGTGACGAGTTCGAGGTCGATGTCCGGCACGGAGGTGGCGGGCGGGGTGCAGGTGAAACCGGCGATCACGACCGTGGGCACCGGGACGAGGTCGGACAGCAGGTGCCAGTCCACGTCCTGGAGGCGGCGGCGCACCTGGTCGGCCCAGGGGCGCAGGAGGGGATGCGCCTGCGGGTTCTTCACCACGCGGACGCTGGCCATGACCTCGCCGAGCGGGGAGATCGCGAAGCGGGTGTTGGCGATGTCGTGGGCCGTGAACGTCAGGTCAAGGGTCACTGGATTCGCGTCTCACTTAATCAATGGCGAGTTCGCCCGCATCTCATCACTCTGGCCGGCATGTCGGCAACTGTCACGGAAGAGCCGCTGCTGCGGTCTCGCGGATTTCGGAACCTCTTCGTCGCCAACGCGGTCAGCCAGCTGGGCAGCCAGATCAGCTACGTCGCGCTGCCCCTGCTCGCCGTCACCTCGCTGGGAGCGGGAGCGGGCGAGATCGGGCTGCTGGCCGCGCTCAGCACGATCACGGTGCTGCTGCTCGGCCTGCCGGCCGGCGCCTGGGTGGACCGGGTCAGGCGACGCCCGGTGATGATCGCCACCGATGTCGGGCGGGCCGCAGTGCTCTTGTCCGTACCGGTGGCGTGGTGGGGCGGGTGGCTGTCCATGGGGCAGCTGTACGCGGTGGCGGTGCTGGTGGGGGCGGGCACGCTGCTGTTCGATGTGGCGTCGATGAGCCTGGTGCCGCGGCTGGTGGGGCGTGAGCGGCTGACGTCCGCGAACTCGCTGCTGGTGGGGACGAGCTCGGGGATGGACATCGCGGGCCGCAGCGCGGCCGGGATACTGGTGCAGGTGGCGGGCGCGCCGCTGGCCGTGCTGGCGGACGCGCTGAGCTACCTGTGGTCGGCGGCCTGGCTGCGCGGGGTTCCCGAGCCCCTCTCGACGGCGCCGGCCGCGAGGGAGCCGCTCGGTCGGCAGATCTCGGCCGGCGTGCGCTTCCTCTTCGGCAACCCGGTGCTCGTCGCGGCCCTCGTTCAGGGGACGATGGCCAACCTGGCCTTCCCGCTCTGCTCGGTACTCCTCCCCATCCTCATCGTCGATCAGCTCGGCTACCCGGAATGGGTGCTCGGCGCCTACCTCGCCGTCGGCGGGCTCGGCGCGCTGGCGGGCTCGTCGGCCGCCCACCTGATCGGCCGCCGCCTCGGGACCGGCCGCGCCACCTGGCTCGTCAGCCTGGCCACCGCGCCGGCCTCGCTGCTGATCCCGTTCCTTGACCGGGGGCCGTGGCTGTGGGCGGCCGCGGCGGCGTGGTTCGTGCTGACCTTCCGTACGGGGGTCAACAACGTGCTGCTGGTCAGCCTGCGGCAACGCGCCACCCCCGACGACATGCTCGGGCGGATGACGGCCACCATGCGGCTGCTCCTCATGGGCGCGGTCGGCATCGGAGGGCTGCTGGCGGGCGCGCTCGGCGAGATCTGGGGCGTCCGCTCGGCACTGGTGACCGGCGCCCTGATCATGGCGGTGAGCTGGATCCCGATCTTCCTCTCCCCGCTGCGCCGCCAACCTTGACTAGGGCCGGTTGAGGTACGCGAGCACGGCCAGCACGCGGCGGTTGGTGTCGGTGGCGGCCTCGATGCCGAGCTTGGCGAAGATGGCGGCGATGTGCTTGCCGACGGTTCCCTCGCTGACGTACAGCTGGCCGGCGATGGCGGTGTTGGAACGTCCCTGCGCCATGAGCTGGAGCACCTCGCGCTCGCGCGGGGTCAGCAGGGCGAGCGGGTGCTGCGGTGAGGTGCCGCCGAGCAGCTTGGCGATCACCTCGGGATCCATGGCCGTGCCCCCGGCCGCGACCCTGCGCAGCGCGTCGACGAAGTGACCGGCTTCGAAGACCCGGTCCTTGAGCAGGTAGCCGACGCCGCCGGCGCCGTCGGCCAGGAGCTCCCGTGCGTAGATCTGCTCGACGTACTGGGACAGGACGAGTACGGGGAAGCCGGGATGGCGGTTGCGGGCCTCGACGGCGGCCCGCACACCCTCGTCGGTATAGCTGGGCGGCAGCCGCACGTCCACGACGGCGAGGTCGGGCCGGTGGACGGCGAGGGCGTCGAGCAGCTCCTCGCCGGTGTCCACCGCGGCCACCACGTCGATGCCGTGGGCCCTCAGGAGATGGGTGAGCCCTTCTCGGAGAAGGTAGACGTCCTCGGCGAGGACAACGCGCATGGAATCTCCAAGGTGGCTACGGTGGGCCCGCCGGGCGGACTGGCGATGGACAGGACCCCGTCGAACCCGTCGAGGCGGCGCCGGATGCCGTGCAGCCCGCCGCCGCGCCCGGCCGCCGCGCCGCCCCGCCCGTCGTCGGTGACGGTGGCCGTCAGCAGGCCGCCCTCATGGCGCAGCTCCACCCAGGCCCTCGACGCGGCGGCGTGCTTGGCGACATTGGTCAGCAGCTCGGACACCGCGAAGTAGACCGCCGCCTCGATCGGGGCAGCCACCTGGCCTGCCAGGTGCACCCGGACCTCCGCCTCCAGCGGGGCGTCCAATGCCAGGGTGCGTACGGCGTCCGCGAGCCCCCGGTCGGCGAGCACCGGGGGGTAGATGCCGCGGATGAGCTCGCGCAGCTCGCCGAGCGCGGTCACCGACACGTCCTTGGCGCGGGCGACCATGGCCTTGGCTGCCTCCGGGTCGGCGCCGATGAGTTCCTCGACCGCCCCCAGCGTCATCCCCACGGCGATCCACCTGGCCTGGGCGCCGTCGTGCAGGTCGCGCTCGATCCTGCGCAGCTCGGCGGCCTGCGCGTCGCTGATCTGGGTGCGGCTGCTGGTCAGCGCGCCGACCCGCCGAGCCAGCAGTGCGGCTTTCGTCGGCCCCAGGAGCAACCCGCTCAGGCGGGCATGGCAGCGCAGGAGCGGGGACGCCACGGCCACGCCGAGCGCCGCGGCGGCCAGGCCGACCACCGGCGCCGGGAGGCCGGCCAGTGCCGGTACGGCAGCCCGGAGCAGGTCGTCGGGCGACCACTCGATGCTCGCCCCGACCAGGCCGAGCGCCTTGATCCACACCCACAGCCAGCAGAGCACCACGAGCCCGCCCGCGATCAGCGCGGCCGGGATGGCGAACAGGACCGCGGCGACGGGAATCTCCAGGGACAACCACGCGAGATCGCGCCAAGAGGCGGGATCGCGTACGGTCCACCGCCACCGCCGGGCGCGGACGGCGGACTCTCGGCTGCGGTGCACCGTGCCGAACTCGCCCCACCCCGTCCGGTAGGACCCGTCGTGGTCCGGCGCGGGCATCGGCGGTTCGTCCAGGTACGGTGAGGCGATCCGGACGCCCGTCCAATCGCCGATCCGAGCTCGGCGCCAGGACACGAAACGGCGGGCCGCCAGCACCGTGTCGGGCCACAGCCGCATGGCCGTCAGCACGATCGTCAGCACGTGCGCCACGGCCAGCACCGCCGCCACCGCCGCCGATCCGACGCTCGCGCAGACCCGTGCCCCGGCTGTCAGGCGCGGGGCGAGGGCCGCCGCCACCCCGCCGGGCCCCGATCGACGCGTCGGCGCGAGCAGGACCCGGCTCCATCGGGCATGGCAGCGCACCATCGCGGGCCCCACGGCGATCCCGAGCAGCACAGCCGCCGCGCCCAGGACGGGGTGGCGGAGCCAGGCCAGCGCGATGCCCCCGGCGATCAGGGCCGGCGGCAGGAGGGCCGGCACGCCGCCGACCACCGGGTTCACCGCCATCCAGCACAGGTCGCGCCAGGTCGCCGGATCTCGGACGAGCCACCGCAGCCTCATGAGATAGGCGGGCAGGAAGGCGGAGCGGAACAGGTCGTCGCCGTCGCGGTACCACCCGTCGGCGCCGCGCGCGGGCGGCTGCGGAGCCGGACGGTAGGGCGGGGAGATCTCCAGCCCGCCCCAGCGCCCGGCCAGCCGCCGGGCGAGCACCGGCGCGCGGCGGGTCTGCTCGACGAAGAAGGCCGGGGACGGCAGGCCCAGGTGGGATCCCAGGAAGACGACGGCCAGGAGCGGCCATCCCGACAGGGCCAGTGCGGCCAGCGCCAGGCACCGTACGGGGGCGATCACGTACGTGCGCAACACCCCGCCACCTCCCTCCTCGATTCTGCGTCCCGCGCCGGTGCCGCGGGCCCCTCACGGCGAGGAAACCAGATCATGGGCGCCATCGGTATGGGTGCCAGCCCCCGTTCAGTCGGAGGCCAGGCCCCATGCCCGCGGGCCGGGCCCGCTCCTACGGTGGCTGGACGACCCGGCCCGACGAGAATCGAGGGGGAGGCCATGACCGCCGGTCATCTCACGGCCACCAGCATCACACGTCTGTTCTTCATCGACCGCATCCGCGTCTTGCTCACCGCGCTCGTCGTCCTGCATCACGTCGCCCTGACGTACGGGAGCTTCGCCCTTTGGTACTACCACGAGCCGACGATGCGGACGCCGCCCCTGCCGGCGAGCGAGTGGGGGCAACTGCTGGACCTGTTCCTGCTGCTGAACCAGACCTACTTCATGGGGTTGTTCTTCCTGATCTCCGCCTACTTCGTGCCCGGAGCCCACGACCGCAAGGGCACCGGCCGGTTCCTCGCCGACCGCGCGCTCAGGCTGGGCGTCCCGCTGCTGGTGATGATCTTCGTCGTCGTCCCGCTGGCCAAGCTGCCGCTGTTCCGGTGGGAGAACGCCCGGCGGCCCATCGCCTATCCCGACTTCTACCTCCGCGAGCTGGAGCAGGGCCCGGCGTGGTTCCTGGTGACCCTGCTGGTCTTCGTGGCGGCCTATGCGCTGGTCCGGGCGCTGCGGCCGGCGCGGCAGGGGCCCCGCGCGACGGTCCTGCGGGCGCGTGACGTCGTCGGCTTCGCCGCGTTGCTCGCGGTGCTCGGAGTGGCGTGGCGGGTGTGGCAGCCCGTCGAGCGCACCCCGGTGCTGCAGCTTCCGGTGCCGGCGTATCTGCCGCAGTACGTCTGCATGTTCGCCGCGGGAGTGCTCGCCTACCGGCGCGGATGGCTGGCGGCCGTACCGGCGGGGGCGACGCGCTGGGGATTCGCCGTCGCCGGACTGGCGGCCGTGACGCTCCTCCCCGTCGCGCTGGGCGCCCCGGAGGCATCGCCGCTCGCCCCGGTGGCGCACGGCCTCTTCGACGGCGTTTTCTGCGTCGGCATGTCGCTGGGCGTCCTCGGCCTGTTCAGCCGCCGCTTCGCCGGCCCGCCCACGGCTTTCGGCAGGCTCCTGTCGGGTAACGCCTACGCCGTCTACGTCTCCCACGCGGTCGTCCTCGTGGCCGTGTCCGGCGCGTTGTCGGGGGTCGCCGCCGGGCCGCTGGAGAAGTTCGCGCTCGTATCGCTTGTCTCGCTCCCCCTGTGCTGGGTCGTGGCGGCCGCCGCCCGCGCGCTGCCGTCCGCCGGCAGCGCGGTTCTGAAGCGGTCGCGGTAGTCGGAGGGCGCGATGCCGACCAGCCGGTGGAACGCGCGGCGCAGGGTTTCTGCGGTGCCGAACCCGCAGTGCCGCGCGACGGCCTCGACGGGATCGTCGCGTTCGACGAGCGCCCGTTGGGCGGCCTCGACGCGGACCCGCTCGACGTAGGCGGCGGGAGAGATGCCGAGCTCGCCGGTGAAGCGGCGCTGCAGATGACGTGGACTGATCCGCGCGCGTGCGGCGAGGTCGGAGATGCCGTGCGGGGCGCCGGGATCGGCGTGGATCGCCTCGACGACGGCGCGCATCCCGTCGCTGGACGGCTGCACCGACCACAGCGGGATGCCGAACTGGGACTGGTTGCCGGGCCGGCGCAGGAACAGGACCAGTTCGCGAGCGATCGCATGGGCGCTCCGGGGGCCGTGGTCGTCCTCGACGAGGGCGAGCGCCAGGTCCATGCCCGCCGTGATTCCCGCCGAGGTCCACACCCCCCGGTCATGGATGAAGATGGGGTCGCAGTCGACGGTCGCTTCGGGATGTTCCCGGGCGAGTTGTTCGCAGCGTTGCCAGTGGGTGGTCACGCGCCGCCCGTTCAGCAGCCCGGCCGCGGCGAGCAGGAACGCGCCGCTGCAGATCGAGGCCACCCGCCGAGCCGCGGCCGCGGCGGCGGCTGTCCACTCCACCAGTGCCCGGTCCTGCCGTGCGGTGTAGACACCGTCGCCGCCCACCACGATCAGCGTGTCGATCCCCCGGGGATCCAGGCCGGGCAGGTCGTGCTCGGCCTGGATCCGCATGCCGCTCTCGGCGCGCACCGGCCCGGCGGCCGGGGCGACGATCCGGCACCGGTATCCGGCCTTGCTGAACACCTCGTGCGGCCCGGTGAGGTCGAGGATCTGGAAGCCGTCGAAGACCACGAACGTCACATCCTGCGAGCGCATCTCCCCAGCCTGCCCGCTGTCCACCTGCCGCACCATCATCGGCGGATCCGACCGTGGTCGAGCTCGATGACCTGGTCGGCACGCGCGATGGTGGCCGGCCGGTTGGACACCACGAGCAGCGCGGCGCGCCGATCGGACAGGAGCCGGTCCCAGAGCCGCTTCTCGGTCTCGACGTCCAGCGCGCTGGACACGTCGTCGAGCACCAGCAGTCGCGGGCGGCGCACCAGCGCCCGGGCGATCGCCGCACGCTGGACCTGCCCGCCGGACAGGCGCACGCCGCGGGCCCCGACCCGGGTGTCCAGGCCGTCGGGGATGGAGGCGACGTCGTCCTCCAGTACGGCGGAGCGGATCGCCGCCGTCAGCCGCGCGCCGTCGCGGTCGAGCCCGAGCAGCAGGTTGTCGCGCAGGGATTCGCTGAACAGGCGCGGCACCTGCGGCACGTAGGCCGAGCGTGGCGGGACGAAGAAGGCGGCCGGGTCGTCGACGGGTTCGCCGTTCCACCACACGCTCCCGGCCTGGGCGGGAACGAGCCCGAGCAGGGCGCGCAGCAGGGTGGTCTTGCCGGCTCCCGCCGGGCCGGTGACGACGGTGAAGGTGCCGCCGGCCAGGGACAGGTCCACGTCGTGAACCCCGCGCCCCGATCCGGGATGAACGCTGGTCAGCCCGCACACGCGCAGGCTCCGCAGCGGGTCCCCGGCCGCGGGCGTCGCCGTCGCCGGGGGACGGCCGGCCGCCAGCGCCGCCGGCGATCCGGCGGGGAGCAGCGCGCAGAGCCGTTCGACCGCGACGCCGGACTGGCGATGCCGGACGAGGAGCCTGCCGCCGTATTGGGGCAGGTAGACGAGCTTGGTGGCGTACGACGCGAAAAGGGCGAGATCGCCGACGGTGAAGTCGCCGCGTCGCATGGCCGGCACGGCGAGCAGCAACACCAGCCCGACGCTCACGTCCACGGTCGTGCGGTTGAACGCCGACAACGACGCGGTGACGAGCTGGTCGCGCAGGCCCGCCTCCCGGCGCCGTTCGTTGAGCACGGCCAGACGGCTCAGGACCTCTCCGCCGGCGCGGGCCGTCTTGAGCGCGAGCACGGCGCCGAACACCTCGCCGAGCAGCGCCGTCACCGCCGCCGAGGCCTGCCGATAGGCCGTACGGTGCGCGCGGATCCGGCCGCCGGCGATCCGGGCGACGATCGCCATCGCCGTCAGCGGCAGCACCACCGCCAGGGCCACGAGGGGATCGACGCTGAGCATGATCGCCATGGATCCGACGGCAAAGGCGATCTTCCCCACCACGTAGACGCCGGTGTCGGCGAAGCCGAGGAAGTCGTCCACGTCGTCGCGGAACCGGCTGACCGCGTCGCCGCTGGACATCGGCCTGCCGGGGGCCCGCGGTCCCCCGCTCCGCAGCTGGGCACGGAGGAGGTTCAGCCTGAGCAGCCCCCGCATGGACTCCATGCACCTGCTCCACACCATTCCGCCCCACACCACGGCCATCCGCGCCGCCTCCGCCGCGACCAGGATCGCGATGAGCTCGTACGCGCCGAGTCCGGCCGGGGCGGCGCCGCTGAGGGTGTCGAAGAGCTGCTGCAGCAGCCGGCCGATGACCAGCACGAGACCGTTGGCGGCGACGAGCAGGGCGACGGTGGCCGAGAACAGGCCCATCCGGTGGCGGGCGACGCGCAGCGTCAGCCGCCACGTCGGCTCGGGTCTGATTGTCATCGCGTGGCCTCCGATGCGGTGGCGAGCAGCCGGGCGAAGTGGGAGGTGGAGTCGTCGGCGAGCACCTGCCGGCGGCCGTGTTCCACGACGCGCCCCCGGCTCAGCACCACGATGTCGTCGGCGCGCCCGAGGGTGGCGAGCCGGTGCGCGATCAGGATCGCGGTCCGTCCCTGGAGCAGCGTGCCGACGGCCTGCTCGATGCGGGCCTCGCTGACCGGATCCAGCCTCGACGTCGCCTCGTCCAGGACGACCAGCCCGGGATCGCGCAGGAACGCCCGGGCGAACGCGACGAGCTGGGCCTCCCCCGCCGACACTCCGGCCCCGCCGGGGCCGAGCCTGGTGTCGAGGCCGTCGGGCAGTGCCCGGTACCACGGCCCGAGCTGGAGTCGGTGCAGCACCTCGACCAGCCGGCCGTCGTCGGCGGGCTGCGCACCGAACAGGGTGAGATTGTCACGGACGGAGGCGTCGAAGAGCTGCACGTCCTGGGTCACCATGCAGACGCGGTCGCGCAGGCTCCCCAGTCGCGCCTCGCGCAGGTCCACCCCGCCCAGCCGCACCACTCCCTCGCCGGGGTCGGCCAGGCGTAACAGGAGGCGGGCGAGGCTCGACTTCCCGCTGCCGGTACGGCCCGCGACGCCCAGTACGGAGCCGGGGCCGAGGCTCAGGGAGACGTCCTCCAGGACGGGGGCGCCTTCGCGGTAGGCGAATCCGACCCGCTTCAACTCCACCGCCAGCGGCCCCGGGGGAAGCGCGGCCTGCCCGTCGTCGCGGATGGAGGGCCGTTCGTCCAGCAGCTCCTGGACGCGGGCGAACCCCGCGATCGCGTCCTGGGCCTTCTGCAGTTGCGTGGAGATCTGCTCCAGCGGATCACGGAGCAGGTTGGTGTAGCGGAACAGCAGGTAGACGGTGCCGAGGGTGATCGTCCCGGCTTGGAACAGCGCCGTTCCTGCCAGGAGGCTCAGGGCACTCCCCGCGGCGAACAGCGACAGGGTGAGGACGTAGACGCTCCTGGTGGCGGTGGCGGCCCGGACGGTCGCCCGCAGCAGCGCGGCACCTGTCTGCTGGAAGCGTCCCACCGCGTACGAGCCGGCTCCGTTGGCGCGCAGGTCCTCTGCGCCGGTCAGCCTCTCCTCGATCTCGCCGAACAACGTGGCCGAGGCCGCCCGTCGCTCCGCGGCCCGCGGAACCGCGGAGTGCCGCAGCCGGGCCAGCGTCACCCCGGCGACGGCGACGAAGCCGGCCAGGCCGAGCCCGATGCGCCAGTCCTCCAGGAGAACGAGCACGAGCACGCCGGCCATGGTCAGGGTGTTGCCGATCACCTGCACCGCGAAGGAGGAGACGAACGAGGACACCGCGGAGATGTCGCCGTCGGTCCGTTCGATCATCTCGCCGGGCGATCGCCCGTCGTGGAACGACAGGTCGAGCTCGAGAGCGTGGCGCGTCGCCCTTTCGCGCAGGGCGTTGGTGGCGATCCAGGCCAGGTGCGTCGCTCCGTACGCGGAGCCGGCGGACAACGCCTGCTGGACGACCGAGACCAGCAGATAACCGCCGACCGGCAACCAGAGGGACGACGACCGCCCGCTCGCCACCTGATCGATGAACGCGCGCAGCAGCTGCGGCCCGGCCAGGGGCAGCGCCGAACTCACGGCGAGCACCAGGCCCAGCCCGGCCAGCCGGAGCCGGCGCCCGCGCGCGAGCACGCCGAACAGGTGCCAGTACGACGGCCTGTCAAGAGAGGGTCGGCTCATGGCGCACTCCATCCGAATAGCTGACTGAGTCAGTCATTCGACTGTGCACAAGGCGGCCGTGCGCTGTCCACGACGGATACCCCACAAATCACGCCATACCATTGAATGACTGACTCAGTCAGCTATCGTGCGTATATGGATGACAGAGCGGCGAATCTCATCAGCGCCCTGGTGGTCGCGCTGGCCGACCAACTGGATGAGGCCACCCGAAAGGTGACCACCCTCGGCCCCAGCGGCGCCTCCGCCCTGGCGACCATCCTGGCCGTGCCGGGCGAACACATCGACCAGCTCAGCCGCGTGCTCGGCATCACCGGCTCGGGAACGGTGCGGCTCGTCGACCGGCTCGCGGCGGAAGGGCTGGTGGAGCGCCGCGCGGGGAGGGACAAGCGCAGCGTGTCGCTGTGGCTGACCGAGCGCGGGACCGCCGTCGCGACCGAGATCGTCGCGCAGCGGCGAGCCGTGCTGCGCGTGGCCTTCGCCTCACTGGCCGACGAGCAGGTGGGAGCGTTGACCGGCATCGTCGAAGAAGTCCTCGCCCGGCTGACGGTGAGCCCTGACCGCGCCGACCGCATCTGCAGGTTCTGCGACTACCACGCCTGCCCTCAGGACCGCTGTCCGGTGGAAGGAGCGATCTCGTGAACTCCTGGCGGTTCACCCTCATCCTGATCGTGGCCGCGCTGGGCTGGGGCAGCGCGACGACCGCCACGAAATACGCCCTGGCCGGCTTCGGCCCCATCACGCTCCTGTTCCTCAAGCTGGCCGCCGCGACCGCCGTACTGTGGATGTTGGTGCTCGCGCGTGGCAGGCGCCGCGGCCCGCCGGGCGGCCAGGCGCGATTCGCCCTGCTGGGACTGTTCGAACCGGCCCTCGCCTACGGCGGGCTCACCGTCGGACTGACCTACACCACCGCGACGAACGCCTCCCTGCTCGGCGCCACCGAATCATGCTTCGTGCTGATCCTCGCCGCCATGTTCCTCAAGGAGCCCATCCGCGGCCGCTCCGTTCTCGGGCTCGTCCTGGCGCTCGCCGGCGTCATCGCCCTGGAGGGCGGCCGCCTTGGGACCGGGTTCAACACCGGCGACCTGATCGTCATCGGCGGGTCGGTGGCGGCGGCCGTCTACGTCACGCTCGCCGCGAAGACCGCGCCCACCGTCGACGCCATCACGATGACCGCCTACCAGTTCACCTACGCCACCGCGCTCACTCTGCCGCTCGCCGTCTGGCCCTGGGTGACCGGCCAGGAGGTCCTGCCCGTCCACGTCGCCCCGCGCTTCTGGGTCATCGCCATGTTCGTCGGCGGAGTCTGTTTCGCGCTCGGGTTCGTGCTGTACAACCACGCGATCCGGTTCGTCTCCGCCGGGATGGCGGGCATGATCCTGAACATGGTCCCGGTGATCGGGGTCGTTACCGCTGTGATCTTCCTCGACGAGGTTCTGACCGGCTGGCACGCGGCCGGCGCCGCGCTCGTCGTGGCCGGGATCATGCTCTTCCCGGCGACCGAATCCCCACCGAAGGTTGAGGCATACCGCTATAGTGCATAATGCAATATAGGAAGGAGCAATAAGATGAAGATCCTGGTAGTCGGTGCGGCGGGTCGCACCGGCAAGCACGTCCTGGAGCAGGGCACCAAGCGCGGGCACGAGATCACGGCCTTCGCTCGTCGCACCTCCCGGTTACCCGGCCTTCCGGGCCTGGCCGGCGTACACGAGGGAGACGCGCACGACCTCGAGACACTGCGCGCCGCCGTACGCGGCCAGGACGCGGTGCTCGCCGCCGTCGGCGGGAGCCGCATCGCGCACAACCTCGTCACCGCCATGCGGGAGGCCGGCGTGGCACGGCTGGTGATGACCAGCAGCCGCTCGGTGCCCGCCACCCGCCCTCGCCTCGCGGTCACCCTGGCCTGGCTGTTCTTCCGGGAGGTCTACGTCGACCTCGCGCGGGCCGAGGGCATGCTGCAGGTCAGCGGCCTGGACTGGAGCATCGCCCGCGCCACCATGCTCAATGACAAGCCCCCGGCCGGGCAGGTGCACGTCGACTTCGAGGCCAACGCGACCGGCGGCGCGATGCAGCTGTCCCGGGCCGACTATGCGATGGCGCTGCTCGACACCGTCGAAGACCCCGAGCTCATCGGCAAGGCGCTGGGAATCTGCGGCCCCCGATAGCACCGTGCGTCCTCTACAGAAGGGTCTGTCATGAAACACGGCATCAACTACGACACCGGATTCCTGCCCGGCCAGCAGCTGTCCCGTAAGACGTTCGACGTGGAGGCCGTCAGGCGGGACATGCGGACGATCTCCGACGAGTTACATTGCTCGGTGGTCCGCGTCTCAGGCGGTAACCCTGCGCGGCTGGCCGTCGCGGCCGAGGAAGCGGCCGCCGTCGGCCTGGAGGTCTGGCTGGCGCCGTTTCCGGTCGACCTTCCGGCCGAGGAGACCATGGCCTGTCTGGTCGAGTGTGCGGAGCAGGCCGAGGCGCTGCGGAAGAACGGCGCCGAGGTGACCTTCGTGGCCGGGTGCGAGATGAGCGCGTACTGCGGCGGTTACCTGCCCGGTGACACCTTTCTCGATCGGTTCGCGGCCATGCGGAGCCCAGAGCTCTGGTCGTCCATCGGCCCGATCATGCAGCGGTTCAACGGCCGGCTGGGCGAGGTGGCGGCGGCTGTGAGAAAGCGTTTCGACGGGCGCGTCACCTACGCGTCCGGGCAATGGGAGGCCGTCGACTGGTCCCCCTTCGATCTGGTCGGCGTCGGCGGTTACCGGGCCGCGTACAACTCCCACCGTTTCCGCGAGGATCTGCGCGGGCATTTCGCGCACGGCAAGCCGGTCGCCATCACCGAATTCGGCACCTGCGCCTACACCGGCGCGGGAAAACTCGGCGCCATGGCGTGGCAGCCGCCGAAGGATGCCATCCGCGACGAGGGCGAGCAGGTGCGGTACTTCACCGAATTGCTCGACATCTTCCACGACGAGGGCGTCGAAACCGCGCTCTGGTTCACTTTCGCGGGATTCAGCCTGCAAGGCGAGCAGGATCTCAGCTCATACGGCGTGGTCAAGCTGCTCGACGAGACCCGGTGGACGCCCAAGGAAGTCTTCCATGCCATGGCCGCCAGATATGCGCGCGCGTGAAAGAGCGGCCGAAGGAGGCGAGCCGTCAGCCGATGGATCCGTGGACCTTGCGGTAGGCGTCCTTGACCCTGATCAGGTCACCGTCGAACTCGAACAGGTCGCAGCCGTCCACCCGATGCTCCCGCCCGTCCGCGTCCGTCCGGGTGTAGGCCCACTGCGCGGCGCCTCGGTCGCCGGCGACGAACGAGATGCCGTCGTGGGACTCGGAGCCGGCATCGTGGGAGAGCATCAACTCGAAGCCGCGCCGCACCTCGGCCCGCCCCCGGAACGTCGCGCCCGGCTCAGCCCCGACCGAGGACCGGAACACGCAGTCGTCGGTCATGAACTCCATGAGCCGGTCGAGGTCCTTCTCCCGCCACGCGGCTCCGAACTCCGCCAGGCGCTCCACTGTCATCGCCATGTCCGCGTTCCCTTCTTTCCGGTGGTCAGGTCGCCGACAAGGCTCGATCGAGATCGGCGCACAGGTCTTCGGCGTCTTCCAGGCCGATCGACAGGCGGAAGAAACCTTCACCGGCCCATTCGCGATAACGCCGCAGGTGCGCATCGTCGAGTTTGAAGGTCGTGCGCTGGAGATCGGCCGTGCGGGCTTCGAGGATGAGGCTGCGCGACAGGCCAAGTGACGCGGCGAAGGAGAAGACTTCGAGGTGCTCCTTCAGTCCTCCGCCGAATCGTTCATGGTCGGCGACGGTGAAGGAGATCATGCCGGAGGCGCTGTCCATCTGCCGTTTCGCCAGAGCGTATTGCGGGTGGGACGGCAGCCCGGGATACCGTACGGAAAGAACCCGGGGGTGGTCCTCGAGAAAGCGCGCGACGTGCCCGGCTCCGCGCGCGTACGCGGCCATGCGGATCGGCAGGGTTTCGATTCCGCGCAGGATCAGCCAGCAGTTGAACGCGCTGAGCGTGGCGCCGAGGTGGACCCCGATCTGGCGCCGCAGGCGCTCCATCGGTTCGGCCCTGCCGAGCACCGCTCCGCCCAGCGCGTCACCGTGACCGCCGATGTACTTGGTCAGCGAGTGCACCACGTAGTCGGCGCCGAGCAGCAGGGGGCGGGTGACCGCGGGCGTGGCGAAGGTGCTGTCGACGCACAATTCGGCCCCGTGCTGGTGTGCCACCTGCGCGAGCGCCTGGATGTCGGCCAGCTTGAGTATCGGATTGCACGGGGTCTCGGCGTACACGAGGCGGGTGTTCGGCCGCAGCGCGTCGCGGACATCGTCGAGATCCGACATGTCGGCGACACTCACCTCGATCCCCAGGGAGGGCAGCAGCCCACGGGTGAACTCGGCGGTGCCCGCATAGCTGACATCGCTGACCAGGAGATGGTCGCCGGGCGAGAGCACCCGCAGCATCAGCCCGGAGATCGCCGCGATGCCCGTGGCGAACACCACGGCCGCCTCCGCGCCGTCCAGCAGAGCCAGCTTCTGCTCGAGCTGGGCGGCGTTCGGGTGGCCTTCACGCGCGTACGCGAAGGGCACCTCCTCCTCCACGGTGCCTTCGGCGCTGAAGCCGATGCTTCCGTACTCGGCCGCGAAGTTCGTCGAGGTCGCGATGTGAGGTCCGATGGCGCCGGTGGCAGGATCGGGGCTCACCCCGCCGTGTACGGCACGCGTGCTGAAACCCAGGTCTCGTGGCATCGGCGGGCCTCCCTGAAGCGTTGGAACGGATAGTGCATTAGAGTGCACTATGAAGTGCACTCGTACAAGAGGTGGCGGATGACGAGCCTGCAGGACCTGACCGACGTGATCGCCTCCAACGTGCGGGCCGCCCGTCAGGCCCGCGACTGGACCCTGGATGAGATGGCCGCGCGTTGCGGGCTGAGCCGGCGCGTGATCGTGCAGATTGAACAGGGCAGGTCCAATCCGAACATCGCGACCCTGTTGCGGATCTCCGACGCTCTCGGGCTGGGCCTTCCGCGGCTCGTGGAGCTTCCCGAGTCCCCCAGGCCCAAGGTCGTCCGTGCCGGTCAAGGTCCTCGGCTGTGGCAGGGCGCCCATGGCGGGCACGCCCACCTGGTGGGCGGCGCGGGCCCGCCCGACGTACTGGAGCTGTGGGACTGGACCCTCTTCCCGGCGGAGTCCCACAGCAGTGAGGCGCACAGTCCGGGCACCGTCGAGCACCTGCTCGTCATCAGCGGCGAAGTCCGGCTCCAGGTCTCGGACGAGCAACTGCTCCTGCTCGCGGGGGACGCGGTGAGCTTCAACGGGGATCAGCCGCACTGCTACGCGAACGCGCCGGACTCCGACGGGCCGGCGCGATTCGCGCTCAGCGTCTTCCAGCCGGGGGTGGGCGGGTAGCTCCCGCGGCGAGCGGGATCCGGCGACTCCGTCCGGTCCGGAGCAGGGCCATTGCCGTGATCGGCAACGGATGTGAAGATCCACGAAAGGGGCAACGCGGACCACTTTCCCAGGAGCCAGGGGGCGGCGGAATGAGCGATCGACCTGACCCGAACGCGGGGAACACCCCGCCCGAAGGCTTACCACCCGGCGGCCCGCCTCCGGGGCCACCTCCGCTCCAAGGCCCACCCCCACCCGCGGGGCCGCCTCCGTTTCAAGGCCCGCCCCCGCCCCCGTTTCAAGGTCCGCCCCCACCCGCGGGGCCGCCTCCGTTCCAAGGTCCACCCCCGCCGTACGGGGCGCAGCCGGTGCGGCGGGGGCTCCGCCGGGGCCACCTCCTCCTCATAGGCGGCGGGATCACGGCCGTACTCGTCGGCGTGGCCGTCGTGCTCTCCATGGTCATCAGCATCCTCGGCCGCCTGCCGACCCCCTCCTCACGGGATTCGGCAAGCAAGCCCGCCGAGTCGGCCCCCTTCACCAGCGCGGTCGCCGACCTGTCCGGTCTCCCGGCGGCGCACTACGTCGGCGCCATGTCCGACCGCAGCGGGCGCATCGGCCTCGACATCAAGGTGACCTCGAAAGGCTCGGCCTCGGGCACGCTCACCGTGAAGGGCCAGAAGATCCAGCTGATCACGGTCAGCGGAAGGACCTTCATCAAGGCCGACGCGGCCTACTGGCGGCAGAACGGCGCCACGAAGGCGCTGAGCAAGGAGTACGCCAAGCGCTGGGCCAGGACCTCCAAGGACACGATCGGCACCGATCTCCTGAAGGTCTTCTCCCCTCCCGAACTGGCGAAATGGGTGGGACTGGCCGCCGGGCGCCCGACCTCGCCCAACGGCCCCGTCACGAAGATCGACGGCGTCGAGACCAGGAAAGTCGTCGTCCCGTTCGGCACGGTCTACGTGACGGCCGCGGCGCCGTACCGCATCGTGCGCATCGAGTCGGGGGGCGGCGGATCGCCCAGCGCCACCCCGCGCATCAGGGGCACCCGCTACTCGAGCACGGCACGTCTCGGCTGGAGGCTCGACGACTTCGCACTGGACGTCGTCGTCGACGCAATGCGCGGCGAGGACGCACGCGCGCACATCAACAATCTGCGGAAGCGCGTCAAAGTCCTGAAGAGCGCTGTCGACCTCAGCGTACGGCTCGACGTCCAGGGCAGGGGAAGGCTCTCGCCCTGCGGCAACAGCGGCTGCACGGCCAACTTCACCCTCCAGAGCCGTACCAACGCGGGCAGCCCGTACGTCAAGATCGGCAGGATCACGGTCGACGTCGTCATCACCGTCTGGCTGGACGGCGCCCTCGCGGGCAACTGCCGCAAGCACGTCACCATGCCCCCGAACGGCACCGTGGACGTTTCCTGCCGGGTCTCGTACAACGCCTCGACGACCCGCGGCCATCGGGTCAACGCCGAGTACAACGCCTTCGCCCAGGCCCCGGTCAAGGCCGAGATCCCGGTCATGGTCAAGGCGCTGGACGCGGAGTATGACAGCGTCCCCGTCCTCCTGCCCGAAGCCGAACTGGGCCGGCTGCGGGCGCTGCTGCCGCCCTACGCCGGCCAAACGAGCGGGGTGGGCGCGGACGTCGACGGCAAGCGGTTGCCGAGAGTCGCGAGCGGACAGGAGGCGGCGGATCGGAAACTCATCGACCGCATCAACAAGCGGCTGCAGGAACGGCTGCCGAACTTCGCCGGTCTGCGCTCCACGAGGGCGCACGACGCCGAGCAGAAGTTCGCCTACTACATGTACCTGCGACGTAAGTCGCTCAAGGAGGCCCACCTGGTCGTCAACCACCCCGAGGGGCCCTGCCCGCCACGCATGGGCTGCAACCACGTCCTACCCTGGTTACTCGCCCCGGACCAGAGACTGACGGTCTACTGGCTCGACTCGGGCGGCACCTGGCAGTACAAGCTCTACTCAGGCGAGAAGGACCGGTCATGACCTACCACGTGGAGGCGTACTACGCGTCGAGCCACCGCGACGCGCCCGAGCTGCTCGCCACACCAGAGGACGTCGACGCCCTCATCGACACGCTCCTGAGCATGCCGGACACGCACCGCGTCGCCGCCCTCTTCGTCGCCGAACGCGTGGACCCCGACACCGGCTTCCCCGACCACGAGCTGTACCTGGCGGTGAACGGCGACGCGGGGGTCGGCGCCCTGAAGTACGCCGACCCCGCGGGCAACTGGGCGAGCAGCGGCCGCCCGGAAACACAGTCGGGCGCCGGCGGATACCGCATGATCCACGAGCGGATCCCTTTCCCGGCGAACTCTGACATCCCGCTCGACCTCGCCCGCCAGGCCGTCAAGGAGTTCCTGTCCGGCGGGCGCCGTCCCGGCTGCGTGCCCTGGCAGGAGGACGCCTACCTGTAGCCCGCGGACCTCGGCGCGTTCACCGCGGGCTTCCGCTTGGCGCCGGCCGATGCGGGCTGGCGTGCATGTGCGCGCGCATCCCGTGCGGGTCGAACAGGATCAGCAGCTCGACGACGCCTCCGTCGGCGCTGCCCAGCCAGTGCGGCAAGGACGTGTCGAACTCGGCCGCCTCACCGGGCGGCAACGTCAGGTCGCGCTCGCCGAGGATGAGCCGCAGGTGTCCGTTGAGCACGTACAGCCATTCGAAGCCGTCGTGGGTCTGCGGGGTCGGCGCGACCGGCTCCGACTGGGCGGGGATGATCATTTTGAACGCGTGCACCCCGCCCGGCCGCCGGGACAGCGGCACGAAGGTCATCCCGAACCGCCGGATCGGCGTGAGGTGGATCCGGGGGTCGCCGGTGCGCGGGGCGCCGACCAGGTCGTCCAGCGGAACGTCATAGGTGCGGGCCAGCGGCAGCAGCAACTCCAGGGTGGCGCGGCGCTGCCCGCTTTCCAGCCGGGACAGGGTGCTCTCCGACACGCCGGTCGTCGCCGCGAGGGCAGCGAGGGTGATGCCGCGGTGACGGCGCAGCGCGCGCAGCCGCGGCCCCACCGCGTCGAGCACCTCGTCCAGTTCGTGGTCCATGAGGCCATCTTGCCGGAACCGCAAGATTGCGTGCCAGATCGCGGCGTGCCTGGTCAGACTGTGCGCGTACCCACCGAAGGAGTTTTGATGAGCACCACCGATGCGCTCACGTTCTGGGACGGCGTCTACGCGGCACGTTCGGCGGCCGTCAACCCGCGGCCGAATGCCCGTCTCACCGAGACGGTTACGGGCCTGGCGCCCGGCGACGCGTTGGACCTCGGGTGCGGTGACGGTGGCGACGCGCTGTGGCTCGCCCGCCGGGGGTGGCACGTCACCGCCGTCGACGTCTCGGCCGTGGCGGCCGAGCGGCTCGCCGCCCTTGCCCGCTCGTACGACCTGGGCGACCAGATCATCGCCGTACGGCATGACCTGACGGGGTCTTTCCCCCAAGGCCGGTTCGACCTGATCTGCGCCCACTACCTGCACACCCCCTTGGACCTGGACCGGGCAACCGTCCTGCGCGCGGCCGCGCACGCGCTGCGCCCTGGCGGACGGCTGCTGGTCGTCGACCACGGCTCGACCGCGCCGTGGTCGTGGAACCAGGACCCCGACGTCCGCTACCCGGCGCCGCAGGAGGTCGCCGCGGACCTCGATCTGGACCCGGCGAGATGGACGGTCGAGCGGGCCGACGCACCCCGCCGGATCGCGACGGGGCCGGGCGGGCGCACCGCCGAGCTCACCGACCACGTCCTGCTCATCCGCCGCGGCGCCTGACCCGGCGAAGGGAGAAGATCACCATGCCTCACACCGTACGCCGCCGCCGCGACACTCCCCCGCCCCGGACCGGGAGCGGCGAGGCCGAGGTCCTGCGCGGATTTCTCGACTACCTCCGGACCTCGATCGCCGCGAAGGTCGAGGACGCCCCCGAACCTCAGGTGCGAACGGCCGCCGTACCATCCGGCACGACCCTGCTCGGCCTGCTCAACCACCTGACCTTCGTCGAACGCTCGTTGTTCCTCGGGGACGACGTCACCGACTGGCAGGCGACGTTCCGTGCCGCGCCGGCGGACAGCGTGGCCGATGTCGTCGCCCGCTACCGCGAGGCGGTCGGGCGCGCGAACGACGTACTCGACGGGTGCGCCGATCTCGGCGCACCGGTCCCTCGACCGCGGCCGGGCCGCCCCGCTCCCAGCATCCGCTGGGCACTCACCCACCTGATCGAGGAGACCGGCCGTCACGCGGGCCACGCGGACATCCTCCGCGAACTGATCGACGGCACGACCGGACGCTGACCCCGCCTTCTCCTCCAGAACAGCAACGCCTGATCACCGCAACCGCGCGCCACCGTCGCAGTCGGTGTTCAAAATCTGGACCAGGATGTCCTTGCCGGGCCGCCGCCTGAACCGCGCGACCTCCTCGGTGAGGTCGCCGTGCGTTGCGCCGGCCGACCTCGATCAGCATGGCGGAGAAAACGATCTTGTCGATGCCGTTCATCAGGTCCGCCAGACCTCCGCTCGCCGTCGGCCGGTAACCCGCGTGTTCCCGGTAGGCACGGCGGTCGAGTGGTGGGCCTGCGCCGCGCCGGGCATCCTGTGCGCCCTGCCCAGCCCGCATCGGGTGCCCTTGTGCCAGCCCCTAAGCTTTGCCGTTGTGACGGACAGCTTTGATCCCGTGGCGTATAACCGTGCCGCCTGGGACCGCGAGGTGGAGAACAGTAACGAATGGACCCAGCCGGTCGGGCCGGAGGTCATCGCCCAGGCACGGGCCGGCGATTGGTCCGTCGTCCTGATCGGCTACCAGGCAGTGCCGCGCGGCTGGTTTCCGGCTGAACTGGTCGGTGCCGAGGTGCTGTGCCTGGCTTCCGGCGGAGGGCAGCAGGGGCCGGTGCTCTCGGCAGCGGGCGCGGCCGTGACGGTACTGGACAACTCGCCGCGGCAACTGGGCCGCGACCGGGAGGTCGCCGCCCGCGAGGGACTGGCCGTCCGTACTGTGCTCGGCGACATGCGCGACCTGAGCGTGTTCCCCGATGCCAGCTTCGATGTCGTCTTCAACCCGGTGTCCAACGTGTTCTGCCCCGATCTTGCACCGGTCTGGCGGGAGTCATTCCGCGTGCTGCGTCCGGGCGGAATCTTGATGGCCGGGTTCCTGAACCCTGACATCTTCATTTTCGACATCACGGCGCTGGAGGAGCGGGGTGAGCTCATAGTGCGCCATCAGCTCCCGTTCAGCAGCCTTGATCTCCCAGACGCCGAGCGGCAGCGCTCGTACGGGACCGGGCCGATCGAATACAGCCACTCACTCATCGGGCAGATCGGCGGCCAGCTCGCGGCAGGCTTCACCCTGACCCACTTGGACGAAGCCCCGCACCACGCGGATGCCACCGCCCGGTACATGCCTGGTTACTTCGCCACCCGGGCCATCAAGCCATAACCGCTGCGCGATCGGAGAACGCGCGAGTCTGCGGACCTTCCGGTGACAAACACGACCGGTCACCAGCACAGCAAGATGATCCCGCGCGGCTTCGCCACCCTTCCTGAGCAGGACGGTAGCCGCACCGAACGGCGGATCGGGCGTCGGCCCAGAGCCGTATCGGTCGCGGCGGAAGAGGGCGAACGTTGCCGGTCGCGGCGCTAGAGCGTGGGAAGCCGAGGCCCGAGGATTCGGGCCATCTCGTCGACGGTCTTGGTCATGGCGGCGGTGCCGAGGGGACGGACCCAGAACAGGACACGATCGACGCCCGCGGCCGCGTACGCGGCGACGTCGTCGATGTCGCCGCCGAACAGCGTCACGGGGATCGGCTCGTCGGAGCCGGGTTTGCGGACAGTCCGCTTGAACTCGGCAATGTGGTCCAGGACGCCGGGCCGCACCATGGGAATCCACTCGTCGCCATAGGCGACGACCCGGCGGGCGACGGTGGGTCCGTTGCCCGCGACGAGGATCGGCGGGTGGGGGCGCCGGACGGGTTTCGGCCATGAGGTGACGTGCTCGAAGTTCACGAAGTCACCGTGGTAGGCGGCGATGTCGCCGGTCCAGATCTCCTTCATGGCCTCGACGCGTTCGCGCATGACCTTCCACCGGGTGGCTGGCTCGGTGCCGTGGTTGCGCATCTCCTGGTTGATCCAGCCGGGGCCGACCCCGAAGTTCATCCGGCCGCCCGACAGGACGTCGACGGAGGCGACCTCCTTGGCCGTGACGATCGGGTCCCGCTCGGTGACCAGCAGGACGGCCGTGCCGATCTGGAGCGTAGTGGTGGCCTCGGCGATCGCGCCGAGCGCGACGAAGGCGTCCATGCCGTTCTTGAACTCCGGCGCGAGACCGAGCACGTCGTAGCGCTCGGGGGTGACGGCGGGGATGTGGGTGTGGTCGGGCATGAACAGCGACTCGAACCCGCGCTCCTCCAGCAGTCGGCCGAAGGCGCCGGGCGGGATCGCGTCGCGGGTGGGGAACATGATGAATCCGAACTTCAAGGCTGCCCTCCTTCACGGGTTCGACCAGTATATTTCGATTTCCATCGTAGTTTGACAACCGTCGAAATTCGGGGTTGTCTATGGAGCCGGAAACGGTCACACCCGGGAAGGAAGTTGAGGAGACATGTCCAAGGCAGTGCGGTTCGATGAGTTCGGCGGCCCCGAGGTGCTCCAGGTGCGCGAGGTCGAAGTCGGCGATCCCGGCCCCGGCGAGCTGCGGATCCGTGTCGACGCGATCGGCCTGAACCGGGCCGAGATCATGTTCCGGACCGACGCCTACCCTGACAAGCCGAGATTCCCCGGCTCCGGCCTGGGCTACGAGGCCGCCGGGGTGGTGGAGGCCGTCGGGCCGGAGGTGACCGGGTTCGCCGCCGGCGACCCGGTCGGCGTCGTCCCGGCGTTCCATCAGTCGCAGTACGGAACGTACGGCGACCATGTGCTCGTCCCGGCCGCCGCGACCGTGCACCGGCCCGCATCGGTCCCGGTGGAGAAGGCCGCCGCGGTGTGGATGGCCTACATCACCGTGTACGGCGCGCTCGCGGAGGACGGCTTCGTCCGGCCCGGCGACCATGTCCTGATCACCGCCGCGTCGTCCAGTGTCGGCATCGCCGCGATCCAGACCGCCAACCGCATCGGCGCGATCCCGATCGCCACCACCCGTACCGCGGCCAAGAAGCAGCAGCTCGTGGACGCCGGGGCCGCGCACGTCGTCGTCACCGACGACGAAGACCTCACCCTCGCGGTCAAGGAGCACACGGGCGGGGCCGGGGTCCGGCTCGCGTTCGACCCGATCGCCGGGCCGGGCGTAGAGGAGATCGCCCGGAGCATGGCACCCGGCGGCCGCCTGGTCGTCTACGGCGCGCTCGACCCGCGCCCGACCCCGCTGCCCAACGCGCAGGGCTTCCCGGCGCTGTCCACCAGCACCTACACGCTGTTCGAGGTCACCAGCGACCCGCAGCGCCTCGCCCGCGGTGTCGCGTTCGTCAACACCGGACTCGCCTCCGGGGCGCTGAACCCTGTCATCGACCGCGTCTTCGACCTGGAGGACATCGTCGCCGCCCACCGGCACATGGAGTCCAACACTCAAGTCGGCAAGATCGTCGTCACCGTCCGGCACTGAGCCCGCCCGCTCCTTCGACGCCCGTCGTAGTATGACGGGTCAGCGCAATCGCCGGAGGAGGAGAGCCACGTGACCCGCCCGAAGACCACCTCCCGCACCGTGGACAACCCCTCCGTCGCCGGAGTCACCCTCCAGCAGCTGCTCGAAGCCGTCGCCGACCCCGTTCGCCGCTCGGTGATCGCCCAGCTCGCCACCGCGGGCCAGGACATCAGCTGCGGCGCCTTCGACCTGCCCGTCTCCCGCTCGACCGCCACCCACCACTTCAACGTGCTGCGCGAGGCCGGCGTCATCCGCCAGCACTACCGGGGCACCACCAAGATGAACTCCCTGCGCTCCGACGACCTCGACGCCCGCTTCCCCGGTCTCATACGGGCCATCATCGACTCGTGCGTCCGCGAATCCGGCCAGGTCGCCGAAGCCCGCTAGGCGACCGCGCCCGGTGCTCATGCTCGGCGAAGTCTCCGCTCCGACGGCCGCTCAGTGAGGCTGACCGTCACGATCACCGACACCGGCCCAACAGGTCCGAGCCTGGGCTGCGGCGCGAGCGGCAGGGCATCCACGGAGGTGCGCGAACACGCGCACCGCTGCAGCGGCGCCCTGGCGTCAGGAGGCACGACTGCCACCCGCTCGAATTCCCGCGCCGTGCGGGCGTCACGGCTGTCGGTGGTGCGCGGGACGTCGTTGTGGGGCGTGCGCCTGCGGCGGCGGGCGCGCCAGCTCGTCGCGTGCTGGGCACGGACCGCCCGGTAGCCGTGCGGGCCGCCGTTCCTGGCGATCTCACGGGTGACGGTCGACCGGGACCGTCCCAGCCGGCGGGCGATGTCCGCGTAGGTCAGGCCGGCGGTCAGCCCGTCGGCGATGCGGCGGCGATCCTCGGCGGTCAACCGGCCTCCTGATATGTGCTCCCCTCCTTTGGACGAACGAGCGCCGACGCATGCCGGACGCGGTGCACCGATTGCGTTGTTGCACTCAGATACAAGCTCATTACACCAAAACATGGCGTTTTACCTGGGCATACGGGTTCTGCAAGTTGTTTCGCACCGGAACACGGCCTTAGCGTCTTCCTCGACCGAAACGGCACAAGACCTCCGCCAGATCCTCGGCGAGGAACCGGAGGAAGCGGACAGCCCTCATGCCAGTGCAACGATCGCAAGAACGCGACTCGTAGCTTTCCGCTGTAGTGAACGAACCTCGGTGGTGATGACACTCCATGAGCGTGCAGGACGTACAAGGGCCGGACGTGCGGCCAGGCCGGCGCGAACGGGCCGTCAACCGGATGATCGCCCGTCGTCTCGGGCTGCGCGCGGCGACCAGCGAGTACACGATCAACCGGCGCGTACGCATCCCCATGCGTGACGGCGTCGAGTTGCTCGCCGACCACTACGCCCCGGTCGGGGACTCGCTGGGCACAGTGATGATCCGCTCGCCCTACGGCTGGGAGGGGGTGACCGCGGCCATGTACCGGGCCCAGTTCCCCAGCCGTGGCTACCACCTGCTGCTGGTGCGCTGCCGGGGCACGTTCGGGTCAGGCGGAGTGTGGAATCCGTGGGTGCACGAGATCGACGACGGGGCGGACACGCTGGCCTGGCTGCGGGCCCGGCCATGGTTCACCGGCAGGCTGGCGACCATCGGCAACTCCTACCTGGGATGGACGCAGTGGGCGCTGCTGATGGACCCGCCGCCCGAGCCGGCCGCCGCAGTGATCCAGACCGCACCGCACGACTTCGCCGAGGCCGCCTACTTCGGCGGGGCCTTCAATCTCAGCGACTGGCTCGGCTGGAGCGAGCAACTGGTGTATCAGGAACGCCTCAGTGCCGTACGGGCCGTCGTGCGCATGGCCACCGCCGGGCGGCGGCAGGCGCCTGCGATGTCATCGCTGCCACTGGCGCGGGCGGCGGACGAGCTGTGCGACGGAAAGGCGCCGTGGTTCGAGAACTGGGCGAGCGCCCGCGACCTGTCCGACCCCTTCTGGGCGCCGATGCGCCTGGACGAGGCCCTTGACCGCGTGCGGGTGCCCGTACTGCTGCAGTCTGGCTGGCAGGACATCTTCCTGCCGCAGACCCGGCAGCAGTACGCGCGCCTGCGCGAACGCGGGGTGGAGGTGGCGCTGACCATGGGGCCCTGGACCCACCGGCAAGCCGGCACGCAAGGCATGTCGATGCTCGCCCGGGAGACCATGGACTGGCTCGACCGGCACGTAGCGGGTGTCCGGCGCGACGTCCGGCAGGCTCCGGTGCGGATGTTCGTCACCGGCGCCGACACCTGGCGCGAACTACCCGACTGGCCCGAATACCCCTTGCACCGATCCTGTATCTGGCGCCAGGGGGCGCGCTCAGCGAGCGTCGCCCGCCCGACGACACGCCGCCGGCCCACTTCACCTACGACCCGGCCGACCCCACCCCGACCGTGGGCGGGCGCCTGCTCGCCCCTTCCGGGGGGTACCGGAACGACAGCGCCCTGGCTGAGCGTGCGGACGTGCTCGCCTTCACCGGCGCTCCCTTGACGGACGCGATCGAGGTCATCGGCACGCCCTGGCTCGAACTGGCGCACAACTCCGACACGCCGCACGCCGATGTCTTCATCCGCCTCAGCGAGGTGGACCCCAAGGGGCGGTCACGCAACGTCAGCGACGGATTCGTCCGGATCGACCCACGCCAGACGGACGGCGTAGTCCGGATCGAGCTGGACCCCATCGCGCACCGTTTCCGCGCCGGCCGTCGCATCCGGCTGCTGGTGGCAGGCGGATCGCACCCCCGCTGGGAGCGCAGC
Organism: Nonomuraea sp. NPDC005650; assembly: GCF_040605375.1. NCBI lineage: Bacteria > Bacillati > Actinomycetota > Actinomycetes > Streptosporangiales > Streptosporangiaceae > Nonomuraea > Nonomuraea sp. NPDC005650. Next base: position 120,277 of record NZ_JBEXCR010000028.1, read on the forward strand.
CTCGGCACGGGTGAGGACCCGGCCACATCCACCCGGCTCGCGCCCTCCCACCGCACCATCGACCTCACCCGGTCTCGGCTCCACCTCCCCGTGCGGGATCGAACCGGGCAACACCGGTGACCTCCCAAGCCGCCCGAAGCAGACTTTGCCGATGGCCAGATCGAGGGCGGCGAGCACGTGCATGGCGTCGTCGGCGGGCGGCCTACCGCGGCGGGACGCGGGCTGGCATGCTCGAATCGGCACCCGGCCCGGCGGAGGGCACCCATGGCGCTCGCACCACTGACCCTGCTCGTTCCCGAGCTCCGCGCGGTCCCGTACGCGGGCGGCACGGACGTCCTGGACGACCTGGTGACCTGGGCGACCGCGCCCGGCCCCACCTCGGTGCGCCTGGTCTCCGGCCCGGCCGGGACCGGCAAGACGCGACTGGCGGTCGAGCCGGCCGCCCGCCTGCTGAGCAAGCTGTCGGACCGGCGAGCCTGGCGCGCCATGGTCGCCCTGGCCAGGAGCGCCGCGGACCACCCCGAGGGCGTCCGTGCGCTGGCCGCGGTGCTGGGCCACGACCTGGCCGGGCTGCAGAACGCGCTGACGGCGGCGCTCGGCACCGCCGTCAGCGGCACGCCCGACGCGGCGCTGGCTCTGGACGAGGGCGTAGATCACCGCGTGCATGTGGGTACGCACTCCGAACCAGGCCAGGACGCGGGCGACGTGGACTTTGACCGCGCCTTACTCGATTGAGGCCGATCAGAGCCGCATCATGGGCAGAAACGCCTCGTCGACCAGTCGGAACCGACGGCGCCCGAGTTCCGGGCCGGTAGCGCGGCGTCGACGAAGACCGAGCTGATGGCCGGTACTGTTCGAGGTCGTCGGGGACGGAGTGAGGCCCGAATCCGCAAAGCAATGGGACCGCGGCCGGGCCTAACCGCCGGTCGGGGAAGGTCTGTATCCGGAGCTTTGCCACGAGCCTGGTGCCGACAAGTGCGGTCACCGTGAGGGTGCTTAGGGTGCGTTCCCGAACGAGCGCACCCTCCACGCGTGTGGTGCAGCGCAACGGGCACCGGTCGTGAACGCGGGTGGTGCCACCTCTTCATGACAGCCGCCTGGCACCCGGCGAACCCGGCGGCCCTGGCGAGGGACGTCACCAATCACGAAGTCCAGGCACATGCACAGAGCCTTGCGTTTTGACCTTGACCCCCAGGTCAGCCTTTAGCGTCACGTTCATTCACCCGCAAGACAGAGAGGACTCCCATGGGCGACATTCCGGGCAGCCTGGACGGCAAGGGCGTGGTCATCACCGGAGGCGGCACGGGGATCGGCCGCGCCACGGCTCATCAGTTTGCCGCCGAAGGCGCGCAGGTGCTCGTGGTCGGTCGCACCGCGGCCCGCCTGGAGGAGACCGCTGTCGTGCATCCCTCGATCAGCGCCTTTGCGGCGGACGGCGCAGCAGCCGATGGACCCGAGCGGATCGTCGAGGCGGCGCTGCAGCAGCTGGGCCGCATCGATGTCCTGGTCAACAATGCCGCGATCACCCGCCCCGCCGCGCTCGGGACGATCGATCGCCGTACCGCCGAAGAGCAGCTCGCCACCAACCTCCTCACGCCTGTCTTCCTTGCTCAAGCAGCCCTGCCGCACCTGACCGCCGCGAAGGGGACGATCGTGAACGTGTCCTCCAATCCGCCCTCGTACGGCTGGCCGGACAACTCGATCTACGGTTCGACCAAGGTGGCCCTCGACTTCCTGACGGCCACCTGGGCGGTCGAGCTCGCGCCCAAGGGCGTACGTGTCGTGTCCGTGGCGCCCGGCATCACCGCCACACCCGTGCTGACGCACGCCGGGTTCACCCAGGAGCAGATCGCCGCCTTGGGCGAGGGACTCATCGAACGCATCCCCCTCGGCCGCATCGCCCAGCCCAGCGAGATCGCCTGGTGGATCGTGAACGTGGCACGGCCCGAGGCCGGCTACCTCACCGGCACGGTGGTTCGCGTCGACGGCGGCCTCTCCGTGGCGGCGGGGTAACGGAGATAAACTGGGATGGTGCTGATCGGGGAGCTGGCGCGAGCGAGCGGCGTCACCGTCCGGGCCCTGCGCTACTACGAGCAGCAGGGTCTGCTCCAGTCCGAACGGGCCCCCAACGGGTATCGACGGTACGACAGCAACGCAGCGACCAAGGTCCGCAACATCCAGCTCCTGCTGTCGAACGGGTTCACCGCCCAGGACGTAAGGGGCTTCCTGCCCTGCCTGGACAACGGGGAAGTCTCGCTTGGGCCGGCTTGCCCGCCCAGTGTGGAAGCGGTGAGCAGAAAGGTCGCGGCGCTGGAGGAGCGGATCGCCGAGCTGAGCGCCGTACGAGACCGGCTCGTGGAGGCCCTGGCCGGCAACGCGACGCCGCAACAACCCGGCACCATCGCTCGCCACCCCGCCTACACCCGCCCCGCTCAGCACTAGAGGAGCGGCCCGGCCGAGTCTGCCGCGTCGGCAAACCCCAGCCACCACCTCGCCGAAAGCCCATCGCAAAAGTCTGGGCTGCGGAAACCGCGATTCGCGAACTGACCAGGGCGCACGCTCTCCGACTCAGGCCGCTCACTGATTCTGATCGGTTTGAAGACTTCGGCTCCACAAGACGGCTCGGCGTCGATGAAGGCGCCGGCGAGCAAGCGCCATCCGGCGACGAAGCCGGGGTGGGCGGTGCAGTGGGGCACCGCGCGGATGCTCGGCACGTGCCGGAGGAGGTGCTGGAGTTCGTTGCCGAGCAGTTCGACATCGACGCGGCATGCGCGCCGGTGGCGGCCTTGGGACGTACGGGTGACCTCGGTCGATCGAACTGCGCACCCGGGGTTCGCCAGAGTTGTGCCGGCGAAGGTTAACCTCCGCCGACCCATTCGGCGCACACCATGGCCGTCCAGCGGCGACTCCGTGCCACCGGAGCCGCCGCTGGACGAAGCGGATTTCGTACGGACGCTTGCGGGGATCGCGCGCCGCGCCTACGTCCCCGCTAGTCCCCTGCCATCACGGTGAAGGTGAACCCGGAGCTCGTCGAACGGCGCAACGAAATGTCGCACTTGATCCGGCGCAGCACCTCGTTCCTGCTGAGGCCGAGCCCCTGCGCGATGAGCCGCTCCGGGCGCACCGGCACCGGATCCTCGAAGACGACCTCTACCCGGACCGGCCACGCCTCGTCGAGCCATTCCGACGAGGCATCCAGCCGCCAAGCCCCCTTCCAGTCCAGCGTGAAGCGGTTGCGCCGGGCGAGCAGCGGATCCAACAGCGTGGACGCCACCAGCTCCGGATCGTTGTCGTGGTAACGCTCCAGCTCGGTCGGGTCGAAGGATCCGACCGGCGCCCGCTCGTGCACGGTGAGCTTGCTCGTCCGATCGCAGAACACGCAGCGGACCAGCAGCCACACGTCCAACAGCTTGCCGTTGGCGTTGACGCGGAACCTGCCCTCGCCGGTGGTGGCCGACTCCGACCGGCAGTCCACGCACCGCAACGACAGCAGAGGCAGCCTGGTCCGACGAACGACCCAGGGCAGCACGATATGAGGTTGTGAAGACATGATCTCTCTAGACCTGACACGAGGCCGATTTCGCGCGGCCTCAAACGCTGTATGACCGGGCGCACACGGGCAGCCCGGCAGAGCCGACGGGAGCGTCGGCTTGAAGGTGAGCTGAAGAAGGTGTCAGGTCTAAAGAGCAGGCGGGGTCACGCGGGTTTTGTCCTCTGTCCTCACGGCGACGGGGCTGCAGGCAACCTACGGGAACGGGGAAGGAAGGCTCAAACGGATTTCCGGTGGCGCAGGGCCGGCGCCTTCCGAGTGGGCGTGCGCCCGCTGCTCGGGTGACGGCGACCCGCGGGTCCCTGTCGCTCGAGTTCACCCCAGCAGGTCCGCCACCGGATGGCCCGACGACCTACGCCGCGGCGTCGGCTTCCGTTTCGTTGGATACTGTGCCCGTACCAACGGGGCCCCGACCAGCTCCGCCCCGCGCTCCGGGCGGTCATCGGCGCGTGGCCGCAGCTACGAACAGCGGGACCGCGAGGAACAACCGCCCGCACCGACCCCGTTCACGCTGCTCGGCGACCCAGGCTTCGGCCTGCGCGTCGCTGATCGCTCCAGCCGAGCGCGCCCCCTCGGCGAGGTCGGCCAGCACGGGCACGCTCGTCGCGTCGGTGAAGATCCACGTGTGTACCTCAACGGTGACGTCGGCGAAACCCGCGTCGAGGAGAAGGTTGCGATAGCGGCGAGCGACGCGCGGGTCGGTGACCAGGTCGGCGCGAGCCTGCACGATGGTGCGGGTGAGCGCGGCATCGTCGGCGTCGATGACGAACGTGTCCCAGTCCTGCCCGATCAGCACGATGCGCCCGCCAGGGGCGAGCACACGCCGCGCCTCACCGGCCGCGCGGGCGGAGTCGTCCAGAACGTGGTACACCTTCTCCGCCCGATAGCCACGCAATTCACCGTCGGCGAAGGGCAACTCAAAGGCGTTCGCCACCCGGAAGTCCGCAGCAGGCCAGCGCCCGCCAGCCACCGTCACCATCCGTTCGTCAAGGTCGACGCCGACCGCCCGCGCGCCCCGCTCGGCCATCTCCGCGACCGCGCGGCCGGACCCGCACCCGACGTCGACCACCGCCACATCCGGCGCGATGCCGAGCAACTCGTAGGAACGCGCACGCAGCTCGCCCGCCCCGGGAACGTTGTCCCCGATGTCGAGCAGGGTGATGAGCGCATCGGTGTCATCGCTGGTACGGCCTGTCGTCTGAGTCTTGTCCATGCCTGAGATCCTGCGGCTTAAAGTCCGCTTGAAGTCAAGCGAACCATCCGAGTCGATGAGCATCGGCACGATCGCATCACCGTTGGGGCAAGTCCACCACCGTCCTTCAGCCGGACCAGACCTTGCCCGCCCGCCACCCAAGGACCGAGACGCCCCGCGACCCCGCACCCGCCCCGCCCGACCAAGGACCGAGACGCCCCGCGACCGCGCACCCGCTCCGGCCGACCCTGGCGCACGCCATCCCGCTGCTTCCCTCGCCACCCGCCGGGCACCCAGCCCGAACCGACCTCGTGCTCTCCGACGACGGGCAGTTCGATTCCTCCACCCTGATTCAGCCAGGAGGTGCTGGTCGGCGTCTGGGGTGCGGATGAACCGAGGATGGCTGATGGCCGGCCAGCCATGCCTGAACGACCAGGGGCTCATACCAGAGTTGTCACACCAGTGGGAGGCGGTGGAGCACCGCGTGCTCAGATCTGCTTCGGCCGGGCGGCCTGCTCGGCCCGTCGTGGCCGAAATAATGGCGCGCCCAGGGTGAGGGCGAGCAGGGCGATGCAGAGCCAGGCGAACCAGTCGCCGAGCCGCGTGTACAGGGTGACCCCGGCGGGCGCGGGAAGGGCGCTCGTGACGGTGACGAACTCGGCGTCCGTGGTGGCCGCCTCCGCCACGATGCGGCCGTTGGGATCACTGACGGTCACCTGCCCGGCGCGCGGGACGCGGGCGATCGGGAGCCCGTTCTCCACGCCCCGCACGACGGCGATCCGGCTGTGCAGCCAGCCGTCGTCGCCGAAGTCCCAGGCGGGGGCGTACAGTGCGGTCGCGCCCGCGGCCCGGTAGGAACGGACGAGGTCCGGATAGTCGAGGTCCTTGCAGATGATCAAGCCCCATCGTGTGTCCGGTGCGAAGACCAGATCCTTGCCCGGGCGCAGATCGCCTTCCAGGCCGGGGATCAGGTGATGCTTGGTGTATTCGACGGGCTCGCCACCGCCCGCGGGAAAGTCGAGAGCCACGTTGTAGAGGACGTCGCCCCTGGACCTGACCAGCCCGGCCACCACGTCGACCCGGTAGGTGCGGGCGATCCTGGTGAGGGGCCGGGTGAGCGCGGGCAGCGAGTCGTCGTCGGCGAGGAACGTCTTCTCGGGAAGCACCACCACCCGCGCGCCGTTCGAGGCGAGTTGCTCGATGTGGGAGGCGTACCGGGTGACGAGGTCGCGGCCCTGCGGGGAGTCCAGCTCGGTGACGTCGTTCGGGTGGTCGGTGGAGACCAGCGCCACCTTCTCGCCCCGAGGGGCGGGTGCGGTGCGCAGCCGCCACCCGCCGTAACCGAGGGCCAGCAGGACCACGGCGCCGAAGACCGCCGCCACCCGGACGCCGTCCGAGCGTGGGCGCGCCCCGGACGCCTCGCCCCCGGCAGACCGAGCGGCCGGGCGCAGGACGGCGGCGATGGCCGATGGGACCGCCATCAGCAGGAACGTCATGCCCCAGACGCCGGTCGCCGACGCGGTCTGCAGCACGGGCAGGACGTCCGCCTGCGTGTAGGCCAGGCTCCACCAAGCGCCATGCGGTAACGCGAGCGAGACGGCGTATTCCGTGACCACCCAGGCGGCCGGCACGACCGCGGCCGCCGACAGCGGGCGGCCGCGCAGGAGGAGAGCGCGGAAGGCCGCGACCGTCAGGCCGAAGACCAGCGCCGTGCCCAGTTGGCTGGCCGCGACGACGGGCAGTGGCATCTCGACGACGTCCAGGAAGTACGGCCACATGGCCGCCTGACCCACTGCCCAGGCGAAGAAGCCCGCGATCGGCGCCGTGCGCGCGTCGGCCCTCGGCGCCAGCAGAAGCACGGGAAGCGGCGCGAGCCAGGTGAACCACGCGATCGGGTGCAGCCCCGTGCCAAGGTGAAACAGCGCCGCCGACAACGTCACGGCCGCCATGGCTTTCCAGATCTTCATGGCGACGATCCTGGCCCCGGGAGTGCCCTCGAGTCGTCGGACCTGGGAGCGAACTTCGGCGTCAGCCCAGAGGACTACTCTCCGGCCACGACCAGCCCCGACTCGTACGCGAACACCACGGCCTGCACCCGGTCACGCAGCCCGAGCTTGGCCAGAATGCGGCTGACGTGCGTTTTGACGGTGTGCTCGCTGACAACGAGTTGGGCCGCGATCTCGGCATTGGAACTGCCGCGCGCGACCAGCCGCAAGGTCTCGGCCTCACGATCGGTCAGCAGGTCGAGCCGTGCCGCCAGCCGAGGGGCGACGCCGTGGCCGGGACGCCTGACCAGATCCTCCACGAGACGCCTGGTGATCGCCGGGGCCAGCAGCGACTCCCCCGCCGCCACCACGCGCACGGCGTGGGCCAGTTCGTCGCGGCGGATGTCCTTCAGTATGAAGCCGCTCGCTCCTGCCCGCAGCGCGCCATACACATACTCGTCGACGTCGAACATCGTCAGTATCAGCACCTTCGCCGACGTCGCCGCGCAGATCCGCTCGGTCGCCTCCACGCCGCCCATTCCGGGCATCCGCATGTCCATCAGCACCACATCAGGATTGAGCGCGACCGCTGCCGCCACGGCCGCGTCGCCATCGCCTGCCTCCCCGACGACCGTGATGTCGGGCTGCGCGTCGAGAATCATGGTGAAACCCGCGCGGAACAGGTCCTGGTCGTCGACGATGAGCACGCGCACCATGTGCTCATCCAACCGGAAGCTCGGCGGACACCACGAACCCACCCGGCCCCGGCCCGACCCGCAGCGTGCCGCCGCAGGCGGTGACCCTCTCGCGCATGCCGACCAGCCCGTACCCCTCCCCACCGCGCGGCGCGGAGCCGCCGTCGTCGGCGACCTCCACCGACAGATCGTCGTCACGCCAGGCCAGGCGCACCGTCACGTGCTGCGCCCGCGAATGACGCAGCACGTTCGTCAGCGCCTCCTGCACCACGCGGTAGACCACCACGCCGACCTCGTCGAGGACGGGACGGGGGGCGCCCTCGTGAAGGAGCAGGACGTCCAGCCCGGTTCGCCTGATCCGTTCGACCAGTTGGGGCAGCGTGTCGAGCCCTGGCTCCTCGTCGCCGGAACGCAACGTGCCGAGCAGGCCGCGTAACTGCGCCAGAGCCCCGCGCCCGATGTCGCCGATGGCGTTGAACGCGCTCTCGGCCCGCGCGGGATCGGACCTGAGAACGACGGGCCCGGCCTCGGCCTGCACCACCATGAGCCCCACCGAGTGGGTCACGATGTCGTGCACGTCGCGGGCGATGCGGGCGCGCTCGTGGACGGCCGCGGCGTCGCGCTCCCGCGCCAGTCTGCGGGCGCGCTCCTCCGCCTCGGCGGCCTGGGCACGGCGGGCCCGCGCGCCGGTGCCGAGCGCGTACGCGGAGACCAGCGCCGTGGCCAGGTAGCGGTAGACCTGCGGTTCTTCGTGCGGCAAGGCCAGCGAGCCCAGCGCCGTCACGGCGATGATCGGCGCGGCCACCAGGCGCTGAGTCCTGGTCGCCAGTGAGGCCACGGTGTACACGGACACCAGCGGCCCGTACGGCAGCAGCGGCTTCACCCACATCACCATCGTGCTCATGGAGAGCCCGACCACGATGCCCGTCGTCATCGGCGCGGCCCGCCGCCAGTAGACCGGCACGGACGCCAGCAACGCCAGCGCGACCAGCCACCATTCGCGAGGGCTGGGCAGCAGCAGGGGCACCACGGTGGCCGCCGTGACGGCGACGGTGACGGCCAGATCGACCCGGCGGGGCGACAGGTCGCGCAGCCAGGAAGACGCAAGGGTGACCATTTCGCCGAGTGTAGATTCGACTTCGCTTCCGCACATCAGACTGACGGGTGATTGTGCAGGTCAGTCCCAGGACTGATGCGGGATGCCGCGGTCAACCTCATCGCCAGGACCCGAGACGGCAGCCGCCTCCGCAAACGCCGTCCCTGTCGAGGCCCCTGCCAATCTGGAAGCTGTTCGGTTGCACTTGGCCCTGGGGCGGGTCTTGCGTTTGGGTCTTTGGTGGGGTTTTGCTCCAACCCGCGCCCTTTACAATGTAGATCTCCTAGAAGGAGGCGCCCCGCAGGCGCCAAGGCCTCGATCTCGCCGATCTGAAGTAGCGCGGGCAAAGGGCTCGCACCCGAAGCCCCTCGTGAGTCGACCGCGAAGACACCGGTCCACCCCCAGGTGCAGGGCAACCGTCCTCGGGGTCTGCTGAACACCCCTTTCGTTGCTCCGCAAACTCGCGGGGCATGCCCGCGTTTGCAGCCGGACCGCCCAGGACTTACCTCACCGGCCGGTTCGCCAAAGGTGCCCCGGCTCGCGAAGCGCCTGCGGGCGGCTCGTCGCGAGCTCAGCAGCCAGACCCTGGAAGGCCCACTCAAAATCACCGCGCTACAGGGCCTTTCGACATCACTGAGCCCGCCTCGTGTCCCGTTCCCGATTCCCCACCACGCCGGCCGGCCGAAAACCCGGTGCGGACCGTCGGTGGGGTGATGTGTGATCGGGAGCATGGCGATTGTGTTGCGTGAGCCGGGAGTCGACGGGCTGAGCAAGGTTGTGAGCGTGCTGCGGGAGTGGCAGTACGACGGGGCGCCGATGCAACTGCATCCGGGGGACCTGGGCTGGTTCTGGCGGTTCGGTGCGAAGGCGACGGCTGCGGCGGTCCGGACGTGGAGCCGGGACGGACAGATTCTCGCCGTCGGGCTGCTGGACCGTCCCGAGTTGTTGCGGCTGACGATCGCGCGAGACGCTCAGCAGGACGAGGAGCTGGCGCGGCAACTGGTCGAGGACATGACCGACCCGGAGCGCGGCGTACTGATCGCGAAGAAGGTGTACGTCGAGGCGCCGGCGGGCGCACTGGTCCAAGATCTGCTGTTCAAGGACGGCTGGAACACCGACGAGCCGTGGACGCCGCTGCGCCGCGACCTCACGGAGCCGGTGAAGGAGCCAGGCGTGCGGATCGAGGTGATCGGGCCGGAGCAGGCGCACGTGCGGACCGCCTTACAGCGGGCGTCGTTCGACGGGTCGACGTTCGCGGACGAGCGCTGGCACGCGATGGCGGCTGGATCGCCGTACGCCGACGCCCGGTGTCTGGTCGCGTACGACGACCAGGGCAACGCGGTGGCGGCGGTGACGGTGTGGTCGGCCGGTCCGGGTAAGCCCGGGTTGCTCGAGCCGATGGGCGTGCACCGGGAACATCGCGGTCGCGGCTACGGCGGGGCGATCACCGTCGCCGCGGCGGCCGCACTCCAGGAGCTGGGCTCGTCGAGCGCGATCGTCTGCACCCCGAGCTCCAATGTCGGCGCCGTCGCCACCTACAAGTCAGCCGGCTTCCGACAGCTCCCCGAGATCCGGGACCTGTACCGGGACGCCTAAAGGTAACGATGGCCGCGAGTGGTTCCGCGAGGCCCGCGTCCGGCCGTTGGAGGAGCGCGTTCGCCCAGGTCGCCGTTCGCCGGCACCGGAGCAGGCCGCCGAGGCGGTCGAGCTGCGGGGCGGCGGGGTCATGGTCAGTCGAGCGGGACGCCTGTGTGGCTCTCCAGGACTTCGATGAGGTGAGCCTGGAACTCTTCGTCCTGCGCTGCGGGGTGTGGTGTCTGCGCCTGCTGGTGGTACCAGTAGCCGCCGGTGCCCGGGGTCACGTCGCGGTGGGTGACCAGCCACACTTGGGTCTGGTGCCCGGCGGTCAGGTCATCCGGTGCTCCGGCGCCGCCCATCCGCGTGGCGACCCACCCGGGGTCGACGGCATGGCTGGAGGTTCCTGCCCACCGGGACGCGACCGCGAGCGCGAGGGTGGTGACCCACAGTTTGCTGTCGCTGTAGGAGCCGGTGCCGGCGGTCAGCCGTCGCAGGTCGGTGGAGCCGGCTCGGTGCATGGAGCTGCTGAGGTAGATGAGCCTGGCCGGTTTTTCCAGCAGGGCAGTCAGGATGTAGGGCGCGACGGTGTTGACGGTGATCGCTTCGGGAGAGTTCATGGTGCCGGCGTTGTGGATGACGGCGTCGAAGCGGCCGAACCTGGACGTTTGCCGGGCAACGCCGCGGATCTCGTCCAGCTCGGCAAAATCCCCCATGACGACGCCTTTCCAACGGGCGGCGTCACCTGCGGCGGCGAGACGGGCCTGGTTGCGGACATGGACGACCACGTCGTGCCCGTCATCGGCCAACGCGTTCGCCGTGTTGTACCCGAGCCCGGTGGATGCCCCGGTGACCAGAATCAGTGCCATGTCAGTCATCTTTCCGTCTGCGCGGTTATGGGTGCGGCGAAGTGGTCGGGGCTGCCTGCCGCTTGCCGAGGTCGTGCCCAGAAATGGCCTGCTCGGACCACGACCCGCCGTCGCGAGATCGAGCCTCACCGGCGGCTCCGCACTTGAGTACGCACCACGCGGGGCAATGACGGTGCTATTAGCAGAGCGATCGGGCGGGGATGCCGGGGCCTGCCGCGGCAGGGCGGGAGGCCGCGTCGGTTACGGCCGGAGCAGCGGTGCTCGTTCACAACCCGATCGCCGTTGGCCGACATGGTCGACTGCCGGTTCCCAATGCGTCAGCTTGGGCAACAGGGGCCCGCGGGTGGAGGCCGGCCGGCATCACAGGAGGCTTCGATTGGGCAACGACCTTGGACGTGCCCGCACCGAATCAGGCGGAGCACGCCGTCGCCGTCGGCCAACCTGCTACGCCTCAATAGGTCCCTGCGGAGACGTCCGCAGGGACCTATTGATGACCTGGCACTATCTCGTCACGCCTCAGGGCTCGACGAGGCCGACCGCGAACGAGTAGTCGTCCAGGGTGAACTGAGTGATGCCCGTGATCCGCAGGGCCTGCACCCGGACGGTGTAGGTGCCCGCGCCCAGGGAGGGGGAGAAACGCTCGAGGGCGTGCGCCTCCTCGGCGCCACCGGGGCTGTCGAACCTGTAGTCCGTGCTCGTGACCGGCTGCAGCTCAGTGGTCGTCCCCGCGGAGTTGATCACGACGATGCGTACGGAGCACCACGCACTGGCGTCGCCGACGCAGATGGACTCGGCGGTGAAACGGGCGTCGACGAATCGCGTCGTGCCCGAGGGCACGGTGACGTTGACAGACGCCGTCGGGATGTTCCCCCAGCTCCCGAACGTCTGGGCGGTCCAGGGGCTGCTCTCCCCGGTGAAAGACTGCGCGCTGGTCTGCGTGCCGGTCTGGGAGCTGGACACGGCGTCGGCGGCCGTGACCGTCAGCACGATGGCGCCGCACAGCGCCGCGGCGAACGCGGCCTTGATGAGTCTGGGCAACGGGATTCCTCTCTGCTCGCGCGAAGCCGTGCGCTCCGCGACGGGTCGCTCCTGGAACCACGCTGACGAGAACCCCGTGACCGGTGAAGCCCTGCCGAATCATCCGTACAAGTCCGTACACGCACCGACGACGTCAACAACCTTACGAACTGTCGAGCGCCGTGGGCTCTGAGCGGGTCCGCGCCCGCCACCGTCAAGGCAGAGGGACGGGCGACCGGGTCAGGCCGGATGGGTGGTCCAGCCGCGCAGCGTGGCGAGGATTGCCGGTCGGAAGGTGCTCTCGGCCGTGGCGGTGTCGAGCGCCCCGGCCAGTTCGAGGGTCACGAGTCCGTGCAGGGTCGCCCAGAGCGACAGGGCGATGGAGGTCGCGTCGCCGGTGAGCACGGACGCCGACAGGGCGCGATCGATCGCCTCGATGAGCGGCCGGACGGGGTCGGCGGCGCCCACCTCGCCGGACGGGTCGAAGCGTTGCACGCCACCGAACAGCACCGTGTAGAGGTGGCTGTGCTCGCGTCCCCATCGCCGGTAGGCGACGGCGAGCGCGTAGAGGTCGGTGAGGGGGTCGTCGGAGGACGGCACCGCCGACAGGTTCAGGAACAGCCCGGCGACCGCCCTGCCGCGCACCTCGGCGATCAGCGCGTCCTTGCCGTCGAACAGTGAGTACACCGCCGCGGTCGAGGTCCCGGCGGCGGCGGCCAGGCCGCGGATGGTGATCAACTCCCGTGGACGGGTGGCGAACATCTCCGTCGCGGACACGATGAGCCGGTCCTTCACGGTGTCGTCGTTGGTCCTCGGCCTTCCCATGACGACCAGCTTAGTCCAACTGCTAACGTTGTTTTGAAACAGCGTTTGGAAACTATCGCAAGGACTGTGATGCCGAATCTTCTCCGCTTCACCGGGCGCCTGATCCTGGCCGCGGCTGCCGTCGCGGGATTGGCCGGCGGGTTTCTCGTACTGGTCGTCCTGACCGACGGGGCGCGCTCGGGGATCGCCGCGTGGCTGGTCACCCTCGCCGCCGGAACCGCCGCCGCGCTGTGGCGGGGCCGCCGTCGTGCCTGGTCCGCCCGGCTCAAAGCGTTCCTGCCGGTGGTCGTCGCCGCCGCGCTGACGGCGTCGGTCTGCGTTCCCAGCGTGCCCACCGAGCGGCGGTATCCGCCCGATCTGCCGTTCGTGGCGACTCAACGATGGGACCTGGCCACGGGAAGCCGGGTCGCGGTCTACCACTACCCGCCCGCCCCCGGCGCCGCCCGGCACCCCAGGCCCCTCGTGTACCTGCACGGCGGGCCCGTCCGCGGCATCTCCGTGCTCGATCATCGGTTCCTGCAGCTCCTGGCACGACAGGGCCACGACGTGTACGCCTACGAACACGCCGGCGCCGGACGAAGCGGACTGCTCCCGATGAGCCAGTACACGATCTCCCGATCCGTCAGCGACCTCGCCGCCTTCGTCGACCGCCTGGACCAGGGCCCGGTCGACGTCCTCGGCTTCTCCGCCGGCGCGGTCGTGCTCACCCGGGCCCTGGCCGCCCCGCGCGTCGCCGCCCGCGTGCACCGGGCGATCATCGCCGAGCCCGGCCCGATGGACGGCCCCACCGCGCAGGTCGGCGGCCACCAGGGACGAGCCTCGGCACGCGGCCTCGCACCGGCCATGACCGGGCCACGCGCGACGCGCATCCCCCGCTACGCAGTCGCCCTCGGCCTCATCCAGCTCGGGCTCCTCGCCCCCGACACCGGCCTGATCAGCCAGGCCGAAGGCGTGAACGCCTTCAAGGCCGCCGATCTCGGCGGCGACACCGCCTCCGCCTACTGCGCGCGGGACGCACACCGCATCCCCACCGAGGACACCGCGCGGAACTTCTCCTTCAGCCCCGCCGCGAGCCTGCGCATCCAGCAGACGATCAAGGACTCAGCCTCCATCGCCCCCCAGCTGAAGCGCTCCCGGACCCCCGCGATGCTGATGATCGCCGAGTGCTCGTCACAGGTCCGTCAATGGGCCACCGCCATCCTGGCCGACGATCCCGCCATCCAGCGCACCCAGTACATGGCCGGCGTAGGACACCGCATGTGGAACGGCCTCGACGACAACAACGAACGAGCCGCCGCCGTCATCACCGCGTTCCTGCAGGGCAGGCCGGCGCCCCTGCGCGACTACCCGACCCGCGCCGACATCCCCACGTTCCTCTCTGAGCACAAGTGACGCTCGGCCGCGGCCGTTCTGGCAGGCGAGCAGGTCCAAGGCCAAGGCGAACGTCGGTGCCACGGCCTCCGGCCACCACCGGGCAGGCGCAGATCGGGAGGCCGTCGCCATGGATCCAGGGCAGGTGGAGTGGCAGCGCGGCAGGCAACCGGGGTTGATGCGCCCGGCGAACGGCCTGCCGAAGCCGGGCTCCCGATCGGGACCGGGAGCCCGCACCGGTTACGCCGGCACTCGCTCCACCGGGATCCACAGCTCGGCCTCGGCCTGGGTCCCGTCGTCGGACAACCGGGTGGCGGAGATCTCCGGACCCGGTCGGCTGCGGTAGGGGTTGGCGGGAAACCACTGGGTGTACACGTCCCGCCACAGGTGCTGCAGCGCCTGCGGGAAGGCGCCGGAGATCTCGAACACGGCCCACGTACCCGCCGGGACGGCGAGCGTGTCCAGGTCGTGGGAGGTCTCTCCGCCCGTCACCACGCCGACCCAGTAGTCGAGCTCCACCCCTTCCTCGCGGCTGTCCGGCAGGTTGTCGCTCACGTTGACGATGCCGCGCGGCTCCTGGTCCGACAGTCGCTCGATGCGGTCGAGCGTCTCTTGGCCGACGCTGCGGACGAAGGCGACGATGGCCGGGTTCATCCCCTCGTGCACCAATGACACCCGCGCCTTACGCCCCGCCAGGGTGAATGCCTGCTTCTCCACGATCCGATATCGCATAGTGCTGTTCCCTTCGACAATGAGGCGGAAGGACATGCGTGGCTGGGAGCGCAGCGCCGTGCCGGAGCGCCGGGCCTCGCCCGGCCCCACGCCGTGAACGGCGCGGAACGCGCGCGCGAACGCCTCGCCGGAGCCGTAACCGTGCCGGATCGCGATGTCGAGCAGCGATTCCGAGCCGCCGATCACCTCCGCGCCCGCGATGGTGAGCCGCCGGCGCCGGATGTACTCCGAGAGCGGCATCCCGGCCAGCGCGGAGAACAGCCGCCGGAAGTGGTACTCCGACGTGACCGCGACCCGCGCCAGCTCGGCGCCCTCGATCTGGCGGTCGAGGTTGCGCTCGATGTACTCCAAGGCCGCGTTGAGCCCTTCCAGCACGCTTCCAACCTTCCTTCCTTGCTTGCCTCACCACCGTAGGAACGAACCATGGTGCCGTACCCGACAATTCATGCCCGATCCGGTCAGGTGCGAGCTCGCGCTCGGCTTTCGCCCCGGCCCTCTACGCAGCAGTTCAGGTCAGCGTTGGAGCTCGCCCGGCGAGGATGTCCGCGCGGGCGAGTTGCACCTGGCGGGCCTTGCGGGCGGCGTACCGCAGCACCGGGCCCAGCGTCGCGTGCACCGTCAGCACGTCCTCGACCGCGGTCCCCACGCCGTCTTCGGCCAGCCCGAACCGGTAGCCGAGTCGCACCCCGCCGGGGCTGTCCACCTCGCCCTCGATGCCCTCCTCGGTGGCGCGTAACGTCACCTCGATCAGGTTGTCGTACGTCACGAAGCCGAGGAAGCGGAACCGCTCCACGGCCACGAACCGGGTCTCGCCGGGCTCTCGGCGCACGTCGCGCACCGCTACCACGAGCGGCGACAAACCCACGTAGTTCGACGGCTCGCCGAGGTGCGCGAGCACCGCGGACGGCGGAGCGGGGACGTGAAAAGCGTGGCGGAGCGTGGTGCCCGGC
This sequence comes from Nonomuraea sp. NPDC005650, assembly GCF_040605375.1. Taxonomy (NCBI): domain Bacteria; kingdom Bacillati; phylum Actinomycetota; class Actinomycetes; order Streptosporangiales; family Streptosporangiaceae; genus Nonomuraea; species Nonomuraea sp. NPDC005650. Next base: position 136,134 of record NZ_JBEXCR010000028.1, read on the forward strand.
ATGGTTGACCTCACAGTCGTTGAGAGCTGCAACCGAGTATGACGCCGAGTCCGCTGCCGGCCGGCGTGTGGCGGTGCGGCGGGGTGTGTGTTCAGGCGGGCAGGGCCGCCGCGGCCGCGGTGAGGGCCGCGTGGGCGTCAGGGAGGGGTTCGCCGTGACCGACGCAGGCCAGCTGTACGTCGACCCCGGCGAGCCTGCGGAAGGAGGCGAGCAACTCCGCGCGGTCCAGGTTGAACACCCCGGGCATGACCTGCCCGTTGACGTGCGCGACCGTGTCTCCGGTGAAGAGCACCCCGAACCGCGGCAGGTGAACCGCGATGCTGCCGTCGGTGTGCCCGGGAGTGTGGATCACATGCGCGCCACCACCGAAATCGATCATGTCACCGTCCTCCAGCTCACGGTCCACGCGGCACGAGGGCGCGGCGGGCAGCAGGTGGGCCCCGAGGTCGCGGTGCAGGATGCGCTCCTCGTCGGTGAAGCAGGGCGAAGGTGCGGGCTTCTCGCCGCGGATGACGGGCGCTTCCAGCCGGTGGGCCAGTACGGTGACGTCTCCCCATCCGCTGATCTCGGCGGCCCCGCCGCTGTGGTCCTCGTGGAAATGGGTGAGCACGACGTGCCTGACGTCGCTCTTGCGGTGGCCCAGTCGCTCGATCGCCGCCGCGAGGTCCCTGCCGGAGGTGGCGACGCCGGTGTCGACCAGCGTGAGCGCGCCCGCGTCGTTCCAGAGGTACGCCTGGCCGAACTCCAGCAGGATCAGCTGCAACTCAGGACGAACTTCCACGATCTTCATCTCATGCCCCCTTCGGTGAGAGACCAGCAAACTCGCAGGCGGCCCGTGGTGTCCAACATCGATCTGCGGTGGATTGACAACCAACGGTTTTCAATCCACCCTCGAGGCGTGGAGGCTGACATCGAGGGCCTGCGCGCGTTCGTCGTCACCGCGGAGGAGCTGCACTTCGGCCGGGCCGGCGCGAGGCTGTTCATCAGCCAGCAGGCGCTGTCGAAGCGCATTCGCCGGTTGGAAGAGGCGCTGACGGTGCCGTTGTTCGAGCGGACCACCCGCGCCGTGGAGCTGACCGAGGCGGGTGAGCGGCTGCTGCCCCGGGCACGTGAGGCGGTCTCCGCGTTCGACCGGGCGATCCAGGCGGTCCGCCCGGCGAACGAGCCGCTGCGGGTGGACGTGTACGACGAGCGGTTCACCCCGCTGCGGATGGTGCGCCAGGCGAGTGAGCGCGACTCTCGCGTACGGATCGAGCTGAGCATGCGGCAGGGGCTGTCCGTGGCGCTGCCGGCCCTGCGGCGGCAGGAGCTCGACGCCGCGTTCGGGCGCGTGCACGACACGCCCGCGCCCTGGCCGGCCGAGCTGGCGTACCGGCTGGTGCGGCTGGAGCCGCTGCACGCGTTCGTGCCCGAGGATCACCGCCTGGCCGCCAGGGACGTGCTGCGCCCGGCCGACCTGCGCGAGGCGGGCATCGCGATGCCCGACCCGGCGGGCGCGGCGGAGTGGCGTGGCTATCTCGTACGGCTGGCTGACCGGTTGGGCGTGCCGTTGCGCTTCAACGCTCCGGCCATCGGCCAGCGGCATCTCGTGGAGCAGTTCCTGGCGGAGAAGAACGCGGTGGGGCTGGGCGAGATGAGCATCGACCCGGCCGGGAGCGGCCTGCGGCGCATCCCGATCGTCGAGCCGACGCCGCTGATGCCCTGGTCGATCGTCTGGCATCGGCGCAACCCCCGGCCGCTGCTGCGGGCGCTCCTGCGGCACCTGCGGCCGTGCCCGCTTCCCGCCCCCTCCGACCCTGGGGCATGGGTGCCCGAGATCGACCTGACCCCTTTGGGCCGATGAGTTCGGGCGGCGGATCGGGTCTACCCCGGCATGACTCGCATCATCGCCGACATCTCGGTCTCCCTCGACGGCTTCGTCACCGGGCCCGGCCCCGGCCCGGACAACGGCCTGGGCACCGGCGGGGAGGCCCTGCACACCTGGGCGTTCTCCGACGACCCCGACGACCGCCGGATCCTGCGCGAGGCGACCGCCCGCTCGGGCGCCGTCGTGCTCGGCCGCCGGCTCTTCGACGTGGTCGACGGGCCGCACGGCTGGGACGACACGTCCGGCTACGGCGCCGGCGAGGTCGCCAAGCCCGCGTTCGTCGTCGTGACGAGCTCGCCGCCGGAGTCGGTGCGGCTCACCGACCTCGACTGGACCTTCGTCACCACCGGCCTGCCCGACGCCGTCTCCGCCGCACGCGAGCGCGCCGAGGCGGCCTCGTCGCGCAGCGGCAAGGACCTCGACGTCGTCCTCATGGGCGGCGGCGCCACGATCGGCTCCGCGCTCGCCGCCGGGCTGGTCGACGAGCTGACGCTGCACCTCTCGCCCGTCGTGCTGGGCGCCGGAACGCCGCTGTTCACCGGCGGAACGCCGCGCACGCTGGTGCAGCGGAGCGTGACCCCGACCTCGACCGCGACACACCTGACCTACGACGTCCGCTGACGGCGGCGTCACGGAAGTTCACATCGAGCGTCCGGGTCCGGTCCGGCTCACCACGGGAGTGGGCTCAGGAGGGTGAGACGGGTGCCGTCGCGCCGGGCCCGCCCGACGAGGTGGAGGCGGCGAGGTCGAGGAGGGTCATCGCGTCGTGGTCAGGGCTGCCGGGCGGCGCCATGTAGACGATGAGGCGCTGGCCCTGTGCGCGGTTCAGGGACAGGCCCTCGTGCGAGAGCGTCATCGTGCCGACCTCCGGGTGCCGGAGCGTCTTCTCGCCGTCGCCGATCGTGCGTACCTCGTACCGCTCCCAGAGCCGGTTGAAGTCGGGGCTCTTGACGATCAGCTCACCCACGAGTGAGGCGAGATCCGGGGCATCCGGGTCGGTACCGGCGATCGCCCGGAGCTGGGCGACGCATCCCTTGGCCTTCCGTTCCCAGTCCGTCCACAGCTCGCGGGCGGCCGGGTGCAGGAAGGTGTAGCGGACAGTGTTCCGCTGTCGCTCCGGCCAGTCGGTGATGCCGTGGAGCAGCCGCAACCCGCCGGGATTGGCCGCCAGCAGGTCGTTGGTGCGGCTCACGACGTACGCCGGGTTGGGCCGGAGCGTCTCCAGAAGCTGCCTGACGGTCGGACGGACCCGCTGCGACGGCAGGGGGCGGGGCTCGGGCGCGCGCCGCGCCGCCCGAGCCGCCAGCTCGCGCAGGAAGCCGCGCTCGTCCTCGTTGAGGCGGAGCGCGTCGGCCAGCGCCTCGACCACGGAGGGGCTCGGACGGGTCTCCTTGCCGCGTTCCAGACGTACGTAGTAGTCGATGCTCACACCGGCCAGCGCCGCCAGCTCCTCGCGGCGCAGACCCGGTGTGCGGCGCGTGCCGGTCCCGGCGGGCAGCCCGACGTCCGCCGGGCGGATGCCGCCACGGCGAGCCCGTAGAAACTTCCCGAACTCGGTCATGTCGTCATTGTGCCAGCGGGTTATCACCGGTCCGGCCCGTAGCCAGGCCCTGTCACACCCCCTGTGGCGCACCCCGGGAGACCACGGTCTGCCTGGCCGTCGCGTTCCTCACCAGCCTGGACGCATGACCACTCCCGCACCGGCCCGCGCGCCGCAGGACGCCCGGCGACGCCCGGCCACGCCGAAGCTGATCCTCGCGACCACGTTCATGGGCATCTTTCTCCTCAACCTCGACGCCATGGCGATGAACGTCGCGCTGCCCGGGATCGGGCGGGCCTTCGGCGCCGGCACGGCGGGACTGCAATGGATCGTGGACGCCTACACGCTGATGTTCGCCGCGCTCCTGCTTTCCGCGGGTGCGCTCTCCGACCGCATCGGGGCGAGCCGCGCGTTCGGCACCGGCGTCGCGGCCTTCACGCTCGCCTCGGCGGCCTGCGCGCTGGCGCCGGGGCTGGGCGAGCTGATCGCCGCCCGCCTGGTACAAGGGAGCGCGGCGGCGATCATGCTGCCCTCCTCGCTGGCCCTCGTCCGGCAGGCCTTCCCGGACGCGGCCGAACGGGCCCGGGCCATCGCGCTGTGGACGGTCAGCGGAGCCGTCGCGATCGCCGCCGGCCCGGTGGTCGGCGGGGTGCTGTCCAGCACACTGAGCTGGCGGGCGATCTTCGTCGTCAACCTGCCCGTCGGCATCGCCACCCTCGCCGTACTGACCCGCGCGGAGCGCTCGCCGCGCCGTGCCACGCCGCTCGATCCGTACGGCCAGCTCACGGCGATCGTCGCGCTCGCGGCGCTCACCTTCGGGGTGATCGACGGAGGGGAGCACGGCTTCGGCGAGCCCGTGGTGCTGGGCTGCCTGGGGCTCGCCGCGGTGGCGGCGGCCGCGTTCATCATGATCGAGGCGCGTACCGCCGCGCCGATGGTCCCGCTCGACCTCTTCCGTTCGCGTACGGTGAAGGTCTCGGTCGTGATCGGCTTCGTCGTCAATGCCGCGTTCTACGGGCTGGTGTTCGTGCTGAGCCTGTTCTTCCAGGACGTTCTGAACCTGTCCGTCATGGCCGCGGGGCTGACGTTCCTGCCGATGATGGCCGTGATCGCCGTGGCCAACCTGGCCTCGGCCAGGGCCGCGGCACGCTTCGGGCCGCGGGTGCCGATCGCCGTGGGGCAGGCGGTCTTCGCGCTGGCGCTGTTCGGCCTGCTCTGGATGGACGCGGGGACCGGCAGAGCGGTGATCGCGGCGATGCTCATCCCGATCGGCCTCGGCCTGGGTTTCGCCGTGCCGTCCCTGACCGCCGTCCTGCTGAACGACATCGCCGCGCACCGGGCCGGAATGGCCGCCGGGGTCCTGAACTCCTTCCGGCAGACGGGCGGCGCGCTCGCCGTGGCCGTCTGCGGAGCCTTGGTCGCGGACCGGGGTGAGTTCATCGTCGATCTGCGGGTCGCGTTGTGCGTCGCGGCCGTGATGCTGGCGGCCACGACGGCCGCGGCCCTCACGCTGCCGCGCGGCCGCGGCTGACGGGGGGCTTGACCTTGCCCTGAAGGGCAAGGTTTAGGGTTCTTCAAGGAGAGTGCCTGATGACCGATTACACGAGCCTGCCCGCCGGACTGCCCGTCCCCGAGGACGACGGCGCGGCCACCCACCTGCCCGGCACGGAGATGCCGCATCTGGAACTGCGCGACAGCGGCGGCACGACAGCCCACCTCGACGCGCTCGGCGCGGGCCGGACGGTGATCTACATCTACCCGCTCACCGGCCGCCCCGGCACCGACCTGCCCGACGCCTGGGACTCGATCCCCGGCGCACGCGGCTGCACCCCCGAGTCATGCGGCTTCCGCGACCACTATCAGGACCTGCTCGCCGCCGGCGCGGTCGGCGTGTTCGGCCTGTCGAGCCAGGACCCTGACTATCAGCGGGAGGCCGTCGAGCGGCTTCACCTGCCGTTTCAGATGCTCTCCGACCCTGCGCGGAGCCTGGCCCGGGCACTGGAGCTGCCCACGTTCGAGACCGGCGGGCTGACGCTGTACAAGCGGCTGACTCTGATCATCCGCGACGGTGTGATCGAGCACGTCTTCTATCCGATCTTCCCGCCGGGCGAGCATGCCGGTGAGGTCCTGGCCTGGCTGCGCGGCAACCCTCTGTAGCGGTCGGCGTGGATCAGGCGGTGGCCGAAGCCGAGATGGTCGAGGCCGGCGGCGATGCGCGGGCGGATCGAGATCGTTTCCGGCACAATCGAGGTGGTCCTGTCCGGGGGCACAGCCGTGCCGAGACTGCTGGGGGAGATCATGGGGTGTCAGGCCTGCACGCCTGGAGCGGGCAGCGGCCGACAGGCTCTGCATGACGGTGTCGCCCTGTTCACCCAGTACATGAGCGCGGAGCGGATCGGCGCCATCGCCTACGACGGCGCCGATCCCGCCGATGACCCGCAATGGCGACTGTCGGGAGCACGTACCCGGGCCGAGTACGCCCTGTGGTGCCGGCACTGCTGTGGCATGGCCTGTCTGCAGATGGTTCTCGACCACCGCGACGGGCACGCCCCGCCTCTGCTGGAGCTCCTGCACGGCTGCCGCGCCTACGGCGGCTACGTCGAAAACGCCGATGGCCAGATCAAGGGCCTGTACTACGCCCCGTTCGCCGACTACGTGCGCGCCGAGCACCGCCTGCACGCGGACGTGCACCCGCACCTGGCCGCCGCCGAACTCCCCGGCCTGCTCGCCGACGGGCACCTGGTGATGGCCTCGGTCCATTGGGAGATCCGCCGGCCCGACCTGCCGGCACCCGGCCGGGGCGGGCACCTGGTCCTCATCACCGGCCACGAACACGGCCTGATCCACCTGCACAACCCCTCCGGCCACACCCCCGGGGCCCGCCGCGCCAGCCTGCCCATGGACGTGTTCGAGTCGTTCTTCGCCGGCCGCGGCATCGCCCTGCGCATGCGCTAGATGGATCACCGTGGCGGCCCGGGTCGACGTACGGCCGAGGTTCGTCGAGGCTACGGGGCGGGCATCGGGTTTGCCCTCCATCGGTCGAGGTGGGCACCGATGAACTCGCCCATCGACGTGGGCTCGCGTCCGGTGATCTGCTTCACCGCCGGGGAGAGCTCGCCGAAGCCACCGTGCCGGACGCGTCGGTAGAGATCGTCGAGAAGGTCCGCGGTCCAGGGGTCGAGGCCGTGGAGAGTGTCCTCCGGGGCCGGGTCCTCGGCGCGGACCCGGTGGCCGAGGCGCGCGGAGAGCTCCCGCGCGACGGACGCGACCGGAACCGGCTCAGGACCAGTGATCGTGTAGGCCCGGCCGTGGTGATCCTCCGGCGCGCGGAGCACGGCCACGGCGACGTCGGCGATGTCGCGCGCGTCCACCCACGCGATCGGGGCACCGCCCGAGGGCAGGCTCAGGACGCGGTCGTCCCGGATGGCGTCGCGGTAGAACCGGGGATCGGTCAGGACCTGGTGGAACCAGGACGGACGGAGCAGCGTCCAGGAAGCGGCCCGGGTGACGACCGCGTCCTCCACCCGGCGCACCCAGTGGTCCGGCGAGAGGGTTTCTGCGCCCTGCTCGGACAGCAGGACGACCTGCGCGTCCGGGTTCGCCTCGACCGCGCCGGCGACGAGTTCGGGGGCGGCGGGAAGGTCGGGGCGCATCAGGTAGATCGCGTCCACGCCGGCGACCGCCTCGCGCCAGGTCGCCGGGTCATGCCAGTCGAACCGGACCTGAGCGGTCCCGGCGGTCGTCGTACCAGCAGGTTGGGACGACCCGGCGCGGACGAGGACCCCCGAGCGGCGCAGCCGGGCGGCCACCTCGCGTCCCGTCTTGCCCCGGGCTCCGGTCACCAGCACCGTGCGGGTCATGCCTGCTCCTTGAGCCGGACGACGGCCTTGCCGATCGTGGGCGCTCCGCTGTGCAGCAGGCCCAGCAGGGCTTCGGGCACCCGCTCGATGCCGTCCAGCACCGTCTGCCGGTGGACGATCTCGGCCGAACGCACCCAGGACCCCACCTCGGCGCGGAAGGCGGGCAGCTGGTCCTGGTGGTCGGTGACCAGGAAACCGCGAGCGGTCGCCCGCTTGGTGACCAGCTGGTACAGGCTCCGCACGCCGTACGGCTCCCGGCCGTCGTACTGACTGGCCATCCCGCACAGCGCCAGCCGGGCGCCGACCCGCAGCCGGTCGATCGCGGCCTCCAACTGCTCGCCGCCGACGTTGTCGAAGACCACGTCGATGCCGTCCGGCGCGGCCTGTGCGAGGTGCTCGCCGACCGCGCCGCCGTGATAGTCGAAGGCGGTGTCGAAACCGAGGTCGTCCACCAGATGGCGCACCTTGGCGGGCGAGCCCGCGCTGCCGATCACCCGCCCGGCTCCCCGCAGCCTGGCGATCTGCCCGGCGATGCTTCCGACCGCCCCGGCCGCCCCGGTGACGAACACCGTGTCGCCGGGTCGTACCGACGCCACCTGGGTGATGCCCAGCCATGCGGTCAGGCCCGTCACGCCGAGCACGCCGAGATGGGCTTCGGCGGACAGATCGCCGGTGTCGATCGGGACGACCGAGGCGGCATCGATTACGGTGGCCTCGCGCAGCCCCAGGAAGTGCTCGACCACCTGGCCCGGCTTGACGCCGTCCGCGCGGGACTCGACGACCACGCCGACCGCTCCCCCCTCCAGCGGCGCGTTCAACGGGAACGGCGGGATGTAGGACGGGCGGTCGTCCATCCGGCCACGCATGTACGGGTCGACCGACAGGTGTGTGTTACGAACCAGGACCTGGCCGGGCCGCAATTCGGGAATCTGGGCTTCGACCAGCGCGAAGTCGCCGGCCGACGCCTGTGCTCGCGGTCGTCGCGTCAGGTGCCACTCCCGCGCCCGTCCCTTGCTGGTGACCGTCATCGGAACGCCTTTCCATAGATACTTGAGTCAATCAAGTACCTACCTTGGCACACATACTTGAGTGCATCAAGTTCTTGGTAGAGTGGTCCCATGGCCGCACCCTCGGGGCCCGTCACCGCGTCGACCGATGCCGAACGGGCGATGTTCGACTTCGTCGACGCCTACGACCGCGCGTACGAGACCGCCGCCCTGGAGCACGGGCTGAGCGTGGCGCAGGCCTGTGTGCTCGGACGGCTCACCCGGCAGATCGGGATGCGGGAGCTGGCCGACGAGATCGGCTGCGACGCGTCCAACATCACCCAGATCATCCGCAGGCTCGAGGCGCGCGATCTCGTCCGCCGCCACCTCCACCCCGACGACCGCCGCTCCCGGCAGATCGTCCGGACCCCCGACGGCACCGCCCTCTACGCCGCCTTCGAGAAGTCCTTCGAGTTCGCCCGCGCCGCCATCGCCAACCTGAGCGCCCGCGAACAGGACCAACTGGCCGCCCTGCTCCGCAAGGCCCTCGACAACGGGACACGGGGACCGAACGGCTGACCCTTCTCGGGGGCGAGCAATCCCAGGAAGGCACTCATCTTCGCCGAATCGGGCGTCGTGTATCCGACGCTGATCGAAGTCGAGGGTGGTAACTGATGACCAGCATCAGCGGCCGTTCCTCCGGCGAGACGCAGCGGGCCGCCCTGAGTTTGGTCTAGATCACTGCAACGGGTCTGGCATACGATCCGGGTGCCTCCAAGCCGGTAGGGAGCCGCCCGTGTTGAGCCGCCGCGACGCCATGCGCGCCATGACCCTCTCCACCTTCGCCGCCCCGGTCCTCACCTCAGCTCCGACTTCAGCTCCGATCTCAACGGGCGACCCGTGGAAGCGGGCCGATCGCATCGCGGCGCGGGTGCGCGGGCCGAAGTTCCCGCGTCGCCGCTTCGACATCCGGGACTTCGGCGCGGCCGGGGACGGGGTCACGGACTGCACGGCGGCCATCCGCTCCGCGATCAGGGCGTGTCACGAGGTGGGCGGCGGGCATGTGGACGTGCCGGAGGGGCGGTTCACGACCGGCGCCGTCCACCTGCTGAGCAACGTCGACCTGCACGTCGGCGCCGGTGCCAGGCTGCTGTTCAGCACCGACCCGAAGGCGTACCTCCCGCTGGTGCCGACCAGGTTCGAGGGTGTCGAGCTGCTCAACTACTCCCCTCTGATCTACGCCTACGGCCAGCGCGACATCGCCGTGACCGGGTCCGGCGTGCTCGACGGGCAGGCGGACAACGATCACTGGTGGCCGTGGAAGGGATCGGGCAGCTACGGCTGGGAGCCGGGCGAGCCGCACCAGGCCGAGGCGAGGGCCGCGCTGTTCGCCCAGGCCGAGCAGGGGGTGCCGGTCAAGCAGCGGGTGTACGGCGAGGGCGGCTACCTGCGGCCGTCCTTCATCCAGCCATATCGGTGCCGCAACGTGCTGATCGAGGGCGTCACGGTCGTCAACTCGCCGATGTGGGAGATCCACCCCGTACTGTCGCAGAACGTACTGGTCCAGAACGTCACGGTCGACACGCACGGCCCGAACAACGACGGCTGCAACCCCGAGTCCAGCCGGATGGTGGTGATCCGCGGCTGCACGTTCGACACCGGCGACGACTGCGTCGCGATCAAGTCGGGACGCAACGCCGACGGCCGCCGGGTGAACGTCCCCAGCGAGCACATCCTCGTCGAGGGCTGCACGTTCCGCGACGGGCACGGCGGCATGACGATCGGCAGCGAGATGTCCGGCGGCGTGCGCGAGGTCTTCATCAGGGACTGCGCGATGTCCAGCCCCAACCTCGACATCGCGCTGCGGTTCAAGACGAACTCCGTGCGCGGCGGCTTCATCGAGGGCTTCTACGCCAGGGACATCGAGATCGGCCAGGTCGGCGGCTCGGTCATCGACATCAACTTCTACTACGAGGAGGGGCCGGGGCACGGGTTCAACCCCACCGTGGGCACGATCGACGTGCGGGACATGACCGTGGTGACCGCGAAACGGCCCCTCAACCTGCGCGGGTACGCCGACGCGCCGATCCGCGGGGTCACGCTGAGCGACGTGGACTTCGGCGCCGCCGCGACGCCGAGCGTGGTCGAGCACGTCGAGAACCTGGTACTCAAGAACGTCCTCGCCAACGGCGAACCCCTGATCCTGTCCTGACCGGCCAGGTTCTCAGCCGCCCAAGGGGGACCCCCTGCCCGTCCGGCCCGGGTGTGATGGGACGCCGGCAGACGTACGTCCGCGCGGGCGGCAGATTCCGCCAGACGGTCCTGGTCGTCAGCACCTCGTCGAAGGACGCGCCGAGCCGCCGCCGGAACCGCTTGCCCGGCCCGAACGGGGTCCCGGTCAGGTACGCGATCGTGGTGAAGCTCCCGCCCGGCGCCAGCACTCTGGCGACCGCCTCGATGATCCGCCCCTGCGTCCGTTCGGGGATGAGCGTCCACGGCAACGCGCTCACCACCGCGTCCACCTGCCCCGCGCCGATCCGCGAGTCCAGCTCGGCGGCGTCCAGGTGCAGCACCTCCAGCCACGGCCTGGTCGCCACCAGGTGATCGACCATCTCCCGGTCGACCTCGACGGCGACGTACCGCGCGTCCCGCGGCAGGCGCGACCTGATGAGGCCGCTCACCGCGCCGGTCCCGGGCCCCAGCTCCAGCACGGTCGGCGCGCCCCTCCTCGGAACCACCTCGGCCAGCTGCGCGGCCAGCATCTCGGACGTGGGCGCGAACGCGCCGATCACCGCGGGCCTGCGCACGGCCGCCTTCAGGAAGGCACACAGATCTGCTTTCATGATCATAATCTAGAAACGAGATGCGGCCGTCGGATCCTGCCTGACGCCGATCTTCGCCCTCCTGCCGCCGGCCGGACCGCACCGGCCCATGAGCCGAGCGACCTCCTCCTCAAGGGCGACCGCCGCTCGCGCGGGCACTCCCGCGCGGGCGGCGGTCCGCCCCGATCAGCCGGGCGGTATGGGTCAGGAGACGGGTTCGATCCACACGTTGCGGAAGCGGGGATTCTCGCCCGCGTCCCCGTGGTCCTGGAGGCGGATCCCGCCCGATGCCGCGCTCTCCGGGATGTTGTCACCCGTGCCGCCGTCGATGGCCACGTCGTCGTGCACCACCACGCCGTTCCAGACGACCGTCACCCGCGCGTTGTCGGTCTTCACTCCCGCGCCGGTGTAGCGGGCCGCGCGGAAGGTGATCTCGTAGGTCTGCCACGTCCCCGAGGCGGTGGCCATGTTGCGGTCGGGCGCGCGCTTGGAGTAGATCGCGCCCGCCTCGTTGGCCGCCGGTGTGGTGTCACCGAACGACTCCAGGACCTGCACCTCGTAGCGTTCCTGGAGGAAGACGCCGCTGTTGCCGCGCTGCTGCCCGGTCACGTCCGGCGGGTAGTCCGGCTCGTACCACTCGACGTGGAGCTTGAAGTCGCCGAACGTCTGCCGGGTGCGGATGTCGCCGCCGTAGGACTCCACGGAGCCGTTCGCGATCGGCCAGGTCGCCGCCCCGCCGGCCCGTTTCTCCCACGCCGCCAGGCTGGACCCGTCGAACAGCGTGATCCGCTGCGCCTTCGACACGGTGATGTGGTCGAGGCTGAGCTGTCCCGCGTCGCCGGAGTCGTACCTGTAGGCGATTCTGTTCGAGCCCCGCTTCAGGTCGAGCGGCTCGGTCTGGACGGCCCAGCCGTCGGTGGCGGCCAGCCGCACCTGCCTGACCTTGTCGCCGTTGACGTACACGCTCACCGACGTGCCGGTGTCGGCCGCGTAGCGGAGCCCGACGTTGTGCGGGCCGGGTGAGTCCGTCCGCACGGTGAACGACGTGCTCGCGCCCGCGGTCGTGTAGCCGTCGACGAAGCCCTTGCCGGTGTAGCCCTGACGGTTCGTGCTCACCTTCGCGCCACCGCGCAGCGCGGCGTCCTCCGCCTCGAGCACCGGTCGCGCGGCCACGGTGATGGAGTCCAGGTTGACGTGGCCCGTGTCGCCGCTGTCGTAGATGTAGGCGATGGTGTTGGCGCCCGCCTTCAACGCGAGCGGTTCGACCCGCGTGGCCCACAGGTCCCACGTTTCCGTAGAGGGCAGCGGCACCTGCCTGATCTTGGTCCCGTTGACGTAGACGCTCAGCGACTTGGTGCCGGGCGCGGGGTTCGGGCCGTTGGAGTAGCGCAGGCCCACGTGGTACGTGCCGGCCTCGGCCGCCCGCACGGCGAACTGCGTGGTCGCTCCCGCGGTCTGGTAGCTGTCGACGAAGCCGCTGCCCGAATAGCTGCGATGGTCGGTGTTCAGCTTCGCGCCGCCGCTGTGTGAGGCGCTCTCCGCCTCGTACGTGGTGTCGGTCGCCGGCCCGCCGACCAGCGAGTTGAGCGTGTACCAGGCTTCGGTGCTCCACAGCGGCTGCCCCGAGGCCGAGCTGAACGGGCGCGGTGACCGCAGGTGCACCACGCGCCCCGCCTTGAGACCGGCGATCTTGAGGGTGACCTTCTTCCCGCCGGAGGTCAGCTTGGCAGAGGTGACGGTCAGCGGCTCCTCATCGACCTTGGGGCCGCCGTAGGTGGAGGATGCGGCGTACCGCCATTGGGTGGCCTGGTACCTGGCCGCCAGGGACGCGGCGGTCTCCGCCGACAGCGGCTGGGTGTACTCCAGCTCGAAGCCGCCCTCGATCGCGCGCATCTTCAGGATGTCGAACGCCTTGTCATCGCCGGGCGTCAGCTTCTGCAGGCCGTAGGTGAGCTTGCCCGGCTGGCCCCAGTTTCCGCCCGCGCCGAGACCTCCGGCGTAGATGGCGCCGTCAGGCCCCAGGCTGATCCGGTTGACCCCGGCTTCGAGTCCCTGCGTGAGGCGGAAGACCGCGCCCTGGTACTCGCCGTTGACCTTCTCGAGGTAGGCCCGCTGGATCCCGCCGTAGGTGACGTCGCCGAACAGCAGCTGCCCCGCGAACCTGCCACGCCTCATGACCAGCGGGGTGCTGGGAGAGTTGGCGATCTCGTTGTGCGGCAGCCAGAGCACCGGCGAGCTCACCGGGTTGTCGTCGAACGGGCCGTCGGGGTTGGTGTAGTGGTTGAAGAACCGGTCCTTCTTGATGTGCACCAGTTTCGAGGCCGGCAGCCAGCCGCCCTGGTTGTCCGTGACGAACAGGTCGTCCTCCGGGCCCCAGCCGAGCCCGTTGGGCGTGCGCAGACCTCCGGCGATGTACTCGACCTTGCCGGTGGCCTTGTTGACCTTGATGGTCGTGCCCCTGTCCCGCGCCGGCTGCGGGTCGGTGGTGGCGCCGCCGTAGTTGATGGCGACGGAGAGGTTGAGGTAGAAGTTGCCGCCACGGTAGAGCAGCCCGAACGCGAACTCGTGGAAGTTGCCGCCGAACGGCCAGGTCGCCACGGTCCTGAGGTTGTCGGCGACCTCGTCGCCGTCGGTGTCGTTCAGCTCCACCAGCCGGGACTTCTCCGACACGTAGAGTTTGCCGTCCACGTACTTGATGCCCATGGGCTCCTGCAGCCCGCCGGCGATCTTCTTGGCGGTCACCCGCGCGGGCGAGGTCTTGCCTGTGACGTTGTCGAGCAGGTAGACCTCGCCGAGTTTGGTTTCCGAGCCGCCCCACGTGGCGATCGCCAACCGGTCGTCGGGCAGCCAGTCCATCGCGGTCACCTGCGGCTGGAAACCCTCCGGCCGCAGGTCGGTGAGGGTGAAGTCAGGGTGTACCGCGTTCAGCGGCAGCCCGTCGCCGGGAGAGTCGGCGCCGCTCTCGCACTCCTTGCGCCCGGGGGCGGTGACCCGCACGACGTCCGCGTCCGTGCTCAGCACCGAGTTCGGCACGAGGACGAACCCCGAGGCGCCGGGCGGCTTCCACTCCAGCTTGAGCTGCTGGCCGTACAGGTGCTCGAAGTGGTCGATGCGCAGCGCGTGGTAGCCGGCGGTCAAGGTGATCATGCCGTCCACGGCGATCGGCGCGTGCCGCCCGTCATTGGTGATCACGACGGTGTCGTCGATGCGCAGCCGGGAGCCGTCGTCGCTGGTGAGCCGGAATTCGTACGAGCCCGCGGCGGGGATCGCGATGTTGCCGACGGCCTCGGTCACGAACATGTCGACCAGGCCGAAGTCGGCGTCGGAGGTCCAGTCGATCGTGGGCATCAGCTTGTCCACGTTGGGTGTCTGACCGGCCTTGAGCGTGCAGAGCTTGGACAGTTCGACCTGGACGTCGTAGGTGCGCAGGGTGATGCCCGGCTCCTGCGGTGGCACCGCGGCACGCGCTTGAACCGGTACGGCGAGGCATGAGAGTGCGGTGAGCAGTAAGACGGATAAAAGGGGTAATTTCCGCATGGCCCATCCCATCTCGGTGAGGGTGCCACGTCCGGCGTGGCGTGGGGGTACGACTCCGCCGGGGACATCTGTGGTCCATCGGCGGATGACGGGTCTCATTCGCTGGAACATGCATGGGTTAACGCCGCTCTGCGCCGTAATATAAAGCGAGATCTTCGACTTGCCCATACCCTTTCGCCAAAAATCGAAGAAAGCCCTGACATGTCGGGGCGGAAGGCCGAGCGTCCCGTGCGCTTCGACGAATTGCGCGCCCGCTCTTGGTTGTCCGGCACGATTACGCCGACCGCACGCTCGCATACCGTCGCCAGTGAACATCCAGGAGGAAAGGCGGCAAGTTGATCGCGGTCAGGGAGCTTCATGGGATCGTGGAGTTCGAGCGGCTTCTCGGGCTGTACAACGAGATCTGGCACTTCGAACGCGGCGACCCGCCCGTCACGCTGGAGCTGATGTGCGCCTTCTCGCACAGCGGCAACTACGTGGCGGGAGCCTTCGACGGTGACCGGCTCGTCGGCGGTTCGGTCGGGTTCTTCGCCCCGGACGACACGTTCCACTCCCACATCACCGGCACGACGGTGCGGCGGGGCGTCGGGCTGGAGCTGAAGCTGCACCAGCGGCGCTGGGCCCTCGAACGCGGTTCGGAGCGCATCACCTGGACCTACGACCCCCTAGTACGCCGCAACGCCCACTTCAACCTGGCCAAACTCGGCGCCCGCCCCAAGGAGTACCTGCCCTGCTTCTACGGCGTCATGGACGACGCCATCAACCAGGGCGACGAGTCCGACCGCCTGCTCGCCGTCTGGCCGCTCACCGCACCCCACGTCGAGGCCCTCGCCCGCCGGGAGCCGGCCGTCACCCCGGTGCCCGAGCACGCCGTGGTGGCGCTCGCGGACGAGGGCGGGCGGCCCGTCGCCGGGCGCGCCGACGCGCCGACGGTGCTGGTCGGCCTGCCCGCCGACATCGAGGCGTTGCGGCGGGCCGATCCGGGCGCGGCCAAGGCGTGGCGGCACGCCGTCCGCGACGTGCTGGGCGGCCTGATGTCCGAGGGCGGCCGGGTGACCGGGTTCTGCGAGAAGTCGTTCTATGTAGTGGAGAGAGCGTGAAGATCACCGGAGTAGAGCTGCGGCGGATCGCGATGCCGCTCGTGGCGCCGTTCCGCACCTCGTTCGGCACGGAGACCGCCCGCGACGTCCTGCTGGTCCGGGTCGTGACACCGGACGGCGAGGGGTGGGGCGAATGCGTGGCCATGTCCGAGCCCCGCTACTCCTCCGAGTACGCCGACGGCGCGGCCGACGTCATCCGCCGCTTCCTGCTGCCCGCCCTGCCCAGGACGCTCGGCGTCCACGACGTCGGCCGCGCGCTGGAGCCGATCAAGGGTCACCGCATGGCCAAGGCCGCCCTGGAGACGGCCGTCCTCGACGCGCGGTTGCGGGCGTCCGGCGAGTCGTTCGGGCGGTTCCTCGGTGCGGCGAGGACCCGGGTGCCGTGCGGGGTGTCGGTCGGCATCATGGACTCCGTCCCGCAGCTTCTCGACGCCGTCGCGGGTTACCTCGACGAGGGCTACGTCCGCATCAAGCTCAAGATCGAGCCCGGCTGGGACGTCGAGCCGGTGCGCGCCGTACGCGAGCGGTTCGGCGACGACCTGCTGCTCCAGGTCGACGCGAACGCCGCGTACACGCTGGCGGACGCCCGGCGGCTGGCCCGCCTCGACGCGTTCGACCTGCTGCTCATCGAGCAGCCGCTGGCCAATGACGACCTCGTCCAGCACGCCGAGCTCGCCCGGCGGATCAGGACGCCGGTCTGCCTGGACGAGTCGATCGAGTCGGCCGAGCACGCCGCGGCGGCGATCGCCCTCGGCTCCTGCTCCATCATCAACATCAAACCGGGCCGGCTCGGCGGCTACCTCGAGGCGCGCCGCGTCCACGACCTGTGCCGGGCCGGCGGGATCGCCGTCTGGTGCGGCGGCATGCTGGAGACCGGGCTCGGCCGGGCCGCGAACGTGGCGCTCGCGGCGCTGCCCGGCTTCACCCTGCCGGGCGACACCTCGGGATCGCGCCGCTACTACGCCACCGACCTCACCGAGCCGTTCGAGCTGGCGGACGGGCACCTGGAGGTGCCGACCGGCCCCGGGCTCGGCGTCGCGCCGATCCCGGAGGTGCTCGACGAGGTGACCACCTCCACCGAGTGGATCACCCTCTGAGCCGTGGGACCGCCGCCAGCAGCGCGCGCGTGTAGTCGTGCGCGGGCTCGCCGACGACCTGCTCGGCGGGCCCGTGCTCGACGATCCGGCCGCGGTGCATCACGGCTATCGTGTCGGCGACGTACCGGACGACGGCCAGGTTGTGCGAGATGAACAACATGGACAGCCCGAGCTCGTCGCGCAGCCCGCGGACCAGGTTGAGCACCGCTCCCTGGACCGACACGTCGAGCGAGCCGGTGATCTCGTCGGCGACCAGCAGGGCGGGATTCCCGCCCAGGGCGCGGGCGATCGCCACCCGCTGCCGCTGGCCGCCCGACAGCTCGCGCGGGTAGCGCCCGGCCAGCTCGGCGGGCAGCCGGACGAGGCCGAGCAGGCGCGGCACCTCCGTGGCGCGGCGGCGCCTCTCGATGCCCTCCCCGACCGTCTCGCCGATCGTCATGCGCGGGTCCAGCGACGCGTACGGATCCTGGAAGACCAGCTGGATCCGCGGCGCGCCCTCGATCCGGCCCGTGTAGGGCACGAGCCCGCTCACGGCCCTGGCCAGCGACGACTTGCCTGATCCCGACTCGCCGACCAGGCCGACGACGTGGCCGTCGGGGATCTCCAGGGTGACGTCGTCGACCGCGGTGAAGCCGCCGTAGCGCACGGTCAGCCCTTCGATCCTCACGAGGTGACCTCCCAGCAGGAGACCCGCTGCCGCGGGCCGTGGACGACGAGTTCGGGACGTCGCGTCCGGCATCGTTCGGTGGCGAGCGCGCACCGGCCGGCGAACGCGCAGCCCACGCCGACCTGCGCCGGGGCCGGCTGGGTGCCGGGGATGCCGGCCAGCGGGCGGCTCCGGTCGGTGTCGAGGTCGGGCAGGGACGCGATGAGCGCCTTGGTGTAGGGGTGCGCGGCGCCGTCGGCCAGCCGGTCGGCGGGCAGCTCCTCGACCACCCGGCCCGCGTACATGACGACGACCCGGTCGCACAGCTCGCCGACGACGGCGATGTCGTGGGAGATGAACAGCAGGGCCGCGCCCGTCTCCTCGACGACCTCGCGCAGCAGCCGCAGGATCTGCCGCTGCACGGTCACGTCGAGGGCGGTCGTGGGCTCGTCGGCGACCAGCAGGCGTGGCGTGCCCATGAGGCCCATGGCGATGACCGCGCGCTGGCGCATGCCGCCGGACAGCTCGTGCGGATGCTGGGCGGCGTGCCTGGCGGGGTCGGGCAGCCGGACGTGGCCGAGCCGGTCGACGGCGCGGCGGCGGGCGTCCGCGCGGCTCGCGCCCTGGTGGACGACGGCCACCTCGGCGAGCTGCCCGCCGACTCTCAGCGCGGGGTTGAGCGAGGCCATCGGGTCCTGGAACACCATGGCGAGCGCGGTGCCCAGCTCCTTGCCGGACATGGTGGCGACGCCGGCCCCGCCGATGCGCAGCCGGCCGTATGTCACCGTGCCGGGATAGGGAACGAGGCCGCCGATGGCGGCGGCGGTCAGGCTCTTCCCGCTGCCGGACTCGCCCACCAGTCCGACGATCTCCCCCGGTGCCACGGTCAGGGACAGCCCGCGTACGGGGGCCGAGCCGCCCGGGAACGCGACGGTCAGGTCGCGGACCTCGAGGACGGCGTCCGGGTCCGGCTCCCCGTCGGGCTGCGGCGGCTCGGTGCGGACGGTGTCGCGCTGCCCGGCCGGGGAGCGGGCGGCGGCCCTGGCCAGGGTGTCGCCCAGCAGGTTGAAGCCGATGCCGGCCAGGGCGACGGCCGCCGCGGGGCCGAGGGCGACCTCGGGGGTGAGGTAGATCCGCGCGAATCCGTCGAACAGCAGGCGCCCCCAGTCGAAGTCCGGCGGCTGCACGCCGAGGCCCAGGAACGACATGCCGGCCAGGCCGAGCAGCGCGCCGCCGAGCGACTGGGCGAGGTTGAGGATGAGCGGTTCGGCGATGTTGGGCAGGATGTGCCGGGCGAGGATGCGCCGGCGGGGCACGCCGAGCATGCGGGCCGCGGCCACGTAGTCGGCGCCGGCGACCGAGGCGGCCAGGGTCTGGGTGAGCCGCGCGAATCCGGGCGCGATGGCCACACCGATGCCGAGCACCGCGCCGCGCGCGCCGAGCCCGGTGACCGTCGCCGTGAACATGGCCAGCAGCAGGCCGGGGAAGGCCACCAGGGCGTTGACCGCGTCTGAGACCGTCCGGGCCGCCCGCCGGGGCAGCACCGACGGGAGCACGCCGAGCAGGACCCCGCCGACGGCGCCGATGAGCGTGGCCGCCAGCGCCAGGGCCAGCGAGTAACGGCCCGCCACCAGGACCCGGGCGAGCAGGTCGCGGCCCAGGTTGTCGGTGCCGAGCGGGTGTTCTGCGGAGGCGCCCTGGAGGATGGCGCCGGCGTCGATGCGTTCCGCGGCCTCGCCCCAGATGATGGGACCGGCCACGGCCAGCACCGCCATGAGCAGCACCAGCGCGCCGCCGATCAGCGCCGGGGCGCTGCGCCACACGCCGCCCCGGGACCTCGCCTCGGTCGTAGTGGCCCGCATCAGGCCGAGACCTCCTTGATCTCCGAGGTGGGATCGAGCGCGCCGAGCACCAGGTCCACGACGAGGTTCACGATCAGCACGATGGCGCCGTACACGAGGATCACGGCCTGCGCGACCGGGTAGTCCTTCTGCGTGATCGACTCGACGATCTTCAGGCCGAGTCCGGGCCAGGCGAAGACGTACTCCACCAGGACGCTGCCGGCGATCAGCGAGGTCAGCAGCAGGCCGCCGACGGTCAGGGTGGCGGTGAGCGTGTTGGGCAGCACGTGCCGCAGGTGCAGCCGGGCCGCGGGCAGCCTCTTGGCGCGGGCCAGGCGCACGTAGTCGGTGCCCAGCTCGCGCAGGGTCTCGACGCGGGTGATCCGGGCGATCATGGCGATCGGCCCGGCCGCCAGGGCCACGACGGGCAGCACGTACGTGAGCGGCCCGGCCTTGCCGGCGGGCGGGAACCAGCCGAGGCCGACGGCCAGCACGGCCACCAGCGCGATCGAGTACAGGAACTCGGGCACGGCCACGGCGGTGCCGGTGACCGTGCCGAAGGCCAGCTCGGTGCCGCGGTTGCGGCCGTTCTCGGTGCGTACGGCCGCCCACATGCCGAGCGGCACCGCCACGAGCAGCGCCACGGCGGTGGCCAGCAGGGCCAGGGCCAGGGTGTTCGGCAGGCGGGCCGCGATGACGTCGCCCACCGCCTCCCCCGTCAGGAAGGAGGTGCCGAAGTCGCCGGTCAGAACGTCACCGGCGTACGTGACGAACTGCTCGGGCAGGGGCCGGTCAAGGCCGAGCGCGGCCGTACGCGCCTGGACCAGCTCGACCGGGGCGGCCGGTCCGAGCGAGGCACGCACCGGGTCGCCAGGGATGAGGTGGATCATCGCGAACGACGCCACCAGCAGCACCGCCAGCGACACGGCGAACCGCACGATCCGGCGTACGGCCACCCGCAGCGCCCTGCTCCCCGGCGGGCTGCCCGGGGTCCGGGGATCGCTCACTAGTCTCCTTGCGTGAGGCGGATGGAGGTGGGCACCAGGCTTCCGGCGATCGCGCGGAACGTGGCCCCCTTCCCGGCCAGCAGCGCCGTGTTGTCCACCACGGGCACCAGGTCGGCGCTTTCGAACAGGGCCGACTCCGACTCCAGCCACGTCGGGCAGGCCTCGGCGGCGGGGAGCTTGCTCGCCTTGGCGACGAGCTCCTCGTAGCGCTTGTTGGCCAGGTGGGCGAAGTTGGCGCCCTTGGGTGCGGCGGGTCCCGACAGGAAGCCGACGAGCTGGCTGGGCAGGGTGACGCCGATCGGCAGCCATACGACGTCCCAGTCCTGGGTGGCGTTGAGCGACTCCGACAGCTTGGTGTCGATCACTCCGTTCAGCTTCACCTCGACGCCGAGCTTCTTCCACGCCGCGGCCATGTACTCGGCGGCGGCCTGGTAGCCGGGACCTCGGGTGGTGGCGTACATGTGGCGCAGGCTCAGCCGCTTGCCCTCCTTGGCCCTGAACCCGTCGGCGCCGAGCTTCCAACCGGCCGCGTCGAGCGCGGCCGCCGCGGCCGCGGGGTCGTAACCGGGCACGTGGCCCGCGACGGAGTCGCCCGGGCAGGGACGCGGCTCCAGCACCAGGCCGGTGGACGGTTTGCCGGTGCCGCCGGAGGCGATGCCGGCCAGCTCCTGGAGGTTGAGCGCCCGGGTGAGGGCCTTGCGGACCTCCGGGTCCCGGGCGGGCCGGTCTTCGCCCTGGTGGTAGAAGAACTGGCCGTTGCTGGCGGAGACCGACCGCTTGTTCACGCCCGGGGACGCCTCGACGCGGGACCGGTCGGCGCCCAGGAAGACGGAGCCGTTGAGCGAGCCGGCGATGAGCAGGTTGGCGGCGGTCTGCTCGTTCGGCACGACCTTCATCACCACCGTCTGCGGCAGGTCCCCGGCGGTGGCTCCGGCGGGACCCCACGTGTAGTCGCGGCGGACCTTGAACGTGTAGTGGTCGCTGGGGACCGCCTCGGCGAGCTGGTACGGCCCGCTGCCGGAGGTGGCCCGAGCGATGGAGGCGCGGTCCTTCACCCCCTTGCCGCAGACGATGTACATCATCCGCGTGCTCTCCAGGATGAAGCTGAACGGCTCGGGCATGGACAGCGTCACGGTGCCGGCGGCGTCGTCGGCCGCCGCCTTCATGCCCACGGGCACCAGCACGCCGTAGATGGGCGACTTGGCGGCGGGGTCGGCGATGTGGTTGACGTTGTCGGCCACGTTCGAGGGGGTCACCGGGGAGCCGTCCGAGCAGGTGACGCCCTTGCGCAGGGTGAAGGTGACTGATTCGGGCTTGATGTCCCACTTCTCGGCCAGCGCGGGGACGATCTTCCCTGATTCGTCGACGGAGACGAGCGTGTCGTAGGCGAGGGCGAGCACGTTGTTGGTGACCGACAGCACCCCCATGGCGGGGTCGAGGGCGCCGGGGTCGGCCGGGATCGCGAAGGTGAAGGTGCCGCCCGTGGCAGGCCTGCCCTGCTGCTCGGGGCCGCTCGTCGTGCCGCCGCACGCGGCCGTGAGCAGAGCGAGCCCGGCGAGGGCCGCGACTGCGGGTTTGGTCATGGGGACTCCAGACGACCGGGGGGATGGCCACAACCTTCCTGCCTGCGCAGATCTCGTACCATGTGCCCGCACACGAAAAAGCCGGGGCGGCTCGTGCTAGCGGCCGAAGATCCGCATCTGCAGCATCACGGTGAGCCGGGCGTCGGGGTCGGACAGGTCGAGGCCGCTGATCTCGACCAGGCGCTTGAGCCGGTAGCGGAAGGTGTTGGCGTGCACGTGCACCCTGGCGCTGGCCACGTTGACGTCGCCGAACGCGTCCAGATAGGCCCGCAGGGTGGGGGCCAGCTCGGTGCCGTGCTCGGCGTCGTGGTCGAGCAGCCGCTGGTAGGGCCCGGTGGGCGTCTGCTCCTCCGCCGCCGCCACGTCGGCGACCTGCAGCAGCAGCGACTCGAAGTGCACGGCCGTGTAGCCGGCGACCCGACCGGCGGTGCCGCGGGCGCGCAGCACGCGCAGGGCCCGGTCGGCGTCGGCGCGCGATCTGGCCACCTGGGAGAGGCTGGCGGCCAGCCGGCCCACGCCGATGTTGGCGGCGTGGCGGGGCCCGACCCTGGCCAGGAAGCTCTCCGCCACCCGTACGGCCCGCGCCTCCTCGTCGCCCATCGAGTGCAGCGGCAGCACGGCGTACGCGACGGAGCCGATGAGCGCGGCGGCGGCCTTGGGATGGATGGCGGCGACGTGCAGGGCCAGCGCGTCGCAGAACCGCTGCCGGTCGCTCTCGCCGCGGGCGGGGTCCGCGGCGGCGTCGTCGGAGACGAGCTGGGCGGCCAGCACGCAGAGCCGGGCGGTGGCGATGCCCAGCCGCCCGGCCGCCTCGGGCGCGTCGCCGCCGCCGGCCAGCACGGTGGACAGCAGGTCGGCACGCAGGCGCCGCTGGGTGTCGGCCCCGGCCCGCTCGCGCAGCAACTGCAGTGCGACGATCTTGGCGGCGTCGGCGAGCGCGCGCTGCCGCTGCTCGCTGAGCGGCTCGCGCACGGCCACCCAGATGGAGCCGAGGATCTCGTCGCCGCTGCGCACCGCCACGGCGGCCCGGTTGATCACGCCCTCGTCCGAGAGCTCCATGTAGACGGGCTCGCGGCTCTGGTAGAGCTGCTTGAAGAAGCCCAGCTCGTCGAGCATCCGCAGGTAGCGATCGGGCACCTGGCGGCCGAGGACGGTCTCCACGCGGCCCGGGTCGGCCTCCTCCTGCCGGCCGGAGAAGGCGAGCACCCGCGACGACCTGTCCTCGATGGTGACGGGCGCGTCGAGGAGCGCGCAGACGGCGTTGGCCAGCGAGAACAGGTCCCCCTGCGGCCCCTGGCCGGGCTCGGCCAGGTCGGCCTCGGCCAGCAGGGACCGCAGCAGCGCGGCGACCTGCGCCCACGAGGCGGCCCGGGTGAGGCCGAGCACGGCGACGCCGGTCTCCAGCACGGTGGCGCGGACCTGCTCGTCGACGTCCACCGGCAGCTTCACGACCACGCCCGCGGCGGCGCGTGCACGTTCGATGACCGAGCAGATCTCCGCGACGCCCCGCACGCCGACCGCGAGCACGATCCCGCCCGGGGGGACGATCAGCTCGTCGAGCGGGTCGTAGATGTGCACGCCGGTGACCTCGGTGTCGAGGTCACCGGGTGAGGCCGCCACGTCGAGGACGGTGGTGCCGAGGTCCTGCAGGATCCGTCCCAGGCTGGCTCGGGGGCGGCTCCTCACGGGCTCACGATAATCCACGGAAACCGGCGTCAGCGCGACCGGCCGACGGCGGCGGACGCCTCGCGCCGATCAGGCACGGGCCACCGCCCGGCCGTTGTGCAGGTAGGCGGCTCTCCCGTCCCGCAGCACGAACGTGACCACATCGTGTCGGCCGCCCTCGGCCTCGACGGCGATGAACGACTCGCCGTCGAGGTGCACGTAGCGGGCGGTCGTGCGGGTGGCGCCCATGCTCTCCATGAAGGGGCCGGGGATGAGCGTGACGTCCAGGCCGTCTGCGGCGGCGGCGACCTCGTAGCCGAGCTGCGGTCCGGTGTAGCGGCCCGCGTACGGGGTGCCGTCGACGGGGTTCGGCGCCTGCGGCGGCAGGGGCGGCGCGGGCACGGTCAGGCCGGTCGCCTCCTCGATGACCGGCCGCGCCACGTCGGCGATGAGGCCGGAGAACGAGCCGCCGTTCCCGCTCATCGCGATGACGAAGCCCGACTCGGGGACGACGCGCCAGAACGTGCTCTGCCCGGGTGTGCCGCCGTCGTGGCCGAACGCGCCCCAGCCGAACAGCTCCACCCCGAGCCCCCAGCGGTCGGCCCGCGCGCCCCCGCCCCCGGGCACGTGGACCTGCGGCGTGAGCATCGCGGCCACCGACTGCTCCGACAGCAGCCGGGTGCCGTTCGGCGCCAGGCCGCCGGCCGCCAGCGCGCGGCCGAACGCGACCAGCTCGCGCGGCGCCAGGCACATGGTGGAGCCGGCCGGGGCGTTGGAGCGGGGCATCTGCCAGCCGGGGTAGACGGCGGCGTCCGGCCCGACGTGGCCCGCCGACGCGCGGAAGAGCACGGCCTCCTCGCCGAACAGCGCCGCGTGCGTGGCGCCCAGCGGGGTGAGCAGCCGCTCGCGCATCACCTGCTCCCAGGTGCCGCCCCGGAGCCTGCCCACCAGCGCGCCGAGCACGCAGTAGCCGGCGTTGCAGTAGGAGAACAGCTCGCCGGGCTCGTGCACGCGCCCGGCGGTGCGCAGGTGGTCGAGGAACTTCTCCAGGCAATCGTCACCGCGCCCGGTGTCCTCGAACACGTCGCCGTCGAAGCCGGCCGTGTGCGTGAGCAGCCGGCGGACGGTGACCTCGCCGAACGCGAAGCCTGGCAGGTACTCCCCCACCGGCGTGTCGAGCTCGGCCAGGCCGTCCTCCACGAGCTGCATGACCAGCGCCGCCGTCCACACCTTCGTGGTGGAGCCGACCTGGAACACGCTGTCCGTCGTGGTCTCGACGCCGGTGGCCGTGTTGACCACGCCGGTGGCGGCCTCGTGCAGCTCGCCGTCGTGCCACACCGCGACGGCCGCGCCGGGCACGCCGTGCTCGCGCGCCGCCTCGGTGATGCGATCCCGCAGGTCCATGTCGGTCTCCTCAGCTGACCTTCGGCGTGGCGCGGGCGCCCATGTGCATGTATCGGGTGCCGTCGGCCAGCTCGAAGAACACGGCCGCCATCCACTGGCGGGTGCCCGGCGCCTGGAAGAGGAACAGGTTCTCATCGACCGGGACGAAGTCGGACTCCTCGGGCTCCTGCAGGGCGGCCAGCTCGCCGGTGGCCTCAATGCGCAGCCGGGCGCTGCCGTCGTCGAGCACGCTGACCGTGATCCGGACGCCGACCCGCTCGTAGACGCCCGCGTACGGCGCGACGTCCACCTCGGCCGGCGGCTCCGGCAGGGACGGCGTGGGGTCCGGCACGGTCAGGCCGTCGAGCTCGGCGAACAGCTCGGTGGCGACGGCCCGGGTGAACTCGCCGCTGCGGCCGCCGTTGGCGGTCACGCAGACGACGGTCCCGGTGCCGGGCACGGCCCACAGCACGGCGTGCTGGCCGATGGTGTTGCCGGCGTGGGAGATGACCTGGTGCCCGCTCCACTCGTCGAGGATCCAGCCGATGCCCCACTGCCTGCCCAGCGTGTACGGGTTGGGGATGTCGACCTGCGGCTCCCACATGGCGCTCGGGTTCTCCAGCAGGCCGCCCTCCAGGTGGGCGCGGCCGAAGGCGACCACGTCGGCCGGGCGGGCGCAGATCAGCCCGGCCGGGCCCATCGACCGCATGAGGCCCCACACCGGGGTGGTCCTGCCCTCCTCGTGGCCCATCGCGGCGCGGAAGCGCAGCACGTCCTCCGGCAGCGTCCAGGTGTGGGTGAGGCCGAGCGGCTCGCAGATGCCCTCGCGCAGGACGTCGTCCCAGCGCTTGCCGGTCAGCCGCTCCAGCACCCGGCCCGCGATGACGAACCCGGAGTTGCAGTAGGACTGGGTGACGCCGAGCGGGTGGTTCTGCGGCAGGGTCGCGCAGCCGGCCACGTACTTCTCCACGCAGTCGTCGCCGCGGCCCGTGTCGACGAACTGGTCGCCGTCGATGCCGCTGGTGTGGGAGAGCAGATGCCTGATCGTGACGTTCTTGGTGACCTCGGGGTCGGCCACCCTGAACTCGGGCAGCACCTCGATGACCGGCGTGTCCAGCGTGAGCCGGCCCTGCTCGACCTGCTGCATGATCAGCGTCGCGGTCCACACCTTGGTGACCGAGCCGATCTGGTAGAGCGCGTCCGTGGTCGCCTCGACGCCGGTGTCGACGTTCAGCGTGCCGGCCGCGAACTCGTGCAGCTCGCCCTGGTGCCAGTACGCCAGCGCCGAGCCGGGAACCTCGTACTCGGCGATCAGCTCGGCGAGGCGCTGACCCATTGCTCCAGCCACGCGATGATCCTTTCGTTGTAGTCGTACCTGTGCGAGGGGCGCCCGCTCAGGATGAACAGATGGCTCGCGCCCGGATAGCGCACCAGCTCGACGGGCACGCGGCGTTCGCGCAGGGCGGTGAACCACTGCTCGGCCTGGCCGACGGGACAGCGGTCGTCGTCCTGGCCGTGCAGGATGAGCGTCGGGGCGGTGACGTCCGCGACGTGGGTGATGGGGGACTGCACGGCCAGGTCACCGGCGTACTCGTGCACCTTCATCAGCTGGCCGAGGTCGGAGGTGCCGCTCAGGCTCGTCAGGTCGCTCACGCAGCCGCCGGGGATCGCGGCCTTGAACCTGCCGTCCGTCGCCGAGAGCCAGCAGCTCATGTAACCGCCATAGCTGTAGCCGGCGACGGCCAGCCGGTCGGGGTCGGCGACGCCGTCGGCGATCAGGGCGTCGACGGGGGCGAGCAGGTCCTGGGCATCGGCCAGGCCCCAGGCGCCGATCGAGGCGGTGTAGAAGTCCTCGCCGTAGCCGTCGCTGGCGCGCGGGTTGACGGTGAGGACGGTCCAGCCGCGGGCGGCGAGGATCTGGTGGTAGAGGTGGACGCCGTCGAAGACGGGCGACCAGGCGTTGTGCGGGCCGCCGTGCACGTCGAGCAGCAGCGGGCCGGGCGTCGGAGCGGTCTCGTCGCGCAGGACGAAACCCTCGACCTGGGTGCCGTCGGGGGCGGTGAAGGTGCGGCGGCGGGCGGTGAACAGCTCGACGTCGTCGAGGTCGTAGGTGGTGAGTCGGGATATATCCGGCGCTGACGCGCCAGATATATCCGACATTTCGCCTGACGTTACTTTTTTCGGGTGTGAGGTCATCAGGTAGACGTCGCCCGCACTGTACGGCGTCGCCGCCACGTACGCGACCACCCCCGCCGCGGTGCTGATCCCCGAAATGCTGACCTCGCCAGGCACCAGCCGCTCGGCGAAAGCTCGGTCGGCGGGGGCTCGGTCGGCGAGGCGGTAGAGGTGCGTCGAGCCGCCGTCGCGCGCGCAGAACAGCAGGTCCTCGCCGAGCAGCGCCGGAGTGCCGCCGGGGTAGCCGGGAGCGCCGGTCATGACGTTCCGGTCGAGGCCCGTCGCCAGCTCGGTCCACCCGCCGAGACCGAGCGCGAACAGCCGTACGTGCCCGACCACGCCCTTCAGCCCCGCGGCGAACAGCCGGTCGCCGAGCCACCAGACGCCGACGCACATCAGGTCGGGATCCGTCAGCCGCTCCGGCACGCCACCCTTGGCCGCGTCGACGGCGTACCCGGCTCCGCCCGCCTCCAGGTCGCGGTCCGTATCCATGGCGGCGGCGAACGCGAGGCGCAAGCCGTCGGGCGACCACGACGGCTCGCTCGCGTGGAAGTCTCCCCGCGTGACCTGGACCGTCTCGCCGGTGGCGACGTCCGTGACGAACAGGTGCCTGGTCAGGCCGCGCAGCAGCCCGGCGCCGTCGGCCTTGTGGTCGAGGCGGCGGGTCACCACGGGGGCGTTCAGGTCGGGCAGCCCGCCGTCCTCGCCCGTTCCGACGGGTGCGGCGAACGCGATCCCGGAGCCGTCCGGAGACCAGACGGGCGTGCCGGCGCCGAGCTTCGCGGAGGTCACCCGGGCGGGCTCGCCGCCGTCCATCGGCAGCAGGTGGATCTGCGGCGCGCCGTCCACCGCCCGCAGGAACGCCAGTGTCCGGCCGTCCGGCGACCACCGCGCGGCGCTGCCGGCGGCGAGCCGGCGGGGCTCGGCGCCGGGAGCGGCCAGCCAGATCTCGGTGCGATTCTCGTCGGAGTCCCGGACGGCGGTCGTCAGCGTGTACGCGACGGCTCCCCCGTCGGGACGCACCTGGGGATCGGAAGGGACGGCGAGGCGGTAGAGATCGTCGAGCGCGAGATGCGGCATGAACGAACCGTAAGCCTCCGCCGTCCGGGCATCTTCGGCGCACCCGACGAACCGACGCCGCCTGGCTTGTGCGGCAGTCCAACACCCGGCCCCTCCCGGCCGCTCTGTTCGGCCTGCCGCCCAGCTGCCTGTCGAGCCGGCGCGGGGCGTCGTATCCGCTGCTCCACCAGCCCGTTTGCCGTCAGCCCTGCGGCGAGGGCGGCGCGCCGCCCCGTCCTCGACCGCCTGCCGCTGGTCGCCGGCCAGTACGAACAGCAGACGACGAGGATCGAGGCGTACCTCCCTCAGCCGAGGGAGATGCGGTCGAGGTCGGGGGCCGGGGTGGTGTCGTTGTGGAACTTGATGGTGTTGGCGCCGGCCTTCAGCGGGACAGGGACGCTGACGGTGTAGGGGGTGTTGTTGCCCACGCCGCTCACCTTCACCTCGATCGGCGTCCCGCCGTTGACGGTCACGGAGTACGACCGGTTGCCGTTGACGGTGAAGTCGATGTACAGCGTGTACGTCCGCGTCTCCGGAACCGTGACGTCCTCGAACAGCACGTACGCGTCCGGCGTGCTGCCCTGGTCCGGGCCGCCGCCGATGTTGCGTACCTTCTGGCCGCCCGAGCAGGCCGTGCAGTTGGTGATCCCCGCGTCGCCGATCTTGTTACGCGAGTCCTCGGCCTCCCGCGTGAACACCCGGTCGGCCCGTCGCGGGCGGACCCCCAACGGGCTCGTGACCGTGTGCCGGCGCCCGAGGGACCGGAAGGAGGCCGTGATCGGGAGGTCGGTGGCGGTCACGTCCTTTCCCGGCGGCGAGTCGAGCGTCCACGAGCCGGTCAGCGTCTGCCCGAGCCGTACGGTGTCCGCCGTGACCGTCTCGCCCTGGACCGTCCAGCCCTCCGGGACAACAGGGGCCAGGGCGAGCTGGTCGAGCACGTCGTCGCTGTCCAGGCGCAAAGTCGCCGAGACCCGCAGCGTCTGCTGCCCGGCCCCGACCCATTGCAGGCCCGACGGGTCGACGGTCATGGTGGTCCTGGGGACGTACGAGGTGGGCGGCATCGGAGCGACGGCGAGGCGGTCCACGCCGGCGTCCCCGGACAGGGTGCCGGACAGTGTGATCGTGTTGGCGCCCGCGTTCAGGGTGACGGGCAGGGCGGTGGAGGCGGGGACCGCCTGGTTGTCGCCGGGCACGCGTACCTGGATCGGGGGCGCGCCGTTGACGGTGAGCGACAGGGTCGCGGGCGTGGCGGAGGCGTGGTCGATCCGCAGGCGGTACTCGCCCTGCGCCGGGGCCGTGACGTCGCGGTAGGTGAGCGTGCCGTTCCGCAGGCCGGTCACCTGGGCAGCGCCCGAGCAGGCGGGACAGCGTTCGACGCGGGCCGTGCCCGTCCGCTGCTGCCGCTCGGCCTCGAGCGGCAGGCCGTCGCGCGAGACCGGGTAGGAGCCGGCGACCTGGATCTCGTCGATCTGGAGCTTGCGGTGGAAGCGCGGCGCCTGGGCCCCCGCCCAGGTGTCGAGCACCTCCAGCTTCACGTAACGGGCGTGCTGCTCGCCCAGATCGAGGATCTGCGTGCCGCGCGCGCTGCGCATCGCGCCGGCCCGTACGGGCGTGCCCCAGCGGCGGCCGTCGTCGCTGACGTAGACGCGGTAGTCCTTGATCCGGGCCGAGTCCTCTGGCCGGCCGAAGGTCGCCCTGGCGTAGGTGGGCGACCATTCGCGCTGGTTGACCGCCAGGTACGCGACCTTCTTCGGCCTGCCGAGATCCAGTGTCAGCGACACCGGCAGGCGGTCGTCGGAGTCCCAGTAGTTCTCGAAGCTGCCGTCCACGAGCGCGGCGGCGGGATGCTCCGCCTTTTCCGAAGTCGCGGTGGCCTTGAGCCCGTCGTAGAAACCCTGGCGGCCGGCCGTCTCGACCTTGAACACCGTGTCGTAGTCGTCCCATCGTGTGACGCCGAGAATCGTCAGGTAACCGCCGGACTGGCTGAAGCGCATCCGCCCGCCCGTACGCAGGTCGCTCACCCCCGTCACCCGGTAACCGTTGTCACGCAGCCGCACCAGATCGGTGCTGGGCCTGGTCACCACGTGGACATACTGGGTCCGAGCGCCGTCACGGCTGACGGTGATCACGCCGTGGGCGCCGTCGTTCCAGAAGCCCGGTTGCATGCCGCCGTACATGTACCCGCCGCCCTCGGTGCCCCGCAGGGACTCCTGGATCGGCGGGACCCACGTGGACATGAAGGCGTTGAAGGCCTCCTGCTGGGGCGGGAAGCGGCCGTTCACCATCGGGGTCTCGGCCATGAGCGACTTCATCGACGAGCCCGCGTTGGTGATGTAGCGGCCGGTGGACAGGCGCGCGTCGACCGGGTGGTCGCCGCCGTTATACCACCAGTCGCCGGTGGTGGGCAGCTTGTAGTCGGCCTCGACCAGGCGCGGCATCGGGGTCCACGCGGCCTGCGGGTAGTCGTAGGCCGGGGTCATGCCGGTCTTCTGCTCGTTGCTGACCGTGTCCATGATCGGGGTGTCGGTGTTGTTGTTGCTCAGCAACCAGGACGGACGGCGCTTCCTGACCTCCTCGTAGAGGCCGTTCTGCTGCCAGTACTCGTTCTCGTTGTCGATCCAGAAGCCCGCGAGGTCCTGGTACTTCTCCATGACCTCGAGGAACAGGTCGTAGCTGAACCTGCCGAACCCGGCACGGGTGGTCAGGTCGACCTGCCGCCCCTTGTACGCCGAGTACGCGGCCGAGTCGAGCGTCTCGACTCCCTGCTGGTCGTGCCACTGGGGATCGTCGGTCATGTAGAGCATGATCCGTACGCCCTTCGCCTTCCCGGCGGCCACCAGCTCGCCGAGGAGGTCGCGGCGGGTGGCGCAGCTCCCCGGGATCGCGGAGGGCCAGGGGCGGGCGTAGCCCAGCGCGCTGTGGAAGGTGGCCAGGACGATGTACGAGGCGCCGAGGTCGCGGGCCTGGTCGACCCAGTAGTCAGGGGTCCAGCCGCCTTCGGTGACGTCGCGCTCCCAGGCCGCGCAGTCCAGGTGCCGGGGGGCGGTGAACATGCCCCAGTGCAGGAACAGGCCCGCCGTGGAGTCGCGTAACCACTGCTGGCGTGGGTGATCGACCTCGGCCCGGGCCGGCGGGGCCGTGAGCAGGCCGGCCACCATCGCGAGGACGAGTACGAGGACAGGGGCGAGGACGGGGGTGGCACGCAGGCGCATGCGGATTGCTCCCTCGAAAGTGGCTGGGACTACTTGGCGGCGCGCTGGATGGCCGCGACCGCGGTGGCGGCGGCGTCGCGCGGGGAGGACTGTCCCGCGAGCACGGCGCTCCACGCCTCGGCCACCGGCTTGCGCATCTGCGTCAGCTCGGTGCCGAACCCCGGCAGCAGGTACGGCACGCCGTTCTCCAGGGCCTTGTTGAACTGGCTGTAGATCGGGTCCTGCATGCCCTTGGTGCCGGCCAGGTCCTTGCGCACCGGCATGCTGCCGGCCTCCAGGGCGGCGAGCTCGCCGTCCTGGCTGAGGAACATGGCGGCGACGGCGTTGAAGGCGGCGTCCTTGTCCTTGGTGAACGCGCTGATGTGGACGTTGTCGCCGAACTGGTAGACCTTGGCCGGGGCGGTGGCGTCGGGCACGGGAACCACGCCGTACGTGAACGACGCGGTCTTCTTGGCGTTGCCGTACTGCCAGTTGCCGCCGACCACGAAGGCCATGCCGCCGGCCGCGAACTTCTGGAAGGCGACATCGGGGGTCCAGGTGGCGGCGTCCCTGGGCACGTAGCCCTTCTCGGCCCAGCCGCCGACCAGCTTGAAGGCGTTCTCCAGGGCGGCGGCGTCGGGCTTGGTGTAGTCGAAGCCGTACGCGCTGGTGAAGGAGAAGGAGTTGACGTCCTGCTCGCCCTGGCCGGCCAGGCCGATGCCGACGTACTTCTTGCCGATCTTCTCCAGGGCGGCGTTCAGCTCGTCCATCGTGGTGGGCGGCGTGATGCCCAGCTCGTCGAGGATCGTCTTGTTGTACCAGAGGGCGGTCGTGTTGCTGAAGCCCTGCACCCCGTACACCTTGCCGTCGTGCTTGATGACGTTCGCGTCGGGGATCTGGGCCTTGTCCTTGAACTTCTCGTACTGCGCGGTGAAGTCGGCGATGGCGCCGGCCTTGATGAGCTGGAGCAGGTCGGCGCCGCCCTGGACGAAGACGTCGGGGCCCTGTTTGGTGGCAGCCGAGGCGACGACCTTCTGGGTGAGCTGCTCGGCGGGCACGTACACGCTGTTCAGCGGCTTGGACAGCTTGGCCTTGGCGTAGATGTCGCCCAGGTCCTTGGTGAACTTCGCGGTGGCGGGGATGCCCTGGGCGTAGTAGTGCCAGAAGGTGACCTGGCCGGAGTTGCCGCCGCCGGACCCGGACGTTCCGCAGGCGGTGAGGGCGCAGAGAGCCGCCGCGACGGCGACGCCGCGGAGTTTCGCAGAAATCAACGGACGCTTCCCATCGTGATGCCGCCGACCAGCAGGCGCTGCCCGAACAGGTAGATCAGTACGGTCGGGACCGAGACCAGGACGGAGACCGCCATGAGGCCCGGCCAGTTGACCCCGTAGGAGGACATTTGCTGCGCGAGCAGCGCGCTGACCGGGTACTGGCCCGGGTCGCTGAGAAAGGTGATCGCGTACAGGAACTCGCCCCACGCGCCGATGAAGGTGAGGGTCGCCACGGTGGCGATCCCGTTGCGGGTGATGGGCAGCACGATCTTCACGAACCTCTGCCACCTGCTCGCGCCGTCGCTGGCCGCGGCCTCCTCGATGGCGATCGGCACCCCGGTGAAGAACGGCCGCAGCAGCAGCATGCTGAACGGCAGGTTGGCCGCGGCGATCGCGATCGCCACGCCGTACAGGTTGCCGGTGAGCCCCCACTGGGCCAGCAGCCGGTTCAGCGGGATGAGGGTCGAGGTCGTCGGCACCATCTGCAGGATGATCAGCACGGCCAGGCCGCCGGTCACCACGGCGCCGTTGAGCCGGGCCAGGCCGTAGGAGGTGGGCACGGCGATGACGAGCACGATGACCGTGGTGGCCACGGCGATGATCAGCGAGTTGACCGCCGAGGTGGCGAAGCCGCCGTTCCAGACGTCGACGTACGCCTGCGCGGTGGGTGTGAAGAGCACGGCCGCCGACCCGGCGAACACGTCCTTCATGCTCTTGAACGAGGTGGCCACCAGCCAGTACAGCGGCAGGGCATAGATCGCCAGGAGGACGACGCAGCCGAGGACGGTGACGACCGTGTTGCGTCTGCCATCGGTCATGAGCCCTCCTCCGTCGGTCTCATGACCAAGGTGCTGTGCCCATTGATGACCTCGACAAGCTCGGTCATGCCTCCTCCCCCCGGTTCATCCGCAGGTAGACGGCGCTCAGGAAGAGCACGATGACCAGCGACAACGTCGCGGTGAACGAGCCCCGGCCGAACTCGTAGAACTTGAACGCCTGCTGGTAGCCCAGGTACGGCAGCGTGGTCGTGGCGGTGCCGGGCCCGCCGCTGGTCATCACGAAGATGAGGTCGAACGAGCGGAACGCGTTGATCACGACGAGCACGCCGAGGATGGAGATGACCGGGCGCAGCAGCGGCAGCACGACGTACCTGGTCGCCTTCCAGCCGGACGCGCCGTCGAGCGCGGCGGCCTCCAGCAGTTCCTTGGAGACGTCGAGCAGCGCCGCGCGCAGCACGAGTGCGCAGAACGGCACCACCATCCAGGCGTTGACCAGCCCGAGCACGACGATCGCCAGGGTGCCGTCGGCCAGCCAGGGGACCGGCTGCGGGATCACGTGCAGCCAGAGCAGCACGGAGTTGACCGGCCCGCCCGACTCAAGCAGAAATTTCCATAGATTCCCGGCGACCACGGCCGGCAGCGTCCAGACGAACACCATCACGCCGAGCGTCACGCCGCTCAGCCGGGTCCGCGGGCGCAGCATCAGCGCGGCGGCGAACCCGCCGGCCAGCCCGACCACGAGCACGATCGCGACGATGGCCAGCGTTTGCAGCACCACGCGGCCGAACGACGGGTCCTCGACCACCCGCCACATGTTGTCGAGCCCGTTGAACGGCCGCTCGCCCAGCAGGTTCTCGGCGGTCACGTCGGAGAACGCCGTGCGCAACAGGTCGATGAGCGGGTAGACCGACAGCACGGCGAGGTAGGCGGCCCCCGGCAGCAGGAACAGCATCGTCCGACGACCGAAGATCGTGCTGCCGCCGCTCCGCCGCCGTTCGCGCGTCGCGATCCGCCCGGCCGTGCCGGCCTCGGCCGTCACCATCGTTCGACCCTCGTCCGTTCCCCTGTGCGGGCCGAGGTGAGCGCGGCCTCCAGCATCGCGACGCTGTGCGCGTTGTCGGCGGCGGGCGAGGTCGGCGCGCCCGAGCCCTCGACCGCGTCGATGAATGCCCGCAGCACCCCGGCGCGCTCGAACAGCGGCAGCTCGGGCACCTCGACCGCGCTCACGTTCCCGGCCGCGTCGGTGATCGACACGGCCCGGTGGTCGTCCGGTGCGGCGCCCCACCTGATGAGCCCCTCGTCACCGGAGATCCGCCACACGCCGGGCCACGGCGTCTGCGCGTCGATCCCCTGGCTCGACAGCACGTAGTCGACCGTGATCCCGCCGTCCAGCTCGACGATGAGGCTCGCCCCCGGCGTACGGTCCTGCGCGGAACGCACCGGCGAGACCGGCACGCACGTGATCGCCGCCCCTTCCCGCCCGAACAGGTACCGCATCAGGTCGAAGTGGTGGATGGCCAGCTCGACCAGCGAGTTGGAGTCCCTGACACCCCGGTGGTCGCGATGCCATTCGAGCGAGACGCGGCGAACCGTCCCGACCGCCTGCCGTTCCAGCAGGTCCCGGACGACGGGGGCGCCGGGGAAGATCCGGTAGTTCTGGTCGATGCCGAAGACCAGGCCGCGCTCCTCGGCGAGGCCGGCGAGCTCCCGGGCGGTGGCCGCGTCCAGCGCGAACGGTTTCTCCAGCAGCAGGTGCGCGCCGGCCTCCAGCACCTGCCTGGCGACGGCGGCGTGCGCGCCGATGGCGACCGGGGCGATCGCGGCCACGGCCCCGGTCGCCTCCAGCGCCTCCCGTACGGTGGCGAACATGGTGTCCGGGTCGGCGCCGGTCGCGGCGGCGAACGCCGCCCGCGCCTCAGGCGAGGCGTCCACCCAGCCGGTCACTCTGGCGTCGGCGAGCTGCGGGATGATCTTCGCGGCCCAGTCGGTCCCCCAGGGGCCGAGGCCGATCTGGATCAGGTCGGTCATGCCTCGGCCCACCAGTTCTTCGGAAACTCCCCCGATCTGGCGGGTTTCGGCTGGGGCTGCGGGGGCGGGGCGGCCCACCGTACGGCGTTGGCCAGGATGCGGCGGATCTCGGGCTGGAAGTAGATGGGGGCCTCCTCGTGTCCGGGGGCGAAGAAGAAGATCCGGCCTCTGCCCCGATGCCAGGCGCAGCCGCTGCGCAGCACTTCGCCGCCCTCGTAGGAGCTGATGAAGACGAGCTCGTCCGGCGCGGGGATGTCCAGCGGCTCGCCGTACATCTCTCCGCTGGGGATGACGACGGGGTTGGGGACGCCGCGGACGATCTCGTGGCCGGGCAGGATCGTCCAGAGCAGTTCGCTGTCGCCGTGCCGCCAGCCGGTCATCTCGCAGGACGTGCCGAGCAGGGCCTTGGCGATCTTCGATCCGATGGCGGAATGCAGGATGAGCAGGCCCATGCCGTCCAGGACGCGCCGCCTGACCCGTTCGACCACCTCGTCGGAGACCTCGTCGTCCTTGAGATGACTCCACCAGAGCAGCACGTCGGTGCCGTCCAGCACCTCCGGGCCGAGACCGTGCTCGGGCTCCTCCTGCAGCGCGACGCGTAAGTCCAGCTCGGGGCCGAGGTGCTCGGCCAGCGCCTGGCCGAGCACGACGTGCAGCCCGTCGGGATACACCGACGAGACGCTGGGGAACTTCCGCTCCTCATAGAACTCGTTCCACACGGTCACTTTCATCCGCTACTCGCATCCATCCGATGTATCCCTAAGAAGTCGCCTCTATTACGCAAGACTTCTGCATAATAGGATGGAGTGACTCTAGGGACAACGCCTGGATTCCAGCAAGGGAAAACGTCTCACAATCTGAGATCTGTGCCGGTTGGGCCACCTCTCACTGGGAGATGATCTTTACGTGAGACATCGGATGTCATAACGAAGAGAGGTCAGGATGACGAAGTCCTCCGACGTCGCGCGGCGCGTGGTCCAGCTCCGATCCGCCGGCGTCGCTCTGATCCTCGACCTCCGGTCCGACGGGCTTCCCACCGTCGTCCACTGGGGCGCCGACCCGGGCCCGTGCGATCGGGCCGAGCTCGACGCGATGGCCGACGCCGCCGTCCCGCCGCACGTCATCAACCTCATCGACGGCCCGGTCTCGCACTCGCTGCTGCCGGAGAACCACACCGGGTGGTTCGGCGTCCCGGGGCTGTCCGGCTCCCGTTCGGGCGCGGCGTGGGCGCCCCGCTTCACCGTGAGCGCGGCCGTCCAGGAGGGGCGGCGGCTCACCGTCGACGCGGCGGATCCGAGCACCGCGCTCGGGCTGCGCCTGGCCATCGAGCTGACCGGCAGCGGGCTGGTCCGGTTGCGCACCTCCGTACGCAATGACGGGGACGACGACTACCGGGTGGACGCGGTGTCGCCCGTGCTGCCGGTGCCCGACCGGGCGGCGGAGCTGCTGGATCTGGCCGGGCGCTGGTCGCGGGAGCGGCAGCCGCAACGGGGGCCGTTCAACATCGGGGTGCATCTTCGCGAAGGGCGGCGGGGCCGGACCGGGGCCGACGCGGCGACCGTGGTGGTGGCGGGCGTTCCGGGGTTCGGGTTCCGGTCAGGGGAGGTGTGGGCGGTGCACACGGCCTGGAGCGGCAACCACCGCACCTGGGCCGAGCACACGGGCGAGGGCTTCAGGACGCTGGGCGGCGGCGAGTCGCTGCAACCCGGGGAGATCACGTTGCGGCCGGGAGAGAGCTACCGCTCACCCGAGCTCTACTACGGGTACGCGGACGGGCTCGACGAGCTGGCCTCCCGCTTCCACCGCCACCTCCGGGAGCGGCCGCACCACCCCGGCGCTCCCCGGCCGGTCAATCTCAACGTGTGGGAGGCCGTGTACTTCGATCACGACCTCGGCAAGCTGCTCACGCTGGCCGAGCGGGGGGCCGAGATCGGGGTGGAGCGGTTCGTGCTGGACGACGGCTGGTTCCACCGCAGGAACGGGCCGGACAGGGGGCTCGGCGACTGGTTCGTGGACGAGCAGAGCTGGCCCGGCGGGCTCCATCCGCTGGTCGACCGGGTCAAGGAGCTCGGCATGACGTTCGGCCTGTGGTTCGAGCCGGAAATGGTCAGCCCGCGCTCGAAGCTCGCCGTCGCCCACCCGGAATGGATCCTGCGGGCACGCCCCCAGCTGCCACCGGCCTCGCGCTGGCAACAGGTGCTCGACCTCGCCGACCCGGCGGCGTTCGACCACGTGCTCGCCCGGATGTCCGCCGTCATCGCCGAGTACGGCGTCGGCTACCTCAAATGGGACCACAACCGCGACCTGATCGAGGCGCCCGGCGTCCACCGGCAGACGCTGGCCGCCTACCGGCTGATGGACGAGCTGCGCGCCGCCTTCCCCGGGCTCGAGATCGAGTCGTGCTCCTCCGGGGGCGCCCGCGTCGACCTCGGGATCCTGGAGCACACCGACCGGGTGTGGGCCTCCGACTGCATCGACCCGCTCGAACGGCAGACCATCCAGCGCTGGACCAGCCAGCTCATCCCGCTCGAACTCATCGGCGGCCACGTCGCCTCCGGCGTCTCGCACACCACCGGCCGACGGCACGACCTCGCCTTCCGGGCGATCACCTCACTGTTCGCGCACTTCGGCCTCGAACTCGACCTGACCGGGCTCGACGACGCCGAGACCACCGAGCTCGCCGAGTGGATCGCGATCTACAAACGCTACCGGGCCCTGCTGCACTCCGGCACTCTGGTCCGCGACGATCACCCGGGCACCGGCCGCTGGCTGACCGGGGTGGTGACGCCTGAGCTGGCGCTCTATTCGGTGGCCGCGATGCGCCGCTCCGACGAGGAGCCCGCAGGGCGGATGACCTTCCCCGGGCTCGACCCGGCACGCCACTACGAGATCCGGCTCGTCGGCCCGAACCGGGACGACCTCGGCCCGCGCCCCGGCTGGCTGGACTCGCCGGCCCGGTTCAGCGGCGCGACGCTCGCGACCGTCGGCGTGCGGCTGCCCACGCTCCGCCCCGAAACCGCGATGCTCATCGAGGTCTCAGGCGGGCCGTCGTCAAACCGGCCCCCCGTGTCCACGCTGTCGGCAGAATAGGGAGCCTGATGACCTCGTACACGGTTCGCTCGACGACGCGGCTCAGCGGCGACATCTCCATGGTCCGCACGCTCAACCTGCGGTCCGTGCTGCGCGTGCTGTACGACGGCGGCAGCCACACGATCACCTCGATCGCGGCGGTGGCCGGGATCTCCCGCCCGACCACGAGTCAGGCGATCTCCGACCTGCTCGCCGCGGGCTGGATCCAGCCCTCCGGCCAGAGCGCCGACCGGCAGGACGGGCCGGGGCGGCCGGCGCAGCGCTTCGAGTTCCGCCCGCGCGCCGGACACGTGCTCGGCGTCGACATCGGCGGCCACAAGGTGCTGGTGCTCGTCAGCGACCTGTCCGGGGAGATCGTCGCCGAACGCCGCGCGACCCTCCGGCCGGCCTCTCCCAGGGCCAGGCGCCTGGCGGTCATGAACCAGGCGATCAACGAGGCCCTGAACGCGGCCGGGCTGCCGGCCTCGGGCATCTCCTGCGCCGCGATCGCCACACCCGGCGTCGTCGGCCCCGACGGCAAGGTCGCCCACGCCCCGGCCATCCCCGAGTGGGTCGGCGTCGACCTGGGCGAGCACGTCCAGGACCGGTTCGGCATCCCGACCCAGGTCTTCAACGACATGCGGATGGCCGCGCTGGCCGAGCACTGGAAGGGGGTGGCCCGCGACGCCTCCGACGTGGTGTACGTCCATGTCGGCCGCCGCATGGGCACGGGGCTGCTGGTCGCGGGCCGGCCGCATGCCGGCCGGCACGGCGCCGCGGCCGAGATCGGGCTCTGGCGGGGCCTGCCGTGGGCGCACGCGTACGAACGGCTGCTGGAGCTGGCGCCCGGGGCCCTGACCAAGCGGGGCGACGCGATCCAGGCCATCTTCGACGCGGCCAAGGCGGGCGACGCGGCCGCCCAGGCGGGCATCGACGCCTTCGCGGACCTGCTCGTGCAGGGTCTGGCGCCGGTCATGGTGACGATCGACCCCGAGCTGGTGATCATCGGGGGCGGCATCTCGGCCGCCGGCGAGGCCATCCGCGAGCCGGTGCGCACCCGCATCGAACGCGAGACGGACTTCCCGCCGAAGGTCGTCTGCTCGATCATGGGCGACCACTCCTCCGCGATCGGAGCCGTGCGCAGCGCTCTCGACGTCGCCGAGGAACGCCTGTTCGCGGAGCTCAAACCGGGTCCAGGAGCGTCGGCGGAGCTCCCGGGACAGCCGCCGAAAACGGTAGCGGGCTCATGAGCAGCCGGGCGGCCCCAACCGGGCGGCCGCCCGCCCGTCCTTCGGCACCGCCGTCGTCTCCTGGGAGCCGAGGAGCGCGCGGGTGAGCGCCTGACCGTCGCCCGCCATCGCCTGCAGCGCCGCGCCGAAATGATCGTCGGTGAGCGCGACCTCGTCCGAGCGCAACGCGACCAGGATGACCCGGCGCAGCAGCTCCTTGATGAACGACGCCGTGACCCCCTCGGTGGCCGCGACCACCTTGGCGGTGTCGGCCACGACGGGCCGGTTGCGGGCGTACAGGCGGACGAGGCGCTCACGCGCCGCCGCGTCGGGCAGCGGCACCTCCACCGCGAGGTCCACCCGGCCGGGCCGCTGGACCAGGGCCTTCTCCAGGGTCTCCACCCGGTTGGTGGTCAGGACGAACGTCACGTCCACGTCGCCGCCGATCCCGTCCATGGCGTCCAGGAGGGAGAACAGCAGCGGGCTGGTCTCGTAGTGGCTGCGGTCCTCGGCGATCAGATCGACGTCCTCGACGACCACGATGGACGGCTGCAGCTTGCGGGCCAGCGCCACCGCGTAGTCGATCTTGCTCATGGCGGGCCCGGTCATCAGCACCGCCGTGTGCTCGCGCAACCGCCCGATGAGGTAACGCGTGGTGTGGGTCTTGCCCGTGCCCGGCGGACCGTACAGCAGCAGGCCCCGGCGCAGGTGCTGGCCGGCCTCGGTGAGGCGGTCGGCGTGCTCGGCGATGCCCACGACGTGCTCCTCGATGGCCTCCAGCCGCCCTTCCGGCAGGACCACCTCCTCCTGGCCCAGCTCGGGGCGGGGCAGGAAGGTCAGCAGCTCGTTCTCCCTGTGCTCGCTGAACCCGAAGCTGAGCACCTGGCCGCGGAACGGATCGTTGTCCTGTTTGAGCCGGTTCACCTCGTCGCGTACGGCGGTCGCCGCGTCACGTCGGGCGGCCAGCACGGTGAGCAGGCTGTGGGCGTCGTAGTCGTCCCTGTTGCTCAGCCCGATGAGCACCGGGGTGCCGTCGGGCGCGACCGTGGCGACCAGGCCGAGCTGCACGACCTCGATCGTGGTGCCGGGGCCGATCGGGGCCGTGCCGTAGTCGGGGCGGCCGAGCATGCGGCTGCCCTCGCGCATGGCCGCCAGCAGCATGTTGACGATGCTCTCCCAGCGCCGCTCGCCGCCCACGATGCCGAACCACTGCGCGCCGCGGGAGTGCGCGTCCAGGTAGAGGTCGGCGCCGGTCTGCAGCGCGGCGTGCTCGTAGAGCCGGTACTTCTCCTCCACGACGACCACGTCGCCGATCGGGCAGCCGAGGTGCTCGGTCACCTTGGCGACCAGCGGGGAGGTGGCGTTGGCCTCGCCGATCCGCTCGGCCACGGCGGCGTACACCTGCCGCAGGCTCTCGGCGAGCGCTCGCGCGTCCGCGAGTTCGATGTTCGTCACATCACCCATCATCGCGACCGCAGCGGACGAATGCTCCTGATTAACGTGACCGTCCCTACGACGCCACCATGGACCCGCGCCTCGGCCCTGGCGGTCGATCACCGCGTCGCCCGTAAACCCGTACCAGGGCCAGCAGGACGGCGAGGCCCGCGCCCATGGCGACGCAGTGCTCGGCCACGGCCACCCCGCGAACCTCGACCGGCCGGTACGCCCCGGGAACCAGCCAGGCCAGCTTCCACGCTCCCCACGAGAACAACGACCCGGAGGCGACGAACCCCACGGCCATGGGCAGCCACACCGGCATCCGCCCGCTCCCCGGTGAGGGGGAGACGAACGCTGCGGAGGCGTCCTTGGCTAGCGGTCACACCCGCGAGGCTCTTGACCCCGTAGACGTCCGCACACCGGATCCTTCAGGTGCCGCAGCCCCGTTCGAGCCCTGGACCTGATCGGCTCTGTTCACGATTCCTCCCCCGCCACGCGATCGATGGCCTTGGCCAGCCGCTCCCGCTCCCGGCCGATCCACGAACCCCCCGCA
>NZ_JBEXCR010000029.1:0-170203 GCF_040605375.1 Nonomuraea sp. NPDC005650
CTCCTCGACACCGCCCTGACCACACCCCAACCCCACCTCCTCCCCCTCCCCATCAACACCCACACCCTCAGCAACCGCCCCGACGGCGTACCGGCCATCCTCCGCGGACTCGTCCGCACCCCGGCACGCCGCGCCGCCCACTCCGGCGGGCCCGGCCCGGACGACAGGTCGGGGCTGCAGCGGCGCCTGGCCGGGCTGTCCGCGGCCGAGCAGGTCGACGAGCTCACGCTGATCGTGCGCGAGTGCGCGGCGAAGGTGATCGGGTACAGCGAGCCGGAGGCGATCCGGGCGGAGCAGAACTTCCTCGAGGCGGGGTTCGACTCGCTGACCGCGATGGAGCTGCGCAACGTCCTGAGCAAGGCGACGGGGGTGCGGATGCCGGCGACGGCGGTCTTCGACTACGGCACCGCCGTGGGGCTGGCCCGGTTCCTGGCCGAGGAGATCGCGATCGACGCCGCCGGCGGGACGTCCCCGGCCGGCGCGGCGGAGCAGGACGGGAGCGGGTCGCTCAGCTCGCTGCTGCGCGCGGCGGCTCCTGCCGGGAAGCTGCAGGACGGGCTGGACATGCTGGAGGCCGCGGCGCGGCTCCGGCCGTCGTTCGGGACGCTGGACGAGCTGGACCGCCCGTACCCGCCGCTGATGCTGGCCTCAGGCCCGGGGGGCCCGAAGCTGTTCTGCTTCAGCACGCCGATGGCGCTGGGCGGCGCGTCGCAGTTCGCGCGGCTGGCCGTGCATTTCCAGGGGGTGCGCGACCTGTATGCGCTCCAGGTGCCGGGCTACGCCCCGGACGACAGCCTTCCGGACAACGTGGACGTCATCGTGCGCATGTGGGCGGAGTCCATCCGGGAGACGGCCGGCGACGACCCGTTCGTCGTGGTCGGCTACTGCGGCGGGGGCAACTTCGCGCACGCGGCCGTCACGTACCTGGAACGGATCGGGGTACGCCCGGCAG
Organism: Nonomuraea sp. NPDC005650; assembly: GCF_040605375.1. Lineage (NCBI taxonomy): Bacteria > Bacillati > Actinomycetota > Actinomycetes > Streptosporangiales > Streptosporangiaceae > Nonomuraea > Nonomuraea sp. NPDC005650. Next base: position 953 of record NZ_JBEXCR010000029.1, read on the forward strand.
GGCTCGTCCTGCTGGACACCTTCCTGCCGGACAGCAGCGTCATCGACGAGCTCGGCGGCCAGATGCTGGAGGGGATGTTCGACCGGGCGGAGACGTACGGCCCCTTCAGCGACACGCGGATGACGGCGATGGGGCGGTACTACCGGCTCTTCAGGGAGACCGAGGTGGAGGGGATCGAGGCCCCCGTCCTCTTCCTGCGGCCGGACACCCCCCTGCCCTCCGGCCCCGACGGGGAGAGGTCGCGGGACGGGAACTGGCGGGCCTCCTGGCACCTGCGGCACGACCTGTGCGAGGTCCGCGGCGACCACCTCACGATGATGGAGGGCGAGTCGGCGGCCATCGCACAGGCCGTGGAGGAATGGCTGAAGCCGTCCGACGGGCGTTCGAACGGCGCGTGAGCGGCGAACGACGCAGATGCCGAGACCGAGTCGGACGGGGGCGGCAAGGTCAGTGATCCTCGGTCAGGGGCGGACCCGAGCGGGGCCACAGCCGAGGGGGAGACGGGGACCGCCCCGTCTCCCCCTCCAGGAACCGTGCGATGCCGTCGAGGAGACGCTGCAGGCTGAACTCGAAGATCTCCTCCAGGTCCGCGATGACCTCCGGGCTGTTGCGGAGCGCGGCCTGGCGCGGATACCTGTCGGTGCCCAGCTCCTCCAGCACCGCGGGCACCTTCACGGATCGCCACTGGCTCAGCGAGATCCCGCCGCCGCGCCGTTCGGAGGCGATCTCGCTCACCCGGAGCAGGGCCAGCCCCTGGGCGATGCCGCTCACGCCGAGATAGATCCGGTGGGTCGTGACGGGGTCCAGACCCAGGCCGTCGAACGCGCCCAGGCCGCGTTCGAAGCGGGCGAGGAGGCTGGGGACGAGCGGCGGCTGGACCGTCGCGATGACCTCCAGGACCCAGGGGTACGTCGAGTACAGCGCCCACTCCCACCGGGCCGCGGCCTCGAGCTCGGCCCGCCAGCCTCGTGGGTCCCGGGGTTCGGCGTCCCCGCCTTCGCTGAACACGGCCTCGACCATCAGGTCGATCAGCTCGTCCTTTCCGTCGATGTAGTTGTACAGCGACATCACCTTGACCCCGAGCACGTTGGCGACGTGCCGCATGGACATGCTCTCCAGACCGTCGGCGTTGGCGATCCGGATGGCGGTCCACACGATCCGCTCCCGGGAGAGGCCGGCGTCGGTCCGATGGGGATCCTCACGCGTGGCACGCCCGCCGGGGGCAGGACGCGCCGGAGGGGGAGGTGGAGGCCGGTCGCCCTTCTTCTCCCGCCAGGCTTCCTGGCCGGTCCGCGACTCGAGGCGGGCCCGGTAGGCGCGCGCCTGGCACGAGCGCGAGCAGTAGAGGGGCCTGCGCCCGCGGGAGGGGGCCGTCAGCTCCTTCCCGCACTGTACACACGTCAGCATGGCAGCTTATTTTCGTCACGATCTTCCATTGTGATGAAATTATATCACGCTCTAAATGTGACGAAAAGAAAGGTGGGCTCTTGTGACGAAAATATTCTTCAATCGAGGTCGCCGATCAGGCGATATCCGCGAGCAGGGGGGATGTAGGGGGAATGTAGGGGAACCTGTAAACATTTGCTTGACGAGGTCCTTCTGTGTGATGACATATGGTGTACTGTAAGTGTTACGTACACAGTATGAGAGGGGTGTGAATGGCTATCGCTGAAAGCGGCGCCAAAGCGGGGTGGAGACAATGGACCGGTCTGGCGATCCTCATGTTGCCCGTGCTGCTCATCTCCATCACGGTGACGGTGCTGTTCTTCGCGCTCCCGTCTCTGACCGCCGAGCTGGAACCGAGCGGCACGCAGCAACTGTGGATCGTTGACATCTATGCCTTCCTGTTGGCCGGGCTTCTCATCCCGATGGGCAATCTGGGTGACCGGATCGGCCGCAGGCGGTTGCTCCTGGTGGGCGCGGTGGTGTTCGGCCTCACGTCGGCCATTGCGGCGTACGCCCCCACCACCGAGTTGCTCATCGTGGCGCGTGGCCTGCAGGGAGCCGCGGCGGCGACGCTGATGCCGCCGACGCTCGCCCTCATCCGGGTCCTGTTCACCGATGCCCGCCAGCTCCAGATGGCCATCGCCATCTGGGCGGCGGTCTTCACTCTTGGCAGCGTGGCCGGGCCGATCGTCGGCGGGTGGCTGCTGGAGATGTTCTGGTGGGGGGCGGTCTTCCTGATCAGCGTCCCGATCATGATCCTGTTGCTGCTGCTCGGCCCGCTTCTGCCGGAGTACCGAGATCCCAATCCCGGCAAGTTCGACATCCTCAGCGCGCTGCTCGTCCTCCTCGCCGCCCTGCCGATGGTCTACGCGGTGAAGCTGATCGCCGAGCAGGACCTGTCACCGGCGATGTGGCTCGCCGCCGCGATCGGGCTGCTGTTCCTGACCCTGTTCCTGCAGCGGCAGCGGAAGCTGCCCGACCCCATGCTCGACCTGGCGCTCTTTCGCCGCCAGGCGTTCACCGTGTCCCTGATCACCGCCACCCTCGCGGTGTTCGCCCTGGTCGGGACGTTCTATTTCATCACGCAATATCTGATGTCGGTGCTCGAGATGCGGCCGATCGTGGCCGGCCTGATGACCGTGCCGACGGCCGTCAGCTCGGCGGCGGGCTCGGTGCTCGGGGCGGTGCTCACCAAGTGGGTCCGGCCCGGCTACATCATGGGCTCCGGCATGGTCTTCGGGGCCGTCGGCTTCCTGCTGATCTCGCAGCTGGGCACGGACGTCAATCTGCCGTTGCTGTTCGGCGGGCTGTTCCTGCTGGGCTGGGGGATCGGGTCGGTGCAGGCGCTGGCGTCGAGCATGGTGGTGGCCACGGCGCCGCCCGAGAAGGCGGGATCCGCCTCGGGGCTGTTCGAGTCCTCCACCGAGTTCGGGCAGGCGCTCGGGGCGGCCATTCTCGGCAGCATAGGGGTGGCCGTCTACCGCGGCACCCTCGCCGGGGATCTGCCGCCTGAGGTGCCGCGTGATGCCGCCGCGCTGGCGAACGAGACCATCGGCGGCGCCATCTCGGTCGCCGGCGAGCTCCCGCAGGCGGTGGGCGCGGCCCTGGCCGCCGTGGCGCGCGAGGCGTACGTCGACGGCATGCAGGTCGCCTCGCTCGCGGGCGCGGGGATCATGCTGGTCATGGGGATTCTCGCGTTCATCAACCTTCGTGACTCGCAGAATCCTTCCTGACATCCGGACGCAACGGACAAAACGAAATTGGTAAACCGGGGCGCCCGAGTGGGCGGGAAGACCGGATCAGAAAAAGGGGGGATAGCACCATTGAGTACATGAGAGAATCCGGGCACTCTTCGAAGTATAGACAAGAGTCTTCGCGAGACGAACGCGATTGATCCTCGGTGCGTTCGCGTCGGCAGGCAATCGGTGCGCTGCCCCGACCGCGGGCCACCCTTATTGTCGGAGGGAAGTCGGAGACATGTACGACCAGAGCAGCCATACCTTTTTGAATTTCAAGGGCTATGGCTTGGTACATGAAACCGGCACCCCGGCCGACGACTTCCGGGAGAATGCCCGGGACGACTACCGGACGACCGTCGAGCAGACGGCCGCCTTTCTCGCCGCCAAGGCGGGGATCAACGGTTCGTGCACGGTGCTAGAGGTGGGCGACGACTGCGAGTGCCTGCTCATCTACCTCGCCAAGTGGTTCGGCTGCCGCGGCGAGGGGATCTTCGAGAGCGCGGAGTACGTCAGGTTCGCCCAGGACCTGTGCACGAACCAGATACACCGGATCGACATCGGGTTCCGGCGGGCGTCGGTGACGCGGCTCCCGTACGAGCCCGGGAGTTTCACCCACGTCGTCAGCCACGGCGCGCTGCACAAGGTGCCGGACAAACTCCACAGCTATTCGGAGATCCGCCGCGTGCTGCGAAAGGGGGGCGTCTTCGCCTTCAGCGATTTCTACCAGCCCCGGAAATGGATCAGCGCGCGCACCCGCACCGAGGTCTACGACAAGTTCGGCTGGAACAACGGGTACACGCTGCTGAAATACCATTCCGCGCTGGAGGAGGCCGGCTTCGAAATCGATTCGGTCTTCAACGTGACCGGATTCCTCCGCCGGACGTTCGAGGGGAACGCGGAGGCGGCCCGGACGCGCGCCGAGCAGATGGCCGACGCCGAGTCCCGGGACAAGATGCTCGCCTTCTCCTCGTCGTGCGAAGAAGTGCAGATCGCGATCGACCATGGAGAGGTCGGCTGGGCGATCTTCGTTGTCCGCAAGCCGGACGAGCCCGGCCCGGAGGTCCCGGATGCCGCGTAGCGCGAACCGTCAACCGGGTACGGACGCCGAGCCGGGAAGGTGACGAGGATCCTCCGCGACGAGCACGCCCCCACTCGTGGTGCCGAGCTCCTTCGACGAGAACAGGCGCGGAAGGTCGTTCCGGCCGTTCACGCCGAGCTTGCGGTAGATGCGCGTCAGGTGCTGCTCCACCGTGCTGATGGTGATGTGCGCTCTCGTCGCGATCTCCCGGTTCGTGTAGCCCAGCGCCGCCATGGAGGCGACCCGGTACTCGGCGGGGCTCAGGGCGTTCTGATCGTTGCCCGCGGCGATCGCGCCGAAGTCGCTCTCGAACGCGTGCGCCACCGACCTGCGCAGGGGCTCGGCATGACAGCGCTGACCGACGCGGTCCGCCTGCTGGCCGATGAGCCGGGCCTTGTCGGTCTCGCCCAGGGCGGCGAGGGAGTGACTGAGCCGGGCCAGCGCGTGCGCCAGCTCCATCTTGTGGCCGGACTCCTGGAGCATGTCGACGGCCTTGCGCAGCAGCGGCGGCCGGCGGCCGACCTCCTCGGCGGAGGCGAGCACCATGAGCGCGAACCCCCGGATCCGGAGACTGTGGCCGTGCGGCAGGGCGTGGTGCAGCTCCAGGTACTTCCGGGCGCGGGCGTTGTTCTTCAGCACGACCGAGACGCCCGCCGCGCCCAGGCGCCAGGGGATGAGCAGCGGCGTGTCGATCTCCCACGACCGCATCAGCGTCCCGCACTTCAGGATGTCGCTGAGGCCGGCGTGCGCCTGGCCGACCGCCACCCGGTAGTGGCCTCGCGCGAACAGGTAGTGCAGCCCGTACCGGGTCTGGTACACGGTCTCCGGCAGGGGGTGGCGCAGGTACTGCTCGGCCTCCTGGTACTGGCCCATCTCGGTGTGGGCCTCGATGAGGCTGGCCAGCGGCAGCGCCGCGAACATGCCCAGGCTCCTCGGGGGGAGGGTGCGCAGGGAGAGCTCGCCGTACTCGACGGCTTCCATCATCTCGCCCCTGAGCTCGGCGATGTGCGCGCGGAAGGCCGCGAGCACGCTCAGCCACGTGGGCGAGGAGCGCCGCTCGGCCACCGCGCACAGGTTCTCGACGAGAGAGGCCGCCTCCTGCGTGCGGTCCGAATAGATGAAGCAGAACAGGGCCGCCTCGACCAGCTCGATGTTGCAGCCTTCGAGCTGGATCGAGTGCAGGACCTTCTCCGCCGTCCGCAGCGCCGCCTCGGTCTCGCCGTTGCGCAGGTTGGCGGCCAGCGCGGAGATCGTGCGCGCGTACGAGTGGGCCGGATGCCGCTCGCTGCCCTCGCGTAGGGAGGAGGGCTTGTACGTTCCCCGTAACCGGTGCAGGGCCGGGGGGTGCGTGCTGGCCAGCCAGTGGTCGGCCGCGAGCCGCCACGCGGAGGCTTCCGCGCCCTCCTGGCCGTCGCCCTGCTCCGCCTGCTCCAGCAGCGCGAACAGCTCCCCGGCCTCGTCGTACTGGCCGTGCCAGAGCATGCACGTGAGCAGCCAGTGCACGTCCCTGGCGGGCAGCCGGCCGTCCCGCGCGGCCTGCACGAGTAGGGGGAGGTACATGGTGGCGGTTGAGGGGTTGACCCGCCAGGTGGCTTTGGCCAGCGCCAGGGTGACCTGGATCCGCTCGTCGGGGCCGGAGCACAGGTCCGCCGCGTACCGCAGATACCGCACGGCGAGCTCGTACTCGTCGGTGGCCAGCGCCTGGTCGGCGGCCTCCCGCAGCACGTCCAGGGCCCAGGGCTCGTGCTTCGTGCTGGCGGCGACGAGGTGGTCGGCGATCACGGTGGGCTGTACGCCGGTCGCGTGCAGCAACTGCGCGGCGCGTCCGTAAAGCTCTTTGAGGGTGTCCGGTTCCATGGAGTCGAGGACGGCCTCCCTGGCGGCGGGGTGGCGGAAGCCGTCCACGCCCAGGAGGCCGATCTCCGCCAGCCATTCCAGGGTGCGGACCACGGCCAGCTGCTTGATGTGCAGCATCTCGGCCAGCAGCGGGGGAGAGGCCGACGCGTCCAGCACCGCGGCCGCGCGCAGGATCCGCAGGGGAGTGCTGCCGATGCGGTTCAGCAGCGTGCGGACGGACCCGGAGAACCCGTCGTCGACGACCAGGCCCTGCGCTTCGGCGCCCGCGTTCTGCCGGTCCTCGATCAGCGAGCGCACGAGGAGGGCGTTTCCGCCGCTGACCTCGTGGATCGCGTCCGCCAGCGGGTCGTCGGGCGCGGTCCCGAGGCGAACCTGCGCTATCCGGGAAATGGTGCTCGACGAGTAGGGGGCCACCTTGATGCGGCGGCACTGCGCATGGTGCATCAGGTCGCTCTGAATCCTGAGCGGCACCCCGTCCGGGCCCTCGTTCACCGTGAACACCATGAAGACGTTCGCGGAATGGAGCCGGTTTATGAAATGCAGGAGAATGTCCAGCGACACCGAATCCGCGTATTGCACGTCCTCGATCGTTATCAATACCGCGCCGTGCCGCGCGTGGTTGGTGATGATCTCCCACAGGCCGTGGGTGACGCCGATCCAATTGAGGTCCTCCGGCCGGATCCCCCGCGGCCCCGCGTTGAATACGGCCTCCTGCAGCAACTTCAACGCGGGTGGCATCTCGCCCAGTGCGGCACTCAGGCTCTGCGAAACCTGATGGATGACGCCCAGTGAGATGTTCTGCTCGTTGCGTAAGCAGATCGCGCTCAGATGCGTGGCGCCCGACTTCACCGCGGAGTCGGCGAAGGCATGCAGCACCCGGCTCTTGTCGAATCCGGGCGGGCCGGTTATCATCGCAATTCTTCCCCAGCCATGCTCACTCTCCGCAAGCATGGTATTGAGGAGGGTGATTTCTGATTCGCGTTCGGCGAACTGCATCGACTCTCCTTCACCTGTTTGGTCCTAGAGGAAGTTCAATTAGCAAACGGACGGTCCGACCGGGAGCAGTCCAGGGTTCCTCGATTACCGACTTCGTTACGTTTCAGCCGAGGTTTTCGGCGTCGCGTGGAAGGCGCCCGGCCCCTCTCGCCCGCGGGCGGTGAAGGCGTCACCGGCCGCTTCTGGGCGGATCCTCTCCTGACCCGCCCGCCGGGTCCGGGCGACGGACGTCCGCGGTGCGACGTGGTGCTCGCACTCGAGTCACGCGGTACGGCCGCGGCCCTGCCGAGGCGGGACCGCGGATTCCGGAAAGATCGGCCGGCGCCTGGCGCGCGGTCCGCGGCTTGCGGGAAGCGGTCTGCGCGCAGCACACGGCCGCCACCGCCGGCGGCCGGGCCGAGGCGGTGGTCCTGTCTCTGGGGGGCGGCCACCGGTGGGCGGTCGCCACGGATGAGAACGGAAAGAATTCCCTGCCCCCTTTGAAATCGATGGCCCCGTGGCAACGCTACAACCGGACGGCGGAACGCACTCCGGCGGGGTCGCCGTCCGGCAGGGAAAGCAGGCGCGGTGACGCGGAGACGGGTTTTCCGCGGTTCACTGCGATTTCATGGTTGCGCTCAGGTGTCACCGGACTGACAATCCAATAAACGTTGAGTGCGGCGGCGTCTTTCCCGCCCTCGCCCGCGTCCGTGAATTCCTGTACCATGTGCGGCCACGTCTCCATCATGCGTAGTGAGCGGCTGACGCCGCCGATGTGCTGGGAAAACACACCGTGCGGCGGGCCTTGCACCCCGACCGAATCACAAACGGGCGCCAAACCGTCACGGTAATGTTATGCGCCGGGCCGAGTCAAGGAAAGGCCGCCTTGACGGCGTGGGTCCGGGCAGCCATCGATCACTGTAGACCGGAATGTCAATAGTCGTAAACGAGGGGCCGCGTGATTCTTCGCACGCAACGGTGCTCAACTGGGCCGATGAAGCCCGGCCATTTTCGGGCGGCCGTTTTCTGGAACGTACCAAATCGGACGGCGGTAATCCATCTCCGTCATGCCTCGCGCGGCCCGGCCGCGGGTGGAATCCCCGGGGACCCTCGCAGGTTGGAGAGTCCTCCCGCCCCCGGGGTTGTAAACATTGCACAGAATTCCAAGATCATCTATGGCGCGAGTTGGCCGCGCCGGTATGATGATCTTGGCATGTCCGTCGGCCGCCCTGGTCGTGGCACGGACGCGCGCCGTCGCGGCCGCGCCGGACGGCGGACCCCTGTCGGGTCTGGGGGGCCTACGCGGCCCGCGACCCCCCGGATAGGGGTGCAGTAGGGGGTCAGCTCGCCGGGGCCCGAGCGTAGTTTCGGAATCGGTCTGGCCGGCTTCCGGTTGCACGCGCATGCGTCCCGGCTGCCGGAGAAATTCCTTTCCCCGGCTTGAGGCGGGAGGCTCATATTGAACGGGTTGAATTCCATGACGCATGCTCCGCGGCCGCGGCTCATCCACGAACTGCTGGACGACGCGGCGGCGATGAATCCGTACGGAACCGCGGTGCGCGACGCGCGCGGCGGCTGGAGCTACCGGCGGGTCGTCGAGCTCAGCCACGCCTTCGCCGCCTGGCTGGCGGCCACGGGCGTCGAACCGGGTGACCGCATCATCGTGCAGTTGCCCAACCTGCGGGAGATCGTCCCCATCCTCTACGGCGCGTCCCGCCACGGCGTCGCCTTCGTGCCGCTGAACCCCGGGATGAAGGCCTACCACCTGCGGTCGGTCCTGGAGGACTCCGAGCCCAGGCTGGTCATCGGGGCGGGCGAGGCGTTGCGGGAGACCGCCGACGTGCCCGTGTACGCGATCGACGATCTCTGGAAGGAAGTGGAGGCGTTCGCCGGGCGCCCGGTCCCCGGCGGGCCGGCCGAGGTCCGGCCGGAGGACGTGGCGGTCCTCATGTACACCTCGGGCAGCACGGCGGCGCCCAAGGCGGTGGTGGGCCCGCACGCGCAGGTGACGTTCGCGGCGTCGGCCATCAACGCCGTGCTCGGATATCGCCCCGGGGACGTCGTCTTCTGCCGGTCGCCCATGTCCTTCGACTACGGCCTCTACCAGATCTTCCTGTCCGCTCTCGGCCACGCGGAGCTGGTCATGGCGGACGAAGGGTCCGACCTGGCGCTGCTGGGCCGGCTCCAGGAGTGCGCCGCGACCGTCGTGCCGATGGTCCCCTCGCTCGGCGCCATGCTCACGACCCTGGGCCGGCGGGCCCCCGGCTCCGTGCCCACCGTGCGGATGTTCACCAGCACCGGCGCCGCGCTGCCGGCCTCGACCATCGAGGGCTTGCGCGAGTGCTTCCCGGGCGCCCGGGTGGTGCGGATGTACGGGGTCACCGAGTGCAAACGGGTCACCATCATGGAGCCCGAGCTGGACCGGGAACGCCCGGACTCGGTCGGCCGCCCCCTGCCCGGCACCCGCGTGCTGATCCTCGGCGACGACGGCTCGCCGCTGCCCGCCGGTGAGACTGGGGAGATCGTGGTGGCCGGGCCCAACGTGATGGCCGGATACTGGCGCGCGCCCGACCTGACCGCCCGCGTCTACCGCCGCGACGAGGCCACCGGCGAGACCCGCCTGCACACCGGCGACTACGGCTTCCTCGACGAGGACGGCTACCTCTACTTCGAGGGCCGGCGCGACGACATGTTCAAGCGCAAGGGCACCCGGATGAGCACCATCGAGATCGAGGCCGCCGCGATGGACATCCCGGGCGTCCGGGCCGCCGCCGTGCTGCCTCCGGGCGAACGGCACGATCTCGCGATCATCGTCGAGGGCGACCTCGCCCCCCACGCCGTCCTGCGCGAGCTGGCGCTCCGCCTGGAGGCCGCGAAGGTGCCCGCGGTCTGCCGCGTCCTGCCCTTCTTCCCGCTCACGCTCAACGGCAAGAACGAGCGCAAGGAGCTCGTACGGTTCCTCGAAGAAGCCCCCTGAGCACGCGTCCGCGATCCCGGCCACGGCCGGGATCGCGCGCGTGCGCGGCCTTGGGAAGGCTTTGCCTCTTGCCGGGAGACGCCGAAGGCGGCCCCGGTTACCGTTGAAAGTGCTTCATGCGCCGTACTGGCCGTTTCCCGGGAGCCCAGGTCGACGCTCCGTCAGCCCGCATCAGCTGGGCGCTCATCACGTCACGGAGTGATCTCTGATGATCGAACGCCTGCTCGTCGCCGCCATCATGGCGACATCCGTGCTCGTCGGTCCGGTTGCGCTCTCCATTCCGTCTTCGGCCCCATCGACCGCGGTGGCGCAAGCGCCGGCCGCCATCCCGCCCGCCCCGGTCCCGCCGGATGACGACGAGGGGTAGGACGTCCGTCGGCCGGATCGGAGCCACCCGTCGCCCCGCGAGGCAGCCCCTCGCGGGGCGCTGGACGCCGTCGTCACGGCTTCGAGCACTGCGGGTTGAGGGGGCCCGTTACGGGATGACGTTGACGAGGGCGACGTAGAGCGCGGTGCCGATCCCGACGCTCAGGATCGTACGGCGGCCGAAGGCGAGGTGGACGCCCGCGGTGACGGCCACCGCGAGCAGCGCGTACAGCGTCGCGCGTGGCTCGGCGGTTACGGTGCCGTGCAGGGCGGTCACCGCGAGGATCGCGAGGATGCCGACCGGCATCCACACCGACAGCTGCCGCACGATCGCCGAGGTACGCAGCGTGCGCAGCACCGCGAAGGGGATGGCGCGCAGCGCGAGGGTGATGCCGAAGACGATCGCGAGGACGGCGACGAGGTAGGCGGTACTAGGCATCGGCGGCCTCCGGGGCGGCGCTGTGGGTGGCACTGTGAGCGGCGCTGGGCGCGGCACTGGTAGCTCGGTGGGCGGCGCTGGGGGCGACTAGGCGGGCGGTTCGGCGGGCGGTGAGCGCGTGCCGGGCCAGCAGGAGCACGACGAACAGCAGCAGCGCGGTGAACATGGCCACGCCCGGGGTGAGCACCAGCGCGACGGCCACACTCACCCCCGCGAGCAGCATCGAGGGGATCTCGCGGCGCGAGCGGAACGCGTCCAGGGTGAGCACGGTGAACAGGGCGCACAGGGCGAACTCCAGGCCCTTGACCGGCGCGGGCAGCGCCGTGCCGATGGCCACGCCGACCAGCCCGCCGCCGACCCAATAGGTCTGGCAGGCGATCTGCATCGCCAGCAGCCGGGGCGCCGAGCGCTCCGCGGCGGGCAGCGAGGCGTTGACGGCGTAGGCCTCGTCGATCATCGCGTAGACGGCGTACGCCTTCGCCAGCGGGTTCCTGACCAGGTGGAGCGGGAAGGAGAAGGCGTAGAACACGTGCCGGAAGTTGACCACGAAGACGGTCAGCGCGACGGCGGCGAGCGGCGTCACGGTGGCCATCATGCCCACCAGCAGCAGCTCGAGCGAGCCGGCGAACGCGGCCAACGACAGGGCGGGGGCCAGCCACCACGAAAGCCCGGCCTGGATGACCAGCAGGCCCAGGGCGATCCCCAGCGGGAAGATCCCCAGCCCCGCGGAGAAGGAGTCGCGTACCCCCGCGACGATCTGCTCTTTCCGGGTGGTCAGGGGTGGAGCGGTCAGCTGCGGCTGAACTACATCTTGCACCCCTCCATGGTCTCGCAGAACGCGCGACATGTGGTTGCGAAAATTGCGCATCGAACAGTCGATAGTGCAATCTTCTCTCATGGATGCGACAGATCGGGCAATCATCGCAGAGTTGGAGCGGGACGGGCGGCTGACGAACGTGGAGCTGGCCCAGCGCGTCGGGCTCACCCCCGGGCCGTGCCTGCGGCGCGTCCAGCGGCTGGAGGCCGAGGGCGTCATCCGCGGTTACCGGGCGGTCGTCGATCCCGCCGCCGTGGGCCGCTCGTTCGAGGTCCTGCTCGACCTCACCCTCGACGCCCAGGACGCGGAGACCGTCGAGCGCTTCGAGCAGGCCCTGGCGCGGGCCGAGGAGGTCATCGAGCTGCGGCGGCTGTTCGGCAGCCCCGACTACTTCGTCCGGGTGGCCGTCGCCGATCTGGCCGCCTACGAGACCTTCCTCAGCCAGTACGTGATGACCATCCCGCGGATCAGGAACGTCACCTCGCACTTCACGATGAAGACCGTCAAACCGGCCCCATAGTCGTCAAGGCCGGGCCGCCTGGTCCAGCCGGGCGAACTGCTCGCCGGTGAGCCGGAGACCCGCTGCCGCGACGTTCTCCGCCAGATGGGCCACGGAGGTCGTCCCGGGGATGGGGAGCATGGTCGGCGAGCGGTGCAGCAGCCAGGCCAGGGCGGTCTGGGCGGGGGTCGCCCCGATCTCGGCGGCCACGGTGGCCACGGGGCCGCCGTCCTTCGCGTGGTCGCCGACGGCGATCGGGAAGAACGGGACGAACGCGATGCCGTGCTTGGCGGTGAGGTCCACGACCTCCTCGTGGGTGCGGTCGGTGAGGTTGTAGAGGTTCTGCACGGCGGCGACGGGCGCGATCCCGAGGGCCTCCTCCAGCTGCCCGGATGTCACCTCGGACAGGCCGATGTGGCGGATCTTGCCCTCCTCCCGCAGCCGCGCCAGGGCGCCGAGCTGGTCGGCGAACGGGACCAGGGGGTCGACGCGGTGCAGGTAGTACAGGTCGATCACGTCGCGGCGCAGCCGGCGCAGGCTCAGCTCGGCCTGCTGGCGCAGGTATTCGGGCCGCCCCAGCGGAATCCACTCCTCGACGCTCGGCCGGGACACGCCGCCCTTGGTGGCGATCATGACGTCGCCGGCGTACGGGTGCAGGGCCTCGGCGATGAGCTCCTCGTTCGCGCCCAGCGCGTAGGCGTCGGAGGTGTCGATGTGCTTCACGCCCAGCTCCACCGCGCGCCGCAGGACGGCCAGCGCGCCGGAGCGGTCGGCGGGCGCCTGCCAGATCGTGCCGTCCGCGGACAGTCGCATGGCGCCGAAACCGATGCTGCCCACTTCGAAGTCGCCGATTTTCATGAGTTCTCCTTGAAGGTTGAGCGTTCAAGTGTGGACGCTACACGTCAAAGGTTGAGAGTTCAAGCTAGGATGTGCGACGTGGAGACACGATGGCTCGACGACGGCGAGCAGCGGACCTGGCGGGCGTACCTGTGGACGACCCGGCTGCTCGGCGACGCCCTCGACCGGCAGCTGCAGCGCGACGCCGGGATGCCGTACACGTACTACATGATCTTGGCGACGCTCTCGGAGGTCCCCGGGCGGCGCATGTCGATGACCGACCTGGCCGCGCAGGTCTACTCCTCGCTCAGCCGCCTGTCCCACGCGGTGGCGCGGCTGGAGGAGCGCGGCTGGGTGCGGCGGTCGCCGCACCCGGACAACCGGCGGGTCACCGTGGCGGAGCTGACCGACGACGGCTTCGCCGCGCTGGCGCAGGCGGCGCCCGCGCACGTGGAGGAGGTGCGCGGCCGCCTGTTCGACCCGCTCAGCGAGGAGCAGGTGACCCAGCTGCACGACATCCTGCGGGCGCTGTGGAAAGGGCTCGATCCCGAGCTGGGCGCAGGCGGGCCCCATCCCGGAGTCTTCGGCCCCGAGGCGTAGGCCCGCGCGGGATCAGCGCGGGGTCAGCGCGGGATCGGCGCGGGGTCAGCGCGGGATCGGCGCGGGATCGGCGCGGGGTCAGGGCGGGGTCAGCGCGCCATGGGGGCCTGGAGCAGGCGCTCCTCCTCGGCCGTCCGCTCGTCGTACACGGTGCGGGCGTCGGAGATCTCCCGCTGGTGCTCCTCGGTCCAGACGACCAGCGACTTGATCACCTCGTGCAGCGAGAAGCCGAGCGCGGTCAGCTCGTACTCCACCCGCGGCGGCACCACCGGATAGACGGTGCGGCTCACGAGCCCGTCGCGCTCAAGCTGGCGCAGCGTGACGGTGAGCATGCGCTGGCTGACGCCGTCGATGGCGCGGCGCAGCTCGGAGAATCGCATCGTGCGGCGGTCGAGCAGGGCGATGACCAGCAGCGACCATTTGTCGGCGACCCGGTCGAGGATCTTCCGGACGTCGCAGTCGGCGCGGGTGTCCCACTGGACGACCTGGTCGTCCATGGTTCCCGTGCAGTAACCGAGTGCCTTTGAAGTGCCGTCTTCCATAGTTTCCCCGTGGTCACGCAAGATTCCTTTGTTACGAAAAATAACCATAGGAGTCGTTCCTGTGTCCACAACCACGCACTCTTCCCCACCCTCGTTGCGCATGACGCCCCGGGCCTGGGGGATGCTGTTCGTCCTGTGCGGCGCGATCTTCCTTGAGGGGATCAACGTCGCCATGCTCAACGTGGCCCTGCCCGCCATCCGGGCCGACCTCGGCCTGTCCACGGGTGAGCTGCAGTGGGTGATCAGCGCCTACGTCCTGGGCTACGGCGGGTTCATGCTGGTCGGCGGCAGGGCGGCCGACCTGTTCGGCCGCCGCCGGATGTTCCTGGCCTGGCTGGCGATCTTCCTCGTCGTCTCCGCCCTGGGCGGGCTGGCCGACGAGGGCTGGATGCTCATCGCCGCCCGTTTCGTGGCCGGCGTCGCCGCCGCGGTCATGACCCCCGCCGGGTTGTCCATCATCACCACGAGCTTCGAGGAGGGGCCGCGGCGCAACCAGGCGCTCCTGGTGTACTCCGGCACCGCCGCCGGCGGCTTCTCCCTCGGGCTGGTGCTCGGCGGGCTGCTCGCCGCCGTCGACTGGCGCTGGGTGCTGTTCGCGCCCGCCGTGCTGGCCCTGATCATCCTGGTCCTGGCGGTGCCGCTGATCCCCGCCGGTCCGGTGGAGCGTTCCCAGGGACAGAGCCTGGACGTCATGGGCGCGGTCACCATCACCGCCGCCATCATGCTGCTGGTGCTCGGCGTCGAGCGCGCCGCCCACGTGGGCGCCGGGTGGACCGCCGGCACGCTGGGCGCGGGGCTGGCCCTGACCGGGCTCTTCCTCGTGATCGAACGCCGCTCCGCCGCGCCGCTGGTGCGGCTGGGCATCTTCCGCTCCGCGCCGCTCGTCCGCGCCAACCTCGCGGGGCTGCTGTTCGCCGGCGCCTTCTTCGGCTTCCAGTTCATCGCCGTCCTGTATCTCCAGGAGCTGCGCGGCTGGACCTCGATGCAGACCAGCCTGGCCATGCTCGCGGTCGGCGCGGACGCCATCCTCGCCCCGACCCTGACCCCGTGGCTGGTCAACCGCTTCGGCAACGCGAAGGTCATCCTGGGCGGGCTGCTGTTCGCGGTGCTTTCGTACGTGTTGTTCCTGCCCATCGGCACGGACACCGTCTACCTCGCGATGTTCCCCACCATGATCCTCCTGGGGGTGGCGTTCGCCCTCGCGTACGGCCCGCTCACCATCGTCGCCACCGACGGCGTCGACGAGAGCGAGCAGGGCCTGGCCGGAGGGCTGCTCTACACCTCCTTCCAGTTCGGCGCGGCGCTCGGGCTCGCGGCCAGCACCACGGTGATCGTCGCCGTGGCGGACGCGGGGGACCTGCTCGGCGCGTACCGCACCGCGCTCGCCGTGCCGATCGTCGCCGCCGCCCTGGCCGTCGTGGTCAGCGCTTTCGGCCTGCGGAAGGGCGCGGGCAGATGACCCGTACGATCACGTCCTTCGCCGAGATCGAGGCCGAGTTCGGCGCCGTCATCGGCGCCACCGTGTACGCCACCATGGTCACGGTGGACGCCAGGAACCGCCCGCGCACCCGGGTGCTCATCCCCATCTGGGAGAACGTGGACGGGCGGCCGCTGGGCTGGCTGGCCACCTACCGGACCCCGGTCAAGGCGGCCCACCTCGCGGGCAACCCGCACACCTCGTTCTCCTACTGGAGGCCGGGGAACGACTCGGTCGCCGTCGACGCCGTGGCCGCGTGGGTGGACGAGCCGGACGTCCGGCGGCGCGTGTGGGACCTCTACCGCGCCACCAGCCCCCGGGGCGCCGGGTACGACCTCGGCAACTTCTGGCGCTCACCCGCCGATCCCAAGCTGCACGTCCTGCGCCTCGAACCCTTCCGCGTCCAGGTCATCCGCGGCATGGACCTGCGCAGCCGCATCTGGACGGCCGGTTGAGCGGGCGGGTCAGGCGTGGCTGACGATCACCTTGCCGAAGCCGCCGCCTGACTCGCAGTAGGCGAAGGCGTCCGGAACCTGGTCGAACGGGAACACCCGGTCGATCACCGGACGCAGCCGGTGCGCCGTGACGGCCCGGTTCAGCTCCAGGAAGTGGGCCCGGCTGCCGGTGGCGATCCGGCGCAGCACCGAACCGGCCATGAACAGGGT
Source organism: Nonomuraea sp. NPDC005650 (assembly GCF_040605375.1). Lineage (NCBI taxonomy): Bacteria > Bacillati > Actinomycetota > Actinomycetes > Streptosporangiales > Streptosporangiaceae > Nonomuraea > Nonomuraea sp. NPDC005650. The sequence continues at coordinate 17,267 of NZ_JBEXCR010000029.1, forward strand.
CGCGGGGTCGACGGGTGCGGCCCCCGCGGTGCCGGACAGCCAGTAGCCGACGAACGCGACCTCGCCACCGGCGGCGACGGACCGCAGCGACTGCTCCAGCGGCCCCGTGGCGTCGACGACCCGATCGGCTCCCCGGCCGTCGGTCAGCGCGTGCACCTCCTTCCACCAGGACGGGTGCTCCCGGTAGTCGATCACCTCGTCCGCCCCGAGCGCCCTGAGCCGCTCGGCCTTGGCGGCGCTGGACGTGGTCACGATGACCCGGGCTCCGGCCAGCTTGGCGAAGCGCAGGACGAACAGCGACACGGCGCCCGACCCGAGGGTCAGCACGGTCGTGCCGGCCTGCGGGGCGCCGCCGGAGGTCAGCGAGTTCCACGCGGTCACCGCCGCCAGCGGCAGCGCCGCGGCCTCCTCGTACGACAGGTGCTCGGGGAGGTGCACGACGCCGTCCTCGCTCAGCAGCGCGTACTCGGTCAGCACGCCGTCGATCATGGTGCCGAGCTGCGCGGCGTCCTCGCGCCGGAACGGGCCGTCCAGCCAGCGCGGGAAGACGGTGGCCGCCACCCGGTCACCCGGCCTGACCCGGGTGACGTCCGCGCCGACCGCCACGACCTCGCCCACCCCCTCGCAGCCGGGCACCACGCCGGGGGTGACCGGCAGCGGATAGTCTCCGGACAGCACCCGCAGGTCGCGGAACCCGAGGGAGTTCGCGCGGATCCTGACCACGACCTGCCCGCGCCCGGGTTCGGGCTCGTCGAGGTCGTGGAGCGTCAGCCCGGCGAGACCGCGTCCGGGAACGAGGCGGTAGCTCTTCATCACAGGTCCTTTCCGTTCTCCATCAGTGGGCACGATGGTGCGGAGCGGCCGTGGCGCCCGGCAATTCCCCCGAGGGAATCGCCGGCTGTCGTGGCGACCGGGTAGAACGGAGCGGTGAGCAGCACCATCAGGGAGAACGGCGTCGGCACGGAGCTGAGACGCTGGCGCGGAGTCCGCCGGGTCAGCCAGCTCGAACTGGCCGTGCTGGCCGGCACGACCCAACGCCATCTGAGCTTCATCGAGAGCGGCCGCTCGCGGCCGGGGCGGGCGATCGTGGTCCGGCTGGCCGAGTCGCTCGGCCTGTCGCTGCGGGAGCGCAACGACCTGCTCACCGCGGCCGGCTACGCGCCGGTGTTCGCCGAATCGGGCCTGGACGAGACGGCGCTGCGGCCGGTCCGCGCCGCCCTCGACCAGATCCTGCACGGGCACCTGCCGTATCCGGCCCTCGTCATCGCGCCGTACGGGCGGGTGGTGGCGGCGAACGACGCCGTCGAGGTGTTCACCGAGGGCGCGTCGCCCGAGCTGCTCGAACCGCCGGTCAACATGCTGCGGCTCATGCTCCATCCGCACGGGATGGCCCCCAGGGTGCGCAATCTGGGCGAATGGGGGCGGCACATTATCGAGAACCTTCGCGCCCGAGCGCGCCGGAGCCCGGACCCGCGCCTCGACGACTTCGTCTCCGAGCTGGCCGGGTACGTCCCCCAGACGCCGGTCGGGCCCGAGCATCTCGGCTTCTCGGTGCCGATGCGGCTGGCCTCGGCGGACGGGGAGCTGCGCCTCATCACCACGCTGACCTCGTTCGCGACGGCGACCGACGTGACGCTCGCCGAGCTCCACCTGGAGGCGTTCCTGCCCGCCGACCAGAGCACCGCCGAGGTGCTCCGGCTGCGGGCCGAGCGCCACCGGACGGGCGGCTGAGCCGCCGCCCGCCCGGTCGTGGGGTCAGCCCACCGAGAGGCGGTCGACGTTCGGGCCTCCGTTCGCCGTGGTGGCCGTGGCCCTGATCCTGTTCACCCCCTGGACGAGGTCGGCGGTCAGGGTGACGGTCTGCCAGGTGGTCCACGCGCCGGTGCCGTTGAAGTCGCGGGTGACCGGGGCGCCGTTCACCGCGACGGCCATCGGCCGGTTCACCGTGGTGCCGTTGGCGAAGCGGAGCTCCAGCGTGACCGGCCCGGCCGCGGCGGCGTTCACCGTCCACTCCACGTAGCTGCCCGTCACGTTGTCGTAGTTCACGAACCCCGTGCCGGTGTAACCCGCGTGGTTGGACTCCACCACGCCCTGCGAGATCGTCGCGTCCTCCGCCTGGTAGACGACGGGGGCGCTGCCGGTGGTCTCGGTGACGGCGTTCGACGGGCCGGAGGCGTTGCCGGCGGCGTCATGGGCCTTGACCGTGAACGTGTACGAGGTGCCGGCCGCCAGGCCGGAGACCGTGGCGGCGGTGCCGGTGACCGTCGTGGCCAGGGCGGTGCCGTTGTAGACGTCGTAGCCGGTGACGCCGACGTTGTCGGTGGCGGCGTCCCAGGCCAGCGAGACGCTGGACGAGGTCTTGCCGGTGGTGCGCAGGTTGCCGGGCGCGGCCGGGCTCTCGGTGTCGGGCGGCCCGGTCGGGACGGTGAGCGTCGCGGTGTTCCACCCGGCCACCCGCACGCTCGGCGCGCCGGTCAGGTCGGAGGCCCGGTACGTGGCGGTGAGGGTCCTGGATTCCCCCGGCCAGAGGCTGATCGCGTTGTCAGACCACTGGATCGGCAGCACCGGCTTGCCCGCCGCGTCCACCACGTCGGCGTCCAGCATGAAGGCGGGGATCGCGCCGGTGCCGGTGTTCTTGACCGTCACGGTGACCGTGCCGGGGGAGGGGGTGGCGGCGGTGGCGGTGATCGGGGTCTGGGCCAGGTTGTTGAGGCCGGTCAGGTTGGCGTAGCTGGAGGTCGGTACGTAGTACCAGTCGTTGTTGTCCCAGTCGATCACGTCGTCCGAGGTGGACAGGGCGTAGACGTTGCGGTCGATCTCCTGGCCGTCGCGCAGCAGCGTCAGCCGTACCAGGTAGGTCGTGGAGAGACCGCTGATGGACGGAACGGTCACCGCGGTGGCCTTGCCCCCGTCGGCGGGGACGCTGACCGTCGAGGTGTTGGTGTACTTGGCGGATCCGTCCATGTTGAACACGTCCGTCCTGACGGTCAGCCCCGAGGCGGCGGAGACGCCGGAGTTGACCACGACGACGGACTTGTTGTCGTAGGAGTACTGCACGTGCAGCGGCTTGTTGGCCTCGCGGGCGCCCCAGTAGGAGCCGCCCTGGTCCAGGTAGTAGTCGAAGAGCTGCCAGTGGAGCGAGGACCAGCCGCTGTTGAGCATCCAGTAGATGACGCCCGTGGACGGGTTGCTCGAGTCGGTGAAGTTGCGGCCGTAGGCCTCGAACTGCGCCCGGACCGCCTCGTACTGGGCGAGCTGTGCCTTCTTCACGTAGTCCGTGAGCCCGGACGGCACGCCGTACCTGCCTCTGAGGGCGTTGTGGTAGATGGTCAGGTTGTTGAAGGTGCTCGACGGGGAGCGGTGATACTGCGTCGCGCTCGGGCTCTTCCAGAGCGAGTCGATCTGCGCGGAGGTCATCATCCGCTTGAGCGAGTCGAGCGTCGGGACGTCAGGGCCCGCGCCGGTCTCGGAGTTGAAGCCGAACGCCCCGCCTTCGCGCTTGTTGTACCAGTAGTTCGGCGGCACCCAGTCGTACGGGCCGGTCATCTTCATGCCCGAGTTGCCCAGTTGCGGGCTGGACTTGTCGGAGGCCACGGGCACGATCGGGAGCTGCCACTCGGCCGCGGTGAGGGCGTCGAGGTAGTTGGTCTCCTTCTGGGCCGTCGGCGGGTTGTCCGAGCCGATCAGGAACGAGATCACGCTGGGGTGGTTGCGTAAGCGGGTGGCCTCCGCCTGCATGGAAGCCTTGGCGATCGGGTAGTCGGAGCTGCTGAACGAGCCTTCCCACTTGTTGCAGCACTCCCAGCCGGGCAGGGTCAGGATGCCGTACCTGTCGGCCAGGTCGTAGAGCTCGTCGGTGTCCAGGTGGCCTTCGACGCGGATCGTGTTGAGACCGAGGTCCTTCACGTAGCGGATCCTGTCTTCCAGGTAGCCCAGGTTCTTGCGCAGGAAGATGTCGGGGGACCAGCCGCCGCCTCTGATCAGGATCGGCCTGCCGTTGATCTTGTAGTAGCGGCGGCCACTGGCGTTCTTGCCCGACTCCACCTTGCGCACCCCGAAGCGCTGGGTCAGCGTGTCGCTCTCCACGCCGCCGGTCGTCGCCGTGAGGTTCAGGTCGTAGAGCGGCTGGGCGCCCATCGTGTGCGGCCACCACACCTTCGGGCCGGTCAGCGTCTGGTTGAAGGTGATCCGCTTGGTCTGGTTCGCGGCCAGCGCGACGTCCTGTGAGAACTCCAGCGAGCCGATCGTCCCCTTGACGGTGGCGTTCACCGCGCTGCCCGAGGCGTTGCGGACGTCGACCTTGATCGTGAGGTCCGCGCGGTCGAGCGCGGGCACCGCCAGGTTCGTGATCACGTGCGCGTCGCGCAGCGAGACGTCGGCGCTGCGCCTGATCAGGACGTCGCGGAAGATGCCCATGTTGTCGTCGCGCGGCAACTGCACCCAGTCGATCCAGCCGATCGTGAGGTGGTTGCCGGGGTTGTTCGGGTTGACGCGGAAGGCCACCGAGTTGACGCCCGGATGCACCAGGGCGGTGACGTCGCGTTCGTTCCTGGTGTAGGCCCCGGCCACCTGGGCGGCGGTGGCGACCTGGGTGCCGTTCACCCACACGTCGGCGCTGGAGATGACGCCGCTGACGTCGAGGAACGTCCGTAACCCGGACTCGTCGCCGAGGGTGAAGTCGGAGCGGTACCACCACGGCACGTCGAAGTCCGCCGTCGGGATCGACTGCATGTTCGTGGAGTAGAACGGGTCCGGGTAGACGTTGTTCTGCAGCAGCCCGGCCAGCACGGTCGAGCGGGGGCCGACCGGGTACCAGCCGGTGGCCGCGTAGCCGGGTGTGGAGATCGCGGCCCCGGTGTCGGACACCTTCGCCGAGGACTGGATCTTGTATCCCGTGAGGGCGGTCGTCGCCGGCGCGGCCTGTGCGGCGGCGGACACGCCCAGCGCCACACCTCCGGCGTTCACCAGTAATGCGCAGGCCGACAGCAGGATGAGGATGAGCCGAGAGCGCGCCATGGGTACCTCTCTGGGCCGATCTATTCGTTAATAAACCTTATTAACAAACAAATCGAATCTCGTAAATGCCCGGATCGACGGCGGGCCTTCGAGGGGAACCGACGGCTAGAAGCCGTCCGGGGAGGGATGGAGGTGCTGCTCGGTCCAGATGCACTTGCCGGAGTCGGTGTAGCGGGTGCCCCAGCGATGGGAGATCGCGGAGACCAGCTGGAGCCCGCGGCCGCCCTCGTCGGTCTCGGCGGCGCGCCGGATGCGGGGCGTGGTCAGGCTGCCGTCGGAGACTTCGCAGGTGAGCACGTCGGTGCGGAGCAGGCGCAGGTGGATGGGGCCCTTGGCGTGCCGGACGACGTTGCCGACCAGCTCGCTGGCCAGCAGCTCGGTGGTCATCGACAGGTCGTCCAGGTGCCAGACGCTGAGCTGGGCGCGGACGTGCTCGCGGGCCTCGCCGGCGGCCTTGGGGTGCTCGGGCAGCGGCCAGGTGGCCATGTCGTCGCTCGGCAGCGCGTGGGTGCGCACGACCAGCAGGGCGGCGTCGTCGTCGGCGGTCCCCTGCCTGCCGGGCAGCAGGGTGGCGGTGAGGCTGTCGCACAGGGACTCCAGGCACCTGGCGCAGTGGAGCGCCGGCGCATCCCCGTCCTGGTGCGGGCACGGCGCCCGGGGCGGGATCCCGGGGACCGTGTCGCCCAGCGCCCTGGCGAGGTCGGCGATGCCCTGGTCGACGTCGAGGGTGGAGGATTCGACCAGGCCGTCGGTGTAGAGCACCAGCAGGCTGCCTTCGGGCAGCTCGATCCGTACGGTGTCGAAGGGCGGGGTGGCGGCGCCGAGGGGCGGGTTCGGATCGGCGGCGGGGAAGTGCACGGTGCCGTCGGGGTGGACGACGGCGGGCGGGGGATGGCCGGCGCGGGTGACGACGCACGAGCGGGTGGTGGCGTCGTAGACCAGGTACAGGCAGGTGGCGTAGAAGTCGTCGCCGAGCTCGCTGACCAGGTCGTTGAGGTGGGAGAGCAGCTCGTCCGGAGACAGCTCCAGGTCGGCCAGGGTGCGCACCGCGGTGCGCAGGCGGGCCATGGTGACCGCCTCGGCCACGCCGTGCCCCATGACGTCGCCGATGACCAGGGCGACGCGGTCCGCCGACAGCGGGATGACGTCGTACCAGTCGCCGCCCACCTCCATGTCCTTGCCGGCGGGCAGGTAGCAGGCCGCGGCGGTGACCGCGGGAAGGTCGGGCAGCCCGCGCGGGAGCAGCCCGCGCTGCAGTTCCTGGGCCCGCGTGTGCTCCCTGTCGTACAGCCGGGCCCGTTCCATGGCCTGGGCGACCAGCCCGCTGAGGGTCAGGAGCAGGTTGCGCTCCTCGCCGGTGAACTGGCGCGGCTCGGCGAAGGACACGACGCAGCTGCCGACGGGGCGTCCCGAGGCGACCAGCGGGAGGAAGGCCCACGCCTGCTTGCCGCTCGCTGCCGGCAGGTCGGCCGTCGTGGGGTAGCGCTCGATGTACTCCTCCACGGAGTTGATGAACACCGGCGTGCGCTCCCGCAGGGCCTGCGCGATCGGGAGCCCCCCGCCGGCGGGTATCCGGGACACCCGCTCGACGAACTCCTCCGAGTACCCGGTGAACCCCACCGGCCGCAGATGGTCGCCCTCCAGGAAGGTGACCATGAGACCGGCGGCGCCGAACGCCGGCAGGATGTGCTCGGCGGAGGCGTCGACGACGTCCCGCACGGTGACCGCCTCGGCCAGCGCCTTGGTCAGCTCCTTGATGCGGGAGGAGCGCTCCACGGCCGCGCGCTCGGTATGACCCGCCGGCAGCCCGGCGATCGCCTCCAGGTCGTCGTGGGTCTTGGTGATGTCCCACAGCGTGCCGACCATGCGCGCCGGGTCGCCGTTCTCGTCGACCAGCAGCCGGCCGCGGGCCCGTACCCAGGCGGGCGTCCCGTCCATGCGGCACACCCGGTACTCGCTGCTGTGCATCCTGCCCGTGCGGATCGCCTCGTCGATGTCGGCCAGCACCCACGGCAGATCATCGGGATGGACGAGGGCCGTCCAGGTCTCGATGCGCCCGTCGAAGGTGCCCGGCTCGATCCCGAGGAGGGCGAGCATCGCGTCGTTCCAGATGACGTCCCCGGTCCTGATGTCCCACTCCCACGTCCCGACGGTCTCCAGATTCTGCGACAGGTGCGAGGCGGTGGACCGGCTCTGCCCGCCCGCGAGCCCCGAGCCGGGTGGGGGCGCGCTGGTCCTGCTCAGGCGCTCGCCCGCCCACCTGCCCAGCGTGTCGAGGAAGGCCCGCTGCCCGGGCGACGGCTCGTACGAGGAGGCCGTCACGATCGACAGCGCGCCGATCGGCCCGCCGGGGCCGAGCAGCGGGACGGCCGTCATCGCCGCGCCGGTCGGCCAGAAGCGGGTTCCGGGCGTGGTGGGGCCCTGCCGGGGCACGGCGGGCGCCATGGGCACCCGGACGAACGCGGCGTCCCGGAACGCGCGGGCCGGGGCCAGCGCGTCGTTGCCGTCGACGCGCTCCCACGCGTGGGTGAGTGCGGGGGGTAGCCCGCTGGTCACGACGAGGCGCAGCCCGCCGCCATGGCCGGGACTGCCGAGGTGCGCCATGCCGCCCAGCCCCGCGAGATCGGCCACCGCCTGCTGGATCGCGAACCGCAGGAGCTCGATCCCCCACAGATCGTCACCGACCTCCGCGAGCAGCCGTCTTCGCTCCTCGGAGACCTGGTCCGCCCACGTGGTTCGCGGACCCTGCGCACGCTGTTCGCCCATCCCATCCCCTCACCACGGCGCCGGGGTCATCGGCATTGATTCGGGGGAAATCTGTCCATATTGCGGTATATGTACCGAGTATAACTACCCAGAGCACACGGCCTCTTTGCTCCATTCACGCCGCGATGTGCGGGGCGCCCCGCGGCGTGCGAGCATCTTCCTGACCGCCGGCACCTTTGGCGCTCAAGACGGGGCACGGGCCCCGGATGATGAGCCGGTCTCTGGAGGGTTGACGGAAGCGTGCTACGAGTCGATTTCGGCGTGCTGGGCGAGATCTGCGCCTGGGCCGACGGGCAGGCGATCGAGCTGGGCCCGGCCAGGCAGCGAAGCGTGCTGGCGGCGCTGCTGGTAAAGGTCAACCATCCGGTCTCCCTCGACCAGTTGACCGACTGCGTATGGGGGGAGTCCCCGCCGCAACGGCCCACCGCGACCTTGCAGAGCTACCTGTCCCGGCTGCGTACGTCCCTGCCGGCGGCCTGGGACGGCGGCATCCGCCGCAGCGGTGGCGGCTACCTGCTGCGGGCCGACGAGAGCGCGGTGGACCTGCACCGCTTCCGCGACCTGCGCAACCGGGCCCGCCAGAGCGACGACGCCACCGCCGCGCGCCTGTACGAGCAGGCGCTGGACCTGTGGCGCGGCGAGCCCTTCGCCGACCTGGACACCCCGTGGGCGAGGGAGCAGCGGCACGCCCTGCAGGGCGAGCGGCTGGCCGCGCGCCTGGCCTACCACGACGTACGGCTGCGCGGCGGCGGGCACGCCGCCCTCCTCGGCACCCTGGAGTCGCTGGCGGCCGAGCACCCGCTGGACGAACGCCTGGCCGCCCAGCTGATCCTCGCCCTCTACCGCAGCGGCCGCCAGGGCGAGGCCTTCCGGCAGTACGAGCGGATCCGCAAGCGGCTGGCCGCCGATCTCGGCGTCGACCCCGGCCCTGACCTGCGGCTCCTGCACCACCAGATGCTTACGGCCGGCGTGGCGCCCGCCTCCGGGGAGGCCGCCCCGGCGCCCGCGCCCGCCGCCGCCGTCGTGGTGCCGCGCCAGTTGCCGGCGCCGCCGCCGGTGTTCGTCGGACGCCCGCGCGAGCTGGCCACGCTCGACGCCGCGCTGACCGGCGACGGCACGGACCGGGTCGCGATGATCTCAGCCATCGGCGGGTACGGCGGCATCGGCAAGACCTGGCTGGCCCTGCACTGGGCGCACCGGCACGTGGACCGGTTCCCGGACGGGCAGATCTACCTGGACCTGCGCGGGTTCGACGCCAGGAACGCGCCCATGCCGGTGGAGACGGCCCTGCGACTGCTGCTCGGCGCGCTCGGCGCGGATCCCGCCGCCGTCCCGCAGCGGCAGGAGGAGCAGACGGCGCTGTACCGCAGCCTGACGGCCCGCAAGCGCCTGCTGATCGTGCTCGACAACGCCCGCGACACCGCCCAGGTAGTCCCCTTGCTGCCGGGCACGCCCTCCTGCACCGTGCTGGTCACCAGCCGCAACCAGCTCCCCGGGCTGATCGCCGGCCACGACGCCCGCCACGTGCCGCTGGACGCGCTCGACGACGCCGAAGCCCGCCGGCTGCTGCGCCACCATCTGGGGTCCGAGCGGGTCGAAGCCGAGCCGGAGGCCGTGGCCGCCCTGGTGGAGCGCTGTGCCGGGCTGCCGCTGGCGCTGAGCATCATCGCGGCCCGCGCCCTGATGAGCCCGCGGCTCCCGCTCGGGTCCCTGGCCGAGGAGCTGCGCGCGGAGTCCACTCGGCTCGACGCGCTGGACGCCGGTGAGCTGTCGGCGGACCTGCGGACCGTGTTCGCCGCCTCGTACCGTGCGCTGGAGCCGGAGGCGGCCCGGCTGTTCCGATTACTGGCCCTGCACCCGGGGCCGGACCTCCCGCCACCCGCCGCGGCCAGCCTCATGGGCGCGGAGGTCCGGCGGCCCATGGCCGGGCTGGTCCGCGCGCACCTGGTCACCGAGCCTGCACCCGGCCGCTTCGCCCTCCACGACCTGCTGCGCGACTACGCGGCCGAGCAGGCGTACGCCGACGGCCAGGCCGAGCGCGACGCGGCGCTGCGCCGCCTGCTCGACCACTACCTGCACACCGCGCACGCGGCGGCCCTGCTCTTCTACCCGAACCGGCGGGCGATCGAGCTGACCGAACCCCCCGCCCCCGGGGCCGTCCGGGTCGTCCTGCACGATCATCAGCAGGCGGCCGGCTGGCTCGCCGCCGAGAACCAGGTGCTGCTGTGGGCGGTCAGGCGGGCCGCCGACGCCGGGCTGACCGCGCACGCCTGGCAGCTGGCCTGGTCGCTGGCCGACTTCCTCAACCGCCAGGGGCGCTGGCAGGACATCCTCGCCACGCAGCAGGCCGCCCTGGAGGCGGCCCGGGACAAGGGCGACCTCATGGCACAGTGCCGGGCGCTCCAGACCATCGCCCGCACCCATTTGCGGCTCAGCCGGTACGACGACGCCCGCGCCCATCTCGATCTCGCGCTCGACCTGTCCACCAGGCTCGGCGACCCGGCGCTCCAGGCCCGGGCGCACCACAGCCTCACCATGGTCTTCAGCGCTCAGGAGCGCCACGGCGAGGCGCTCGCCCACGCCGAGCGGGCGCTCGAACTGTACCGGGGCCTGGGCGACAAGAGCAGCACGGCCGACATCCTCAACTCCGTCGGCTGGGAGCACGCCGCCCTCGGGCACCACCGCGAGGCCATCGACCACTGCGAGCAGGCCGTCGCCCTGTACGAGTCGCTCGGCGACCCGTACGGCCGGGCGGCCGCCCTGGACAGCCTGGGCTACGCCTACCACCGCTCCGGAGACCACGACCGGGCCGTCAGCCGCTACCGGCAGGCCGTCCGGCTGTTCCGGGAGGCGGGGGACCGCATGGAGGAGGTGACGTGCCTGGTCAACCTGGGTGACACCCACCGATCTGCCGGTGACGAGGCGGCGGCCCGGCAGGCGTGGCAGGCCGGGCTGGACGTCCTCGACGAGATCGACCGCCCCGGCGACGACCCGGTGCGAACCAGGCTTCTCACCCGCCTCGCCCTTCCCGGTGACCGCTGACGGCGAAGAATCGGCGAGCCGGGCCGGGGAGCCAGAGGGCGGCGATCATGGCGAGCTGGATGGCGTCGGTGGGGATGACGGCCCAGTAGTACTCGGGGCCGGCCGCCGCGGAGGCGAAACTGCCCAGGGTGGCCAGGACCAGGTAGCCGGTGAGGGCGATGCGGGCCCAGCGGCGGGCCTTGAGCGCCTTGACCGTGAACCAGACGGCGAGCACGGCGCTGACGGCGTGCAGCGCGAAGGTGTAGACGAGGGCCGCGTTGACGGCGAAGCCGAGGTCGGCGGGGTCGAGGGCGGGGTTGTCACGCATGATCGAGGCGCCGGTGGAGCCGCGGTCGACGGCCATCGCGACCGGCAGGGCCACGTAGAGCGCCAGCAGGACGATCAACGCGGGGACGAGCAGGCGGAGGGGGAGAGGGACAGCCTTTTGTTGGTGCGACTGTGCTGCCATAGACAATTATGCTAGCACGGGTGAGCTAACATAAAGCTTGTGCCCAAGCTCATCGATCATGAACGGCGACGCCAGGAGCTCGCCGAGGCGGCCTGGCGGGTGATCATGCGGGACGGCGTCGGGCACGCCTCGGTGCGCGCGGTCGCCGCCGAGGCGGGCGTGTCCGCCGGGTCGCTGCGCCACGTGTTCCCGACGCAGGGGGAGATGCTGGTGTTCGCCATGCAGCTCGTGCTCACCCGCGTACGCGCCCGGGTCGCCGCGCTGCCGCCGCGTCCGACCATCCGGCAGGCCGTCGAGGCGGTGGCCCGCGAGCTGCTGCCGCTGGACGCGGGGCGGCGCGCGGAGATGGAGGTCTGGCTGGCGCTGTTCAGCGCCGCCAACGCCGAGGAGTCCCTCAAGGGCCCGCGGGCCGAGGCCCACCGGGCTCTGCGCGACGCCTGCCGGTGGATGATCGGTCAGCTCGACAACGGCGTCGACCTGTCGCCGGACCGGGACGTGGAGCTGGAGGCCCTGCGCCTGCACGCGCTCCTCGACGGGCTGGCCGCCCACCTCGTCTACGATTCGCCCGCCACCGACCCTGACTGGGCCACCAGGGTCCTGGCCGCCCACCTGGACTCCCTGAGGTCATGACCTCTCACCCGCGGCGGCTCTCACCCCCCGCCCACAGGTCGCGTGCCCGGTCCAGTGCGGTCTGCGGCATTCATCGATGATCGCGACCGGGGACCGCCGGGGACAACCGGTTTACCTCCGGGCCGTGGGGCTTGCGGCGCCGCCGAAGAGGGCCGCGTGGCCGGCGACGAAGGTCTTGACGCTCGTCGCCGGCCGCCCGGTGATCGTCTCGACGTCGCGGGTGTGGCGGGCGTAGCGGCCCCGCGCGTGGAGGTGCGCCATGGCGATGATGTGGTCGGCCAGGTGGTCCGGCAGCTTCGCCTTGCGGAGGTCCTTTTCGAGCCACTGTTCCAGCGACACGTCCGCGTACGTGATGCGCCGCCCCAGGGCCTCGGAGTACTCCGCCGCCACGGCGTTCATGTCCTCCGAACGCGGCCCGGTGAGCTCGTACACCTTCCCGACGTGCGGCGACGGGGCGGCCAGGATGGCCGCGACGACGGCCGCCACGTCACCGGCCGCGACCGGCGAGGTCCGCGCGCCCCCGAAGGGCAGGCGGATCTCGTCCCGCTCGGCGATGGAGGCGGCGGCGAAGAGGGTGAAGAAGGGATGTTCGAGGAACACCGTGGGCCGGACGACGACCAGCGGCAGCCCGGACCACGTGAGCGCCTGCTCGGCGAGCCAGTGCAGCCGCTGCTGGCGTGACTCCTCGGTGCTCGTGGTGGTCATCCCGGAGACGGTCATCTGCGAGAGGGTGACGAACGCCCCGATGCCCGCGGTCTGGCGGGCCACGGTCGCCATGGTGACGGCGGCCTCCAGGTACGACGGCGAGACGCTCATGGTGAAGAACACCCGGCCCACCCCGTGCACGGCGGGCACGACGTCGGCGGCGCGCGCCAGGTCGGCGACGACGACCTCGGCGCCCGTGGCCCGCAGCGCCTCGGCGCGCTCGTCCTCGCGACGGACCAGCGCGCGGACCGGAAGCCCCTGACGCCGCAGCGTCTCCACGACGGTCCGGCCGACCGCTCCGACGCTGCCGGCCGCGCCCGTGACGAGAATCGGTCTGTCCTGGGGCATCGGTCACCTCCTCGACCCACCCCAGCAGACTCACGACGGTTCTTCCACCGGGACGCCCGGCGGATGGCGATGTCGTTAATCCGGAATTATCAAGATTTCGCCGGGGCAGGCCGCCGGCAGCCGTTTCTGGAACGGCGTTGAAAGGCGGCTTCAGCCGGGATCGACGTCGGTGATCGCGACGGAGAAGACGACCCGTTCCTCCTCGCCTTCGGTGAGCCCCCACAGCTCGCCGGTGGCGTACCACTGCGACAGGTCCTCAGGCCGGTACGCCCAGCTCGTGTGGGCGCTGATCGTCCGGGGGGAGGCGCCGAGGTTCACAGTGGCGAAGCGTCTCCTGGGGTCGGGGCCGGGGTGCGCGCCGGCCGCCATGTTGAGGTAGAGGAGGTCGCCGTCGGCCTGGACGCCCTGCACGTCGCTGATGGCGTCGGCGGGGTCGGCCGGGACGGTGGACACCCAGGCCTGCGTGGGCGCGTTGACGAGCCGGTAGTCGCCGTCCGGAGGCGGCTGGAAGCGGTAGCGGACCAGCTTGGTGCCGGCCGGGGAGCCCGAGGAGCCGCTGGAGGCCTTGTAGGTGCCGGCGATCAGGGTGGCGCCGCCGGAGCTGTGGCGGTCCAGGGAGACGTAGTCCAGGCGGATCGGGGTGATGTAGTGGCGCACCTCGGGGATGACGTAGCGGTAGTCGCCGCCGCTGCCGTCCCGCTTGCGGTAGATCTTGCGGGTGTCGAACACCCGGATGGTGTTGTACGTGGAGTCGGGGCCGGCGTAGCCGTTCCAGTTGGTGCTGGAGGTCATGAACAGGTAGGGCCCGTACCAGGCCAGGCCGCCGCCGTGCCCGTAGATCCGCCGCAGCTTCCCCTGAGCGTCGACCCACACGGGCAGGACATTGCGGTAGCGGCGGTCGTCGAGGTCGACCACCGACAGGTTCACGGAGTTGGTGCGGTAGTCGGGGTTGTCCGGGTCGGGCGAGTTCAGCCAGACCCAGCTGGTGATGAGCGCCCTGTGGTCGGCGCCGATCGGGGTGCCGTCGAGCTGGGCCTCGCCCGAGGTGGCCAGCCCCTGGGGCACCCAGGGAGAGTGCGGGAGGTCGTCCTTGTCGCCCTGGGCGCCGGTGTTCCAGCAGAACCAGGAGCGGACCGGGACCCGCGGCAGATAGGCCGCCCGGGCGGCGCAGGCGGGGTCCTCGCCGCCGGGCAGCGCGACGCGGTCGGTCCCGCTGAGCGCCCCGCCGATGCCCACCTGCTCGTACTCGGCCGCGAGCGGCACGGTGTACGGGTCGGACCCGGCGCGCAGGTCGAGGCCCGTCAGGCTCAGTGGTTGGAGCGGCGCCGGAGTCGTGGCCAGGGCCGACGCGGCGCCGGGCCACAGCGCCGGTGCGGCCAGGACGCACGCGGCACCTATCCGTACGAGCCAGGTCAAAGGGGTGGTCATCGAGATGCTCCTCGTTCGACGCCGAGCTTCGCCTGATCCGTAGTGTGATCAATTCCGGGGCGGCCGGCAAGATCACATTTCAGGTGAAGAGCTGGCCGCCGTTGACGTCGACGGTGGCGCCGGTGACGGCCTTGGCGTGGTCGGAGGCGAGGTAGACCACGGCGCGGGCCACGTCCTCCTCCGTGGCGACGCGGCGCAGCGCCATCGCCGAGACGTCGCGGGCGAGGATCTCCTCGAACGTCACGCCTTCCGCCGCGGCCCGCGTGCGCATCCAGTCGTCGAGCGCCTCACTGGCGATCCAGCCGGGGGCCACGCAGTTCACCCGCACCCCGTACGGGCCGAGTTCGTCGGCCAGGCAGTGGGACAGCAGGTGCGCGGCGGCCTTGCCCGCGGCGTAGTCGCTGCGGCCCGCGTAGCCCGTGCGGGAGGACATGGAGGTGAGGTTGACGATCGAGCCGGAGCGCCGGGCCACCATGTGCGGCGCGATGAACCGGCAGGCCAGCAGGGTGCCGTAGCCGCCGGTCTCGACGGCCGCGCGCCAGGCTTCGAGGTCGCCGGCGGACATGTCGAGCACGTTCCTGCGGTGCGAACCGGGGAAGGCGGCGTTGACCAGCACGTCCACCCGGCCGAACCGGTCGATCACGGTGTCGGCGAGCCGCCGTACGTCTTCCACCCTGGTCACGTCGGCGGGCACGGCCAGGGCTCCCGGCACCTCGGCGGCGGTCCGCTCGACCGTGGCCGCGGTGCGGGCGGCCACGACGACCCTGGCGCCCTCCTCGCCCAGGAGGCGCGCCAGGGTGCGCCCCAGCCCGGGGCCCGCCCCGGTGACGACCGCGACCTTGTCGGCGAGCAGCACGCACCGACTCTACCAAGCGTTTGCTTGACTAGGAACCGGGCGCGAGCCGGATCGTCGCGGCACGAGCCTCGGGGTTGACGACGCTGCCGACGACGTTCGCGCTGTAACGGCGGTACTTGGCGCGGTAGGCCGCGTCGATGTCCTCGTCGAGCGCGCGGTCGGCGTCGGCAAAGGTGACCGACCGGCAGGGCCGCCCGCTGTTCCTGGACGGCGACAAGGCCATTGTGGGGGCGGTCCAGCGGATCGCCGAGGCGCGTGGCGTCTCGATGGCCCGGGTGGCCATGGCCTGGGTGCTGAAGAACCCGGTCGTCAGCGCCCCCATCGTGGGCGCCACGAAGCCGCGACACCTGGCCGACGCGGTCGCCGCGCTGGACGTCGGGCTCACCGAGGACGAGATCACGTCGCTGGAGGAGCACTACACCCCCCGTCAGCCCACGTACTTCTGAGCGTGGGCCGGGGCGAGCCCGCACGGGCTCGCCCCATGTCAGCCCCGGGCGCCGGCGACGCTGAGCTCGCCGACCGCGGCGGCGACCCGGTCCACTTCCTCCTCGGTGTTGTAGTAGTGCGGTGACAGGCGAAGGGCCCACTCGACGTCCTTGTCGCCGAAGTCGTACTGGGCGAACTCTCGGAAGCTGAGGGCGGAGTTGATCCCCTTCGCGTCCATGGCCTCCTTGAAGGGCTGCGGCCGCCGGCCTTCGATCTCGAAGGTGACCAGGGCCGCCAGCCGGGTGCCGCGATCGAGGAGCCGGAGGCCGGGGATGCCGGCCAGCCGGTCACGCAGCCGGGCCGCGAGGGCGGGAGTGCGCTCGGCGATGCGGCGCACGCCGACCTGGAGGGCGTACCTGGTGGCCACCGCGCTGCCGATCACGGCCGCGTAGGGGAACTCCCAGTCCTCGAAGCGGGCGGCGGTCTCGACCGGGCGGTAGCGCCGCGGCCCGACCCAGCGGGCGCCGTACATGTCGATGAACAGCGGCTCGTAGCCGGCGCGCAGGACCCGGTCGGAGACGTACAGGAAGCCCGAGCCGCGCGGTCCGCGCAGGAATTTGCGGCACGTGGCGGTGAGCAGGTCGCAGCCGATCTCCTCGACGTCGATCTCGTACTGGCCGACCGTCTGGCAGGCGTCCACGAGATACAGCAGCTCCAGCTCGCGGCAGTGGCGGCCGATCTCGGCCACCGGCTGGACCAGGCCGGAGTTGGTGGGGACGTGCGTCACGGCGACGAGCCCGGGGCGCCGCGAGCGCATGAGCCCCGCCATCGCCTCGACGTCGACGCCGCTCCCGTCCGCATGGTCCGGGGCGTGCACGATCTCGACCCCGAACCTCTTGCGCAGGGACAGGAAGGCGATCTGGTTGGAGATGAAGTCGTTGCGCGTGGTGAGGATGACGTCGCCGCGCTCGAACGGGATGGCGGACAGCGCCCTGGTGTAGGCGTCGGTCGCGCTCCCGGCGAAGGCGATGTTCTCGGGGGAGCAGTTGATGAG
This sequence comes from Nonomuraea sp. NPDC005650, assembly GCF_040605375.1. Lineage (NCBI taxonomy): Bacteria > Bacillati > Actinomycetota > Actinomycetes > Streptosporangiales > Streptosporangiaceae > Nonomuraea > Nonomuraea sp. NPDC005650. The sequence continues at coordinate 33,986 of NZ_JBEXCR010000029.1, forward strand.
CCCGGCCGTCGCGGCGTAGAAGTCGCGGATCTCCGCCTGCCGCGCCGCCGCCGCTTCGTATCCGCCGATGGCCGCTTCGAGGCGCAGGTGGTCGAGCATCGCGTCGAGCACCGGCCTGGCCAGCAGGCCGCAGCCGGCGTTGTTGAAGTGGATCACCGACGCGCAGCCGGGGGTGTCGCCGCGCAGGCTCTGAAGTGTTTCCTCGGTGAAGGCGAAAGCGTTACTCTTGTCTCTCATGTCAGAGAGTAACATTACTCAGGCTCTCGTCACGAGCCTGCGGGCGGAGATCGCCGGGCTGGCCGCGGGCGACCGGCTGCCCAGCGCCCGCGACCTGGTGCGCCGCCACGGGGTGAGCCCCGTGACGGTGACGCGGGCCTTCGCCCTGCTGGCCGCCGAGGGAGCGGTGGTGACCCGGCCGGGCAGCGGCACCTTCGTCGCGGCTCGCCGGAGCCCGAGCGACCGGTCCGCCGACGGCGTGGCGGACACCTCCTGGCAGACGGTGGTGCTCGCGGACCGCAGCATGCCGGCGCTGTCGGAGGCCGAGCTGCTCGGCCCGCCGCCCGCCGGCGCCATCACGATGGCCGGCGGCTACCTGCACCGTTCCCTGCAGCCCACGAAGGCGCTGGCCGCCGCTCTGGCACGCGCGGCGCGCCGTCCGGACGCGTGGGACCGTGCGCCGACGGCGGGGCTGGCGCCGTTGCGCGCGATCTTCGCCAGGCAGGCCGGCGGCGACGTCGGCGCCGACGACGTGCTGATCACCAGCGGTGGGCAGAGCGCCCTTTCCATGGCGTTCCGGGCCATCGCCGCGCCCGGCAGCCCGATCCTGGTCGAATCGCCCACCTATCCGGGCGCGCTGGTCGCCGCCCGCGCGGCTGGGCTGCGGCCCGTACCCGTCCCACTGGACGGCGACGGCGTCCGGCCCGACCTGCTGGCCGACGCCTTCGCCACCACCGGGGCCCGGCTGCTGTACTGCCAGCCGACCTTCCACAACCCGACCGGCGCCGTGCTGTCGCCCGAGCGTCGCCGGCAGGTCGTCGACGTGGCCCGCGCGGCCGGCGCCTTCCTGGTCGAGGACGACTTCGCGCGCCATCTCGGCCACGGCGCGCCGGTGCCGCGCGCGCTGGTCGCCGACGACCGCGACGGCACCGTGGTCCACGTGACCTCCCTGACCAAGCCCGCCTCGCCCAGCCTGCGCATCGGCGCGGTCGTCGCCCGGGGGCCGGTGATGGAACGGCTGCGCGCGATGCGGCGGGTCGACGACTTCTTCATCGCGCGCCCCCTCCAGGAGGCGGCCGTCGAGCTGCTCAGCGCCCCGGCCTGGGAGCGGCACCTGCGCGCGCTCGCCAACGCGCTGCGCGAACGCTGCGCCGCGCTGGTCACCGCGCTGGCCCGCGAGGTCCCCGGCTGGGTGCCCGGACGGGTCCCCGCCGGAGGGCTGCACCTGTGGGTGCGGATGAGCACGGGCCACGACCACGCCGCCGTCGAGGCGGCGCGGGCGCGGGGCGTGATCGTCAGCGCGGGCCGTGAATACTTCGCCGCGGAGGCTCCTGGCGACTACCTCCGGCTGGGGTTCGCGGCCGCCGCCGACCTGGGCGAGCTGGTCGAGGGCGCGCGGCGGCTCGGTACGTAGTCCCGCGTCCCGGGCCGCCGCGGCTGTTCAGAGCGTCAGAGTCCATCCGTTGATGTAGCCCTTGTCGCCGGATGCGACGTCCTCGACGCGGAGTTTCCAGCTGCCGCTGGCCGGTGAGGTGCTGGCGTTGACGTGATAGGTCTCGTTCAGGACGTCGGCGTCGTCCTTCGGTGCCGGTGCCCGTAACGGATAGACCTTGCCGTCCGGGGCGACCAGGTCGAGCTTCAGGTCACCGCGCCAGGTGTGGTTGATCTCGACGTAGACGGTCACGTTGGAGGGGGCGTTGCCGGAGATCCAGCCGACCACGATCTGGGAGTCCGTGCTGCCGGGGTCGGGGATGGGGATGTCGTCCCAGGCGCCGAAGCAGGGCAGCCTGATCGTCCAGCTGTCGATGTAGCCGGTGTCGAGCCATTCGACGTCTTGCGCCCGCAGCTTCCAGGTGCCCTTCACCGGGGAGGCGCTGGCGTTGACGGTGTAGGTCTCGTGGATGATGTCGGCGCTGTCGTTGGGGTCAGGCGACCGCAGCGGGTAGACCTTGCCGTCGGGGGCGATCAGGTCGGCCTTCACCTCGCCGCGCCAGGTGTGGTGGATGTCGATGTAGACCTCGATGGAGGCGGGCGCGCTGCCGATGAGGTCGTTCACCACGATCTTCGATTCCACGTAGCCGTGGTCGGGGATGGCGTAGTCGGTCCCGTTGGTGTAGTTGGGCAGCGGCCAGGGGTCGGCGTCCGGGTCCGGGGTGGGGTTGGTGCTGCCGAGGACGGCGGTGTCGAGCTGGATGCGCGGGGTGGTGGCGCCGGTGTAGGTGATGGTCTTGCCGGTGGTCTTCAGGGTGGTCACCAGCGTGGAGACGGCGGTGGCGGGCTGGGCCTGCCGCAGCACGGCCAGGGCGCCCGTGACGTGGGGGGCGGCCATCGAGGTGCCGTTCATGGAGGCGTACGTGTTGCCGGGCACGGAGGAGACGATGTCGGTGCCAGGGGCGAACAGGTCCAGCAGCGGGCCGCGGTTGCTGAAGGTGGAGGGGGTGTCCTGGTCGGTGGTGCTGCCGACGGCGATGGCCGAGGAGACGCAGGCCGGCGCGCTGATGGCGTCGCCGTAGCCGTTGTTGCCGGCGGCGATGACGGTGGCAACGCCGGCCGCCAGGAGGGCGTCGATGGCGGGTTTGCGGGGGTCGGTGTCGCAGGCGGCGGTGTAGCGGCCGCTGCCGAGGCTGAGGTTGGCGGCCACGATGGGGGTGCCGGACTCCTGCATCTCCAGGACCTTCTCCAGGCCGGCGATCTGGGCGCTGGTGAAGCTGAGCACGCAGGGGGCCGCGCCGGCGCCGCAGAAGTCCTCGGAGGTGAACTTGCTGAAGACCTGGATGGCGACGAGCTCCGCGGCCGGGGCCACGCCGGCGGGCGGGGCTCCGGTGACGCCTTGGCCGTTGCCGACGGCGATGCCGGCCACGTGGGTGCCGTGGTCGCAGTCGAGGGCGGCGTCGGCGCAGGGTCCGGTGTCGGTGTCGGCGGCGCCGGGTCCCTCCTGCTCGGCCTCGCCGTCGGGGCACAGGCTGGTGGCCGAGTAGTCGGCGTCGATGGGGGAGAAGCAGGCCTCGTCGACGACGCGGCTGCCCAGGAAGGGGTGGTTGACGGCGACGCCGGTGTCCAGGATGGCGACGACGCTGCCGGCCCCGGTCATGCCCGCCGCGCGGGTGCGGTCCCCGCCGATCAGCGGGATGCTCTGGGCCAGCACCGGGGGTACGGGTTTGTCCTCGGTGACGCTGACCACATTGTTGAGCTTGGACAGCCGGTCCATCGCCGCCGCGTCCACGCGCAGGGTGACCATGGGGAAGCGGGAGGAGGTCTGCAGGACCTGGCCGTTGCTCGCGGCGTCGGGCAGGTCGGTCCGGGACTTGGTGATCACGTTCACCCTGAGCTTGCCACCGGCGGCCAGCTTGGTGCGCAGCTCGGGCTCCACCGTCGGCGCGGCCGCGGTGGCCGTGGTGGTCTGCTTGTCCGCATTCGCCGTGGCCGCGTGGGCCGGCACGCTTACGAGCGTCGTGGCCGCCAATGCTGCGATGACGCAGGATAAAACCGGGATTTTCATGACATATCGCGCCTTTGCGTGAAGAGTTCTGTGGTGACGACGCCGACATGAGGGGGCGGCCGGACGGCCATCGATCCCGCCGTCCGGCCCAGGGGTCACAGCGTTCGGTTACGTGGCGTTCGCGCCGTTCTTGGGGTTGCCCTTGACGCGGACGGCGGCGTAGTAGACGAGGGCGATCCGCTTGCAGGTCCCGCGTACGAGGAAGAAGTAGCCGCCGCACACCTTGTCGCGCAGCGTGATGTAGAACCTGTTGTCCACGTCGGCCTTGCGGCTGCGGTCGAGGTAGTACTTGTACTTCTTGTACGTGTTGCCGATCAGCCCGTACCCGTAGTCGTGCGAGTCACAGGCCGGCCGGTAGTCGAAGCCGCTGGGGCGGTCCGGAGCCTGCGTGCAGTGGTCGTGGTTGATGCCCATGACCTTGAAGCCGCTGGCGGTCCGCTTCCAGCTCGGGCTGTGCCAGCCGTAGTGCGCGGCGTAGGCGAGGCAGCCGATCTTGGTCCACCACATCCAGTCCTTGGCGGTGGGGCAGTACTTCGGATAGGCCTGCGTGCCGTCGATGCCGCCCGGGAGGAAGTCGCCCGGCGGCGGCTCCGGAGTCACGGGGCTGGGGATCCCGCCCGAACCCTCGATCGGCGTGTCGGCGGCCGGCCGGTCGGAGTCGGTGGAGGTCACCTGGGGGACCGCGCTGCCCGCCGGGAAGCTCAGCTGCCACGAGCCGTTGCTGCTCGAGTCGATCGACGTCAGGCGGCCGATCTCGTCGTAGGCGTAGGTCGCCTGGGTGGTGCCGTCGCTGGGGTCGGTCACCGTGCGCAGCAGACCGGACAGGTCGTACGCGTAACGGGCCGCCGTCTGCGGCGCCTCGGTGCCGAGGGTGACCGTGATCTCCTTGAGGCGGCCCGTGAAGTCGCCGAGGGAGGAGGTGCCGGCCGTGGTCGAGGTGGCGTAGGTGAACGCGAGGGTGGTCTCGGGGACCTCGGCGCCGGCTGCTTCCTTGATGGTGCTGATGCGGCCCTGGGTGTCGTAACCGACCGTCGACTTGCCGTACGCGGTGGTGCCGACGCTGGTCACCCGCCACGTGTCGGTGCTCTGCAGGCCCGCCGGCTGCGCCCAGGCGTAGGTGAACTTGAGGTCGGCCGCGCTGACGGGATTGCCGCTCGCGTCGGTGAAGGTGTCGTCACCCGCGTCCTGGGTGCCCGGATCCACCGCGATCGCCTCGGACATCGTCGTACGCATCGCTCCGGCGGTGGCGTCCCACTTGGTCGTTTCGGTGATCTTGGCCCCGGTGGTGTCCTCGTAGGTGTTGATACCGCCGCCGCCGGGCAGCGAGACGCTGCTCTTCAGGTCGTAACGGGTCGAACCCCCCTCCTCCAGGTCGGTGACGACGATGGCGCCGCTCTGGACTTCCAGCTTCCGGTTGATCGACCCGCCGAGGAACTCCCCTTGCCATCCGGGCCCGAAGACGGCCAGCTCGGGGCGGGTGGCGGGGGCCGACTGCGGCCGGGCCAGATCGCCGCCGGCGCCGGCCACGCCGTGCCGGCGGCCGATCGCGGCGAAGGACACGTCCGTTTCGGCGATCTTGAAGGTGGAGGAGTCCGAGGAGTACTGACCGGGGCCGACCTCCTGAACGTCGGCCAGCGGCGGCTCCTCGACGGCGGAGGCCGAGGCCTCGGGAGAGAGCAGGGGGATGAGCACCGCCGAAAGGGCGACGGCGGTCGTTAATCGGCGCAAGGTGGCCTCCCGAGTACGGGGGTGAGTGATTAGATCACATGGACAGTAGATGATCGAAATTCGCTCGACAAGGGGCTGGACAGGCGTTCAAATCGGTGCTCAAATCGCGTTCGGAGTCACGCCTTCGCGCCCTTCTGCGGGTTTGGTCTCCCGCCTTTTCTGGAGCCGCTTGTGCTCACATCACCGCAGGTCGACAGGGCTTCTCGGGTGAATTTATGGCGCCCTTATCGGGCATCTGACAGAACGGTTAGAGGTGGCCTCAGCAGTTATATGGTCGAAATGTAGTGACTTTATGGCGGTCGCGTCGATCGTCGTTTCCGACGTTTGTCCTGTCTCCGGAGCCGGCCGCCGGCGGGGCTGGTGTAGCGGTCCTGTAGCGGATCTGTAGCTCCTGATCCGAGTGTCGTTCGGAGAGCAGTCGCTGTAAGGAGACGAGAAACGTGGCTAAGAGCGCCTTCTTCATCGCCGTGGTGATGCTGGCCGGCACCGTCACCTTGCGGGAGGGCGTCGAGTTGTACCTGTCCCGGCGGCGGCGTTCGCCCGGCGCCGCGCCGGTGCACCTGTCGCCCTGCTGCGGTCCGTCCCGGCTCGGCCGGTTCGGCGGTGGGCCGATCGACCCCCACGGCAGGACGGCGCGTCTGCGGCGGGGCCGGCGGCCCCGGTGCGCGTGTGAAGGTGCGCGCGGATGCCGGACGAAATCGTAACAGTGCTTATATAAGTGCTGTTACGATTGGCTCATGCCCGATCCCCATGAGCTCGACCCCACCCAGCAGAGCCTCTGGCGCCCCCTGCGGCTCCTCCAGGCGTCGATGGACGCCGACATCGCCCGCGTCTACACCGACGCGCGGATCGACGGGCTCAAGCCGAGCTACGTGCTGGAGCTGCTCCGGCTGCACGCCCGCGGGCCGATGACCATCACCGAGCTGGCCGAGTCGGTCAACCGGACGCATTCGGCGCTCAGCCAGAAGGTGGCCGCGATGCGCGAGGCCGGCTGGGTCGAGACCGTCGAGGGCAGAGACGCGCGCAGCAAGAAGGTGACGCTCACCGGCAAGGCCCGCGCCGTCGTCGGCCGCCTGGCGGCGGAGTGGCGGGCCACCGAGGCCGCCGCCGCCGAACTCGAAGCCGAGCTCCCCTATCCGCTCTCCCAGGTCGTCACCGACATGGAGCAGGCCCTCGAACGCAAGAGCTTCCACGACCGGATCGCGGAGAAGCTGGCGCAGGACCCCGAATGGGGCTGAGGCACACGCTGCTCGATGTGACCCCGCTCCGGTCGTCGCCGCGGTTCCGGCGGTTATGGATCGGCCAGGCGCTGTCCAGTTTCGGCAGCCAGATGACGCTCGTCGCGGTGATGTTCCAGATCTGGCAGGTGACCGGCAGCACCGCGTGGACCGGCGCCGTCGGCCTGGCACAGGCGATCCCCCTCGTCGTGCTCGGGCTGTTCGCCGGATCGCTCGTCGACCGCGTGGACCGCCGGAGGCTCTGCCTGATCGCGGCCGGCGGGCAGGCCGGGTGCTCGTTCCTCCTCGCGGTGCAGGGGTTCGCCGGGCACCTTCCGGCCGCCGGGATTCTGGGGCTGGTGGTCGCGCACTCCTGCTTCGGCGCCGTCGGGGGCCCGGCCTCGCGTACGTTCATCGCGCACCTGCTGCCCAAGCACCAGGTGGCCGCCGGGCTGGCGCTGAACCGCATCTCCTTCGGGGGCGCCATGCTGGTGGGACCCGCGCTGGGCGGGCTGATCGTGGGCTGGCTCGGCGTCGGCGGCTGCTACCTGATCGACGCGCTCACCTTCGCCGCCGCGCTCTACGGCGTGTTCGGGCTGCCCCCGATGAGCCCCGAAGGCGAGCCCGCCCGCCCCGGCCTGCGCGGCGTGCTGGACGGCCTGGCCTTCCTGGCCCGCGCTCCCGCCGTCCGCGGAGCGCTGGTCACCGACCTGGCCGCCACCGTGCTGTCGATGCCGGTCAGCCTGTTCCCCCTGGTCAACGCGGAGCGGTTCGGCGGCGACCCGCGCACACTCGGGCTGTTCCTGACGGCCATCGCCGTCGGCGGCGTCGTGGCCTCCGTCTTCTCCGGGACCTTCACCCGGCTTCCCCGGCCCGGCCTGGTCATGCTCGCCGGATCCGCCACGTGGGGCGCGGCGCTCGCGCTGTTCGGCCTGTCGACCCAGCCTTGGGCCGGGCTGGCCTTCCTCGCCCTGGCCGGCGCCGCCGACACCGTCGCCGTGGTGTCCCGGAGCACGATCGTCCAGCTGCACACCCCGAACGAACTGCTCGGCCGGGTCGGCGCCGCCGAGCAGATCGTCGGGCAGGCCGGCCCCGACCTCGGCAACCTGCGCGGCGGCCTCGTCGCGTACGCCACCTCGGGCACGGCGGCCCTGATCAGCGGCGGCCTGCTCTGCCTCGGCGCCGTCGCCGTGGTGGCCGCGAGCACCCCGGACCTGCGCCGCTCCGCCACGGAGCCCGCCGGCACCTAGGACGGGCGCATAGCTGAGGTGTGAAATGCCTGGGTTTACGGGACTGGCTCACTAGGTCTGACTTTTCCCGCTATGGTGCCGAAGATCCCCTACAGTCGTCACGGGAGTCCCATGCCGCGCGCCGAGCCTCTACGGGAGGGCGACCCCACCGCCGTGGGGCCCTACCGGCTGTTCGGGCGGCTGGGCGCGGGCGGCCAGGGAGTCGTCTATCTCAGCCAGGGGCCGGACGGCCGGCCGGTCGCGGTCAAGGTGCTGCGCGAGGGGCTCGCCGACGAGCGGTTCGCCAAGGAGATCGACGCGGCGCGCCGGGTGGAGCCGTTCTGCATCGCCCAGGTGCTCGACGCCTCGCTGGGCGGGCGGCCGTACATCGTGACCGAGTACGTCGAGGGGCCCTCGCTCCAGCAGGCCGGCCGGCACTACGGCGCCGACCTGCAGCGGCTCGCGGTGGCGACCGCGACGGCGCTGGCGGCCATCCATCAGGCGGGCGTCGTCCATCGCGACTTCAAGCCCGCCAACGTGCTGCTCGGGCAGGGCGGGCCCCGGGTGATCGACTTCGGCATCGCCCGGTCCGTCGAGGCGGGGGCGACGGCCACCAGCAGCATCGTGGGGACGCCCGCGTACATGGCGCCCGAGCAGCTCGCCGGCGAGCGGGTCGGGCCGGCGGCGGACGTGTTCGCGTGGGCGTCGGTGATCGTGTTCGCCGCCATCGGGGTGCCCCCGTTCGGCGAGGACTCGCTGCCCGCGGTGATCAACCGCATCCTGCACAACGAGCCGCAGGTCGGCGACCTGCCGCAACCGTTGCGCACGGTCGTCCTGGCGTGCCTGGCCAAGGACCCGGCCCGCCGGCCGACCATGCAGGATGTGCTGCTGCGGCTCCTGGGCGGACCGGCCCCCGGGCCTCCGGGCGCGGCCGGCGGCGGTGCTCTGTCCGGTGGCGGCGCTCTGTCCGGTGGCGGCGCTCTGTCCGGTGGCGGTGCTCTGTCCGGCGGTGGTGGTCTGTCCCACGGCGGTGCTCTGTCCCACGGTGGTGGTCTGTCCGGCGGCGTGTCCACGGTCCCGGGACGGCGGCGGCGCGGGAGCGGGACGGCGGTCGTCGCGGTCGTCTCCGGCGTGGGGGCGCTGGCGGTCGCGGGCGCCGTCGCCTGGGCGGCCATGAACGTCCGGCCTCAGGGGACACAGCCGAGCACGTTGCCGCTGGCGTTCACCTCCGCAGGGACGTCGGCCCCGACCTCGACCCCGGCCGCGACGAAAACGCGTCAGCGCCCGAAAAAGAGCAAGACCCCCACTCCGACGGCGCCGGTGGCCACGACCAGGCCGACCGTGAAGAAGACCGCGCAGCCGACGCGGTCCGCGCCCAGGCGGACCACCGCGTCGGCGAAGCCCTCGTCGGGCGGGGGCTCCTTCCGGGTGGTGTGGATCCGGGCCATGGGCGCCAGGAAGGCCAACACCCAGGACTGCCAGATCGGCCAGACCAACACCTTCGGCCTGGTCGAGGGGACCAAGCTGAGCACCAGGTTCAACTACGAGTGGATCCTGGACGGACGGGTGGTGGAGCGCTCGGAGTCCGTCATCGCCGAGTCCCACACCATGCAGGTCGTCGGCCCGCTCGTGAAGACGAACGGCGCGCACCGGATCACGCTCCGCGTCACCTCGCCCGCGACGGCGTCGGGAGCGCTCTCGTTCACCGTCTGTCCGGTCGGGACCGAGTGATGAACCCGCTCCTGCCCGAAGATCCCCCGGCCGTGGGGCCGTACCGGCTGCTGGGGCGGCTGGGGGTGGGCGGTCAGGGCGTGGTCTACCTCGGCCAGGCTCCCGACGGGCGGCGGGTGGCGGTGAAGGTGCTGGTGGACGGGCCGGCCGATGATCATCGCTTCGCCAAGGAGATCGACGCGGCGCGGCGGGTGGAGCCGTTCTGCATCGCCCAGGTGCTCGACGCCTCGCTGGGCGGGCGGCCGTACATCGTGACCGAGTACGTCGAGGGGCCCTCGCTCCACCAGGCCGGCCGGCACTACGGCGCCGACCTGCAGCGGCTCGCGGTGGCGACCGCGACGGCGCTGGCGGCGATCCACCGGGCCGGGGTGGTGCACCGCGACTTCAAACCCGCCAACGTGCTGCTGGGCAGGGACGGGCCGCGGGTCATCGACTTCGGCATCGCCCGCGCGGCCGGCCATTCGCTGACCGTGACGAGCAGCATCGTCGGGACGCCCGCGTACATGGCGCCCGAGCAACTCGCGGGCGCGCCGCTGGGCCCCGCGGTGGACGTGTTCGCGTGGGCGTCGGTGATGGTGTTCGCCGCGACGGGACACCCGCCGTTCGGCAACGACTCGCTGCCCGCGGTGATCCGCCGCATCCTGCACGACGAGCCGTATCTAGGGGACCTGCCCGGTCCGCTGCGCCCGATCGTGCTGGCCTGCCTGGCCAAGGACCCCGCCGCCCGGCCCGCCATGCAGGACGTCCTGCTCCGCCTCATCGGCGCCCCGCCCACAGCCCTGCCCACCGGCCCACCCACCGGCCCACCCATCGGCCCACCCATCGGCCCACCCATTGGCCCACCCATTGGCCCGACGGGCGGCGTCGCGGGCCGCGGGGACCGTACGGTGGCGAGCCGCCCGCGCGGGAAGGCGCTGCTGGCGGGCGCGGGGGCGCTGGCGGTGGCCGGGGCCCTGGTGGCCGGGGCGATCGTCTGGATGCCCGCACCGGCGACGACGGCCGCGCCGAACCCGGCGACGACACCGGCGCCCACCGCCTCGGGCGCGGGGCAGGGCGCCACCGGCTCACCCAGCACACCGGCCGGCAAGCCCACCAGGACGCCCGGAAAGACCGCCGGTAAGACGCCGTCGAGGACGCCCACCAAGAGACCCAGCGCGAGCCCCGCCAGGACCGTCCGCCCGACCCCGGCCGTCTCCCGCGCGCGGCCGACGGCCAAGGCCACGAAGACGGCCGCGCCGGCGGCGACCGTACGCCTGCTGTCGCTGACGCTGGATGGGCTGAAGACGGAGAAGGGCTGCTATTCGCCCAGCCTCTTCCCCGTCGCCTCGATCAGCGGCCCGTCCGGCAGGCAGGTGGAGTACGGCTACCGCTGGGTGGTGGACGGCCAGGACGAGGGCTGGAAGACGGACTGGGTGACCGGTATGACCAAGAACCGGCGCAACCCCTTCGGCGCCTTCGAACCGGGCCGGCACACGATCGTCTTCCACCTGCTGACACCCTCGAAGGCCACCAGGAGCACGTCCTTCACGGTGTGCGAGCGCTACTCATAGCCGCGTCGTCGAAGTCCTGGTCGAGGGCGTCGGTCCAGGAGGGCTTCGTCTCCTCGTACCCCTTGGCGTGCAGCCGGTAGAGCGTGGCGTACAGGCCGTCCAGGGCCATGAGCTCCGCGTGGCCGCCCAGCTCGCGGATCGTGCCGCCGTCCAGGACCACGATGAGGTCGGCGGTGCGCACGGTCGCGAACCTGTGCGAGACGAAGACCGTGATCGTGCCGTTCTCCGTCTGGCTCGCGGCGATCTGGAAGCGGCGGAAGATCTCGTACTCGCTCGCCGGGTCGAGGCTGGCGGCCGGCTCGTCGAGGACGCGGAGGATCGGCGCGTCCCGCATGATCGACCGGGTCAGCGCGACCTTCTGCCACTGCCCGCCCGACAGGTCGGTGCCGCCGGGGAACGTGGGGCCGAGCTGCGTCCGCAGGCCCTGGGGGAGCAGATCGGGGAGGGCGGAGGCGCCCGCGCGGTCGAGGGCGTCCCTGACGGCGGGCTCGTCGTCGATGCGGGGCAGGTCGCCGATGCCGGCCGACTCCTGCAGCAGGAACTCCAGGCGGCAGAAGTCCTGGAAGCAGGCCGTCACCCGGTCGCGCCAGGCCTGGACGTCGTAGTCGGCGAGGTCGGTGCCGCCGTACGCGATCCGGCCCGCGGTGGGGTCGTACAGCCGGCACAGCAGCTTGACCAGCGTCGTCTTCCCGGCGCCGTTCTCGCCCACGATGGCCACGGTGCGGCCGGCGGGCAGCCGCAGCGACACGTCACGCAACACCGGCCGGGCGGCGTCCGGATAGCTGAAGGAGACGTTCTCCAGGACGAGGTCGGCTCCGGCGGGAGGCGAGGGGGCGTCCGCCGCGCGTGGCCGGATGCGGGCCCTGGCGTGGTCGTCCAGCCACAGGTAGTACCCCATGGCGCGCAGCGTCTTCTGCATCCAGGAGAGCATCTGGATCAGCCCGGAGACGCTGCCGGTCAGCTGGCCGCCCAGCGCGATGGTGAGGACGACGTCACCGGGGCTCGCCTGACCCTGCAGCGCCGCCGTGACCACGAGGTAGAGCGCGCCGGCGAAGCCCGCGCCGAAGATCAGCCATCCGACTGAGGTCCACAGGGCCGTACGGACCTCCGCCTGCCGCCTGGGCCCGTCGACCTGCGCCCACAGGGTGCGGTGCCGGCCGGCGATCTCCTCCTGCAGGCCGAAGACCCGCAGCTCCTTCGCCGCGCTCGGAGAGCACACGGTCGTGAACAGCCCCTGCCGCAGCCGCTCCGGCGCCACCGTCGCCTCTTCGGCACGGGCGGCGGCCCGCTCGCCGCGCCGCACGGCGAGCACCGTGGGCAGGGCCAGGAACAGCAGGAGGAGGAACTCCGGGCGGACGCTCATCAGCAGCGCGACGGTGGAGCCGAAGGCGACCAGCGCCCGCAGGTTCTCCACCAGGGCCCCGAAGGCCGAGCCGAGCGAGGCGCGATGGCTGCGGAGCAGTTCGAGCTGGTCCTGGTAGGGCGGGTACTCGTGGTGGTCCAGGTGCGGCAGGCCGCTGGTCATCGCCATGATGCGCTGGTCGAGCAGGAGCCCGACCCGCTGCTGGAGCCGGATGCGAAGATCGGCGGCGAACGTCCCGGCGAGGTTGCCGACGACGAGCGCGCCGACCAGCAATATGGCCGCGCCCACCAGCCCGGACGGATCACCCTCGGCCGCGGAGTTCACCATGCGCTGCAGGCCGACCGCCGTCACGGCGGCGATCGCGCCGGTCACGGGCGCGAGTCCGAGCACGAGCGCGGCCCGGGGAGCGTCCGCCTTGAACGCGGCGCTGACCAACAGGGCGATGGCGCGCACCGCCACGCGCGGGGAGGTTCGGTCAGACATTGCGGGCCTCCCTGAACGGCGCGCTCTGCAGGGTGAACAGGTGGGCGTACTCCCCGTCGAGCGCCATCAGCTCCTCGTGCGAGCCGTACTCGATGACGTGGCCGTCGTCGATCACGCAGATCCGGTCCGCCAGCCGCACGGTGGCGAACCGATGGGACACCAGGATCGTGGTGAGCCCGCGGGTGATCTCAAGGAAGTGCTGGTAGATCTCGGCCTCGGCACGCACGTCGAGGTTGGCGGTCGGTTCGTCGAGGACGAGCACGCGGGCGCCGTGCTCGACCGCGAACAGCGCGCGGGCCAGCGCGACCCGCTGCCACTGGCCGCCGGACAGGTCGGTGCCGCCCTCGAACCTGCGGCTGAGCGGGGTGTCCCAGCCGGCCGCGAGCCGGGGCAGGAAGTCGTTGAGGCCGGAGAGCTTGGCGGCACGATCGAACGCGCCGTTGGAGCGGTCGGCGGTGAGCCGTCCGAATCCTACGTTGTCCCGCAAGGGCAGCTCATAGCGTAAGAAGTCCTGGAAGACGATCGCGAGCTGGCGGCGCCAGGCATGCGGGTCGAGGGTGCGCAGGTCCACGCCGTCGATCGTGATCCGGCCGGAGACGGGGTCGTAGAGCCGGGCCAGCAACTTGATCAGGGTGCTCTTGCCCGCGCCGTTCATCCCGACGATCGCCAGCGACGAACCGGCCGGGATGCTCAGGTCCAGGCCCTTGAGGACCGGACGGTCGGGGTAACCGAACCGTACGTCCTCGAACCGGATCTCCTGAGCGGGCAACTGCTCGTCCGGCGTGCTGGTGTCCGACCGGTTGTGCTCCGCCTCCACCCCGAGCCGGCCGATCGCGAGGGCGTGCGGCACGGTGGCGCTGGCCTGAGCCAGCATCCATTGCACGTCCCCGATCCAGCCCAGCGCGCCCAGGCCGGCGATGGCCTGCAGGGCGACGGTGACCGACTCCACGTTGAAGCGCCCGCTCGCCGTGGCGAAGACCAGATAGCCGAACACGGCGGCATGAGAGACCGCGAGCAGGACGGGACCCGCCGTCCTGGTGAGGAGATGGCCCGACCCGGCCAGCGTGTCCATGCCGGAGAGCCAGGCGCGGGTGAACCGTTCGTGCAGCCAGTCCTGGAAGCCGAAGACCCTGACCTCCTTGGCGGCGGCGTCGCCGATCGCGAGCTCCCGGGCGTAGCCGGCCTGGCGCAGCGTGGGCATCGCGCCTTCCTCGGCGTCCACCGCCTTCCTGACCTCGCTCAACCGCCAGCGCGACAGCGTGATCCAGGCGGCGACCAGCGGCAGCGGCAGCCACCATTCGACGGTGGCGAGCAGGATCGCCGCGGCGATCCCGCTCAACCGGCTGGTCGCGAGCCTCGTGAGCGAGGTCACGGCGTCGCCGGGCGGATATCCCGTCGCCAGTCCCTGCGCGAGCTGGATGCGGTCGGCGACGGCGGGATCGCTGAGATGGCCGATGCCGACCGGTCGGAGCGCTCCTTCGAGGGTCGTCTGGCCGAGCGTCGCGTTGAGCCGTCGCGCCAGCTCGTTGGAGATCATCCCCAAGAGGGGCGTGATGGCCAGCCGTATCACGAAGACGGCGACGAAGACGGCCAGATGCAGCAGCACGAGGTCCGTGTCGCCGGTTCCGCCGGTCGCCTGCCGGGCCACGTCGCCCACGACGGTGGCGCTGGCCAGCATGAATCCACTGGTCAGCAGGGCCTGTAGCAGCACGAGTGCGGCCAGGGCCGCGCTCAGCACGGGTGACACGCGCGGCAGGAGGCGGATCACCTCCAGCACGCCGCTCGCGCCACGACCGCCGGTCATCTCAGCCCCAACGCGGCGAGCCATCGCCGGTCACCTCCGTTCCTCGTCAGCAGCGCGGACAGCACCCCGGGTGCTCCCTCCAGCAGCGACCAGCCGGTCTCCGCGAGCGCGGCGGGCTCGTCGAGACGGCCCATCAGATGGTCCGTCAGATGATCGGCGAGCTTCGCCGCTTCCGGCAGCCCGGCGGACCGGGCGAAGGCGTCGAACACCAGCATCAGTCCGGCGGCCCCGTGGCATATACCGAGACCGTCCAGATAAAGCTCGTCGTCGTACGCCGCCAGGAACGATCGTGCCGACTCGAGGGCGAAGGCGCCCAGGTCGTCGTCGCCGAGCACGCGTGCGGTCTCCCACAGTGTCCAGGCGTTGCCGGGACCTCCGTAGCACCACGCCTGCCGCCGCCCGTTTCCCCGAGGCGCGCGATGGCCGTCCAGCCGGGTGGTTCCGAACGGCCAGGTGATCACTCCTCTGTCGTCGACGTAGGACTCGGCCACCAGCCGGGCCGCGAGCCGTCGCAGCAGGTCGTTCAGCTCTTCGCTCAGCCCGTCGGCCTCGGCGGCGGCGCGCAGGGCCATCACGATGCCGGGCAGCCCATGGGCCAGGCCCAGATTGATGCGGCCGAAGTTCCAGCCGCGCAGCTTCTCCCCTTCGTAGCGGCCCACCCGCAGCCTGGACAGCTCCTCGTCCTCGCAGAGCAGCGCCAGCCGGGCCAGGAGCGGTGCCCGGCCCGCCGCGTCGATGTCGGGATCGATGGCGAAGGCCACCAGGACGCCTGCCGGGCCCACGATGAGGTCGTAGTCCTCCCATCCGACCCCCGTGGTCCGCCAGTGCTTGGCGGCCACGTAGTCGATGAACTTGGCCCGGAGTTTCGCCAGGGGCTCGTCCAGCAGCGGCCACGTCGTGGCGGCGATCCGCAGGGCGAACATCCGGGACGACGCGCCGCCGCCGAAGAGGCCGGGATGATAGTGCGGGCTGCGGAAGTCGCGCAGCCACGTGGCCAGGGCGCGGGAGGCGGCTGATTCGCCCGGCGGACGATCCTGGCCGGCGGCCAACGTGGCGAGGATGGCCGGTCCGGAGTCCGGCCTGTTCTGCGCCGGCTCGGCCGGCACGGCGTATTCCTGAAGCAGTGTCTCGGCGAC
Organism: Nonomuraea sp. NPDC005650; assembly: GCF_040605375.1. Taxonomy (NCBI): domain Bacteria; kingdom Bacillati; phylum Actinomycetota; class Actinomycetes; order Streptosporangiales; family Streptosporangiaceae; genus Nonomuraea; species Nonomuraea sp. NPDC005650. Next base: position 49,942 of record NZ_JBEXCR010000029.1, read on the forward strand.
CGCCTGCACGGCGGCCTGCTCGAGCACGTGGGTCGATGTCACGACTACGCCCTTTCAGCGGAAGCCGACTCATATGGGATCGCCAAGGACGCCGCCTGTGGCGGTGTCCTTGGCGATCGGGTTTCAGCAGGTCGCGGTGCAGCCTCCGCTGCACGGGTCGGTGAACGACGGGTCGTCCACCGGCACCGAGTGGACTTCCAGCTCGTCGACCAGGGCCTCGACCTCGTCCTGAGGCTCGGTGCCGTCCTGGGGCTCGGGTGCGGTGTTCTCGGACATTACTGGGCCACCTTTCTTCTTTCTCTTGACCGGTGCTTTTTGGACATCCGGCCGGTCACGTCGTTCCGGCCGAAACCTGGGCGGCGGCGGCCGCCAGCGCTGTGGGCGGCACCGCGTGGGGCAATCGAATGAGGATCTCCGCGGCCACCCGCTCGGTGCCGTGGTCGGACACGGTCAGCTCGTCGGCCGCGGGCAGCATCTCTGTGACGGTGAGCTCGGGCGGCTCGTCGCCCGCGGCGGACGCGAGCGCCTTCAGCGCCTGCTCGAACACCCCCGGCGCGCGCAAACTCTCCAGGTCACAGGCCAGCGGCCGGTATCCGGACGGGCCGGCGACGAACACCCATCGGGGCAACCCGAGCCGGTCCCGCAGTGTGGTGAGCGCCCGGAGCCCGGCCAGGTCGCCGCCCCCGGCGAGGGCGAAGCCCAGCCCATCGGCGGGGATCCGCCACTGCGCGGCGGAGATCACCAGTGACCCGGCCACGGTGATCCGGGGGAGGAAGGTCCGCTCGGGGAAGGCGGTGAGCGAGCAGCGCAATCGCCGGCATCGGGCCGCATGCTGCTGGGAGTCCGCGCACAGGATCCCGGTCAGCACGTTCCACGGCGTCGTGGGGGTGCGCGTCGCGTGGGTGCAGATCCGCACCGGCCTGCCCGCGTGAGAGATCACGATTCGATCCGCTTCACGGTGCGCGGTGAGTTCGGTCAACGGCAGGTGACGCGCCGCCGGGGCCTCCTGCCACGTCGTGCCGTAATGGCCGGGGTCGGGGTCGCCGGTCCAGACGGAGGTGTATCTCGGCCTGCGGATGGCGTTGGCGGCCTGCTCCGCCAGCGGCGGGATCAACAGCTCCACCGAGGGGACGCCGCTGATCCGGTCGAGCTCGGAGAGAAACACCCGGTAGGCGTCAGCGGAGGGCACCGATCCGTGCAGCCGCCACAGCGTCTCGACGAAGCGTGCGTCGAGTACGGCGGCCGGGCTGGCGTTGTCCAGCACCCACCCGCCGTCGCAGAGCGGGCGGACCACGCAATCGGTCGGCCAGGTGATCGGGGCGTCCGGTGCTCCGACGGCGTCGAGCATCGCCGGGGTGATGTCGATGACGGGTGCCGGCCGCGGGGCCGCGTCCAGTGTCACGGCCATCAGGCTCAGGAGCCGCGCGTAGCCTGAGCCGGCGCGGTGTGCCGGGGGCCAGGCGTTCTGCGGGAGAAAACGCTGGTGCAGCTCGTCCTCCGCGGTCCGGGCCGAGATCTCCTCGGCGAACACGTCCATGACGGGGCGCGGTCGCGGGCCGATCCGTTCCCGTAGCCTGCTCTGCGGCCTGGGCGCGTCCTCGCCGATCAGCAGGCCGATCCTGCGGTACTGCTCGAAGGCGTGCTGCAGGGTCGCCAGGTCGGCGGTGAGGGCGCCGTCGGCACGCCGGTACACGTCGACGAACCCGGCGCCGGCGTCGAGGGCGGCCCGTCCGGAGGTCTTCTCCCATCGGCCGTGCCGCTGTCTCAGCGGGGCCGAGACCTCGAGCACGCCGAGCTGGACGAGCTTGCGGACGAGACCCGGAGGCGAGCCCGGCTCCAGCTCCGACACCGGCCGGACGCCGGATCGCAGAGCCTCGGCGATGCGGTCGAGCGCCGGGCTTCGCCGCAGCCGATAGGCGAGGAGGCTGCGTGTGGCGGAGGCCGTATCGATCTTCCAGACCGCGAGGCGGTCGCCCTCCACCCGGTGCAGGGGGGTCATCGACAGCCGGTGATCCGGCAGAAGCCGATCCGCGGCCGAACGGGTGAGGTCGCGCCTCCTGTCGTGCACGTTCTCCGTCCAGTCGACGGCGACCTGGCCGTTCACCGAGAGCTCGGACGAGTGCTCTGTCACGGGGACGAGCGAGACCTGTCCCAGCCAGGTTCGCGGCGTGGTCTTGACCGCGCCCCTGGCGATCATCCGCCAGAGGTAGTCGCTGCGCCTGCGCATCTTCTTGGAGGTCCACGGCTCGTCGCGGGCCAGCCGCCGCTCGATGTCCGCGAGCACGTCGGAGGTCACGCACGACCGGCCGCCGGGCACCGAGTCGAGCAGGTGCCACGGGGCCGCCAGAAGGCGGTCGTGCTCCTTCTCGACCAGGGCCCCGGCCTGCTCCTCCAGCCGCAGGAGCGTGGCGGAGAGCGAGGTCACGCGGTCCAGGTGCGCGATCAGGCCCGGGGCGGCGGCCGGGACGATCTCGCGCAGGCGGTGGGCCTGGTCGCCGGTGAGGGGCCGGCCCTGGTGCAGGCGGCGCCGTACGGCGAGGACCGCGCGCCGCGCCGCGGCCGGCAGCTCCGGCCTCGGCACCACCTCGTCCCCGAGCCGTTCGGCGAGGGCGGAGGCGTCCCCGCGGTAGTCGTCGGCGCACCGGTCGAGCGCGCGCACGCAGGTGAACAGGTCGGGGGAGGAGGCCGCCAGCCAGAGCCGGATGGGCAGCCCCGCGACGCGGAGCATGGCCGACTCGCTCATGGTGGTCACCGGGCGTCACCCTCCTCACGGGCCAGCAGCGCCCCGGTGATCAGGGCCTGCCGCGAGGTCGGCAGGTTCGCCCGGTTCCAGTGGAAGATGACCAGGTACGACGCCACCGCGCGCGGCCCCATCTCGGCCGATCCGCTCTCGAAGTAGTCGCGGAACCAGCGTTCGCCCTCCTTGAGCACGACCTGCCGGTAGTCCTCGGCGAGTCCGGCCGCCTCGGGGGACAGCTTCGCGGCCAGCGCGGCAGGCGACGGCCAGACCGCGCGCAGCGTCGCGGTCAGCCGCGCGAGACGCGGGTCCGCGAGGGCGGCCGAGGGAAGCCGCCGGTACCGCCGCACCCGCTCCCAGACGCCGAGGTCCTCCCAGCCGTCGATCTGCAGGGTGGCGAACAGCGACCGGAGCAGCAGCAGCGACATCGCCCACGAGGGGCCGGGGCCGTGCCCGGCCAGGCGGAGCCGGTGGTAGTCCAGCCAGGCCAGCGAGTCGGCGGTGAAGACGCGGTGGACGCTGCGCATCGACGCCGGCCCGCCGAACAGGTACGTCTCCGGCTCGTACACGCCGGGACGCCAGTCGCTGATCACGCCGTCGCCCAGCCAGGCGCCCAGTCGCTCGCGCAGCAGCAGGTCGAGATCGGGCGCGGCCGAAGCCGCCCGGAACCGGACGCGCATGCCGGGGGGCTTGTGCATGAAGAAGAAGTCGCGGACCAGCTCGTCGCGGACGCACTGGCGGGCCAGCGCGGCCAGCCCCTCGTAGAGGTCGCCGGAGCGCTCCCGGATCGGCGTGAGACCGAACTGGAGCCAGCGCTCCGCCCGGTCCTCCGCCGCCGCCCCGGGCAGCACCTCGGATTCCGCCGATCCGGCTGACCACTTCATTCGCCCACCTCCTCGGTGCCGTCTCCACGATCGTCAGGGAGGGTCTTCAGAGTCGGTTCATAGTCGGCTCATACGAGCGCGTCGATCGTGCGCAGGGCTCTGACGTCGCGTTTCACCTCGGCGTCCGCCCGCGCGAGCCCGGCCACGCGTTCGACGAGCGCGCGGTCCCGGCAGCGGGCCGCCAGCCGCAGCGACACGAGCAGGGGCGTGATCCTGGCGCCCGCGCCGTGCACCCCGTCGAGCCGGGCGCCGGCGCGGGCCACGTGCTCGATCGCCGCGTCCGGACGCTCCTCGCGGAGCGCGGCGGCGGCCGCGGCCTGCTCGATCAGGACGTCGATGTCCCAGCTGTCCGCGCTCCGCGCGACGGGCGGGCCGTCCGCCGTGAACGTCGCGTGCCAGAGCCGGGCCGATCGCGCGCCCGCGCTGAACCCGATCGCGTCGAACCGCTGGATGGCGCGTTTCAGGGCCTGTCCGGCGCCGTCGTGGTCGCCGTGCCGTTCCGCGAGCGTCGCGCGGAACATGTCCAGCCCGGCCAGGCCGGGCTGGTGCCCGATTCCGGCCAGGATGGACCGGCCCTCGTCGAGCAGGTCCGTGGCGGCGGCCGAGTCGCACGTCATGTCCGCGAGCAGGGCCGCCGGGCAGCCGACGGCCGCGCGTACCGTGTGGGCGTCCTTGAGCTCGGCGTGCAGTTGTGCGCAGATAGCCGTGGCCGCCGGGGCGGGGGTGTTCCCGTACGCAAGGCAGAGCGCGAGGTTGCCGTAGATCTCGGTGGCGCCGAAGCACCAGCGCGCCCGCCGCGCGTGGCCGAACGCCTCGTGCAGCACGGCTTCGGCCGTCACGTAGTCGCCGTCCTCCATGTGCCCGATGCCTTCGAGGAGCAGCACCCTGGCGTGCGCCGCCGGGTCGTCGGCGCGGCGGGCCAGCTCGCGCGCCTGGCCGATCAGAGACCGGTGCCATCGCCCGGTCATCGCGGAGCGGGCCACCGCCTCGTTGAGGGTGAGCTGCACCGCGGCCGCGAGGTTGTCGACGGTGTCCCAGCGCTTCCTGGCCTCCGCGATGCGGGCCAGGGTCTCGTCTGCCCTTCCCGCGGCGGCCGTGGCGTACGTCTCGATGGCCGCGATCTCCAGTTCGAGGCCGGGCAGGCCGGAGTCGAGCCCGCCGACCTGGCCCGCGGTCTGAAGGGCCATCGCAAGGTCGCCCCGCGAGACCGCGAACTGGGCGGCGGCGCACAGGGCACGCGCCGCGCGGGCGGCGGCGCGCCGCTCTTCCTGCCCTCCCGGGCGCAGTTCGAGCCAGGCGGCGTGCGCGCGCCCGGCGTGCAGGGCGCACAGCTCGATCTCCGAGGGATGGCGGTCGACGCGGGCCTCGACCAGGTCGGCGACCTGCGCGTGCACGTGGGCGCGGTCGGCCAGCGGCAGCCTGCCGTACGCGACCTCGGCGACGACCGGCGACTCGACCTCCAGCTCGCCGGCCGATCTCGCCCGGGTGACCAGCAGCCCGTCGCCGAGCAACTGGGCGAGCGTCTCGTCGAAGGTCCGGTCGAGCGGCGGGTCCAGCGCCGCGGCGACCTTCTCCAGGTCCCCGGCGAGGCAGCTGCCGCCGAGCGCGTTGGCGATGGCGAGCAGCCGCTGGGCGTCCACGCCCAGGTGATCGAGGCGGGCGCCCACCGCCGCCTCCGCGCTCGGCGCGATGAGATCGCCACGGCCCTCGGCGTCCACCTGGAGGTGGGCGAGCTGTTCGAGGTAGAGGGGGTTGCCGGCGCTGCGCCGGGCGAGGTCGTCCAGCAGGCCGCCGGGCACGGGCGGGGTGAGACGGGCGGCCACGGTCGCCGCCAGCTCCCGGGTGTCCGCGGGGCCGAGCGGCGGGAGGCGCAGCACGGTCACCGCCCCCCGCGTCAGGGGAGGCCCGTCCACCCGGCCGCTGAGCAGCAGCACGGCCCGGACGTCCAGGTCCGGATCGTCGAGGCCCTCCGCGAACTCGCGCACCGCCGGGGACATCCACTGGCAGTCGTCGAGGACGAGGACGATCGGACGCCGCGCCGCCGCCTCCCGGAGCAGCTCGCGCAGGGTCCAGAAGATCTCCTCCTTGCCCTGGGGCCCCTGGCCCCTCGGCACGGGGACCGGCTGGTCTCCCCCCAGGGCCTCGGCCAACTGGTAGAGGGGCCAGTACCCCAGCCGCTGCCCGTCGCGCCGGCAGCGCAGGGTCAGGAACCGCGCGGCCGGCGCCATCCGCCGCGACGCCTCGGCCACCAGCCGGGACTTCCCGACGCCCGGCTCGCCGGCCAGCGTCACGACCGGGACGCCCGGCCGGCTCAGCCCGGTCCGCAGCGCGGCCATGAGGTCGTCCAGCGGGGAACGGCGGTCCACCAGGGGCGTGCGCGCCTCGTCGGAGTCCTCTCCGGCCGCGACCTGCCAGGCCCGCAGCGGGTGGCTGAAGCCCTTGGCCGCGATCGGCTCGATGGGACGGGTGGGTACGGCTCCCCGGACGAGCAGCCAGGTCCGCACGTCCATGACGACGCCGTCGACCGGCGCGGCAGACTGGAGCCGGGCGGCGCGGTTCATGACCTCGCCGATCGCGAACGAGGAGTCCCGCTCGGAGAGGGCGACCTGCCCCGAGGCGATCCCGAAGCGGACCGAGAAGTCCACCCCTCGGGTCCGGCGCAGGTCAGCGGCCTGGTGCGCGATCCGCTCCAGGGAGACCCGGGCACATTCGACCGCGCGGAGCGCGTCGTCCTCGTGGGTGGCCTCCACGCCGAAGACCGCGACCACGGCGTCCCCGATGAACTTCTCCACCCGGCCGCCCTGCTCGGTCGCCGCCCGGCTGACGTCGGCGAAGTACGTGGCCAGCGTGCTCTGCCAGACCTCGGGGCTGAGGCTCCGCGCGAGCTCAGTCGAGCCGGCCACGTCGCCGAAGAGCACGGTCACGAACCGCAGGGTGGTCCGGGGCCTGGAGGCGGAGGTCAGTGCGCTGCCGCAGGACATGCAGAAGCGCGCGGCGGAGGGGTTGTCAGCGCCGCATCGATCGCAGGGTCGCATCACGGGTCACCAGCACCAGCCACCGCTCGCGTACGCATGCCCTTCGACGTCCACGGCGTCCTCCATGCGTTCCCTGATGGAGATGAGAACCTGGAGTTCTTCGTCGCTGAGCGACTGCAGCACCGCGAGCTGCTCCCCTGACGCGGACGTCAGGTCGAAGCCGGCGGCTTCCAATTGGTCGATGGTCGCCATGGTCTCTCCTTTCCTGCGGCGTTCGCGCGCAGCTGGACGGCGTCGACGAGCTGTGCCAGGCCATATGCCGTGTTGAGTGCGCTCAGCCCGATCAGCGTCTCCGCCTCGGGGGTGAGCGGGAGGCCGTCCATCACGCGCCACAGCTCCTCGCGGTGCGTGCCGTCCACGACGGCGTGGGTCACCAGGGTGCTGAACGCGTCCAGCGGCAGGCCGGTGCGCCGGGAGAGCAGCGGCGCCAGATCGGGAGGGGGAGGGTAGCCCTCCAGGACGGCGACGTGCCCGAGCAGCGCCACCGGGTGGGCGTGCCTGATCCAGTAGTACTGGCAGCCGACCACCGCGGCGACGCAGGGCGGCGGCGGGTCCGTGAACAGGGTGGCGGCCTCGCCTCCCGCGCGGGCGTAGTCCTGCACCACGTCCTGGTCGTGGCCGTACTCCTCGTGCACGTGGCGGGCGAGATACCCGGCCAGGCCCCGCGCGATCTCGTCGTCGCGCGCCAGGCACGCCGTGGTGGCGTCGAGGATGAGCGGAACGGTGGCGCGCAGCATGCCGTGCAGGGCCCTGAGCCATTCCAGATAGACCTCGCGCGGCGCGGGGTGCCGCCACATCTGCTCCGTCCTGGCCAGCAGCGCCGGCATGACGAGGTCGATCTTGGCCATCAGCCGCAGGCTGGTGGTCGGTTCCGTGATCATGTCCCGCCTCCCTGGCCCATGAGGGCGGTGAGCAGCCGCGATCCGTCGCCCTCGGCGCTCTCGTGCAGGCGCCAGCACAGGCCGCAGATGTCCGGGTAGCGAGATCGGGCGAGCGCGGCGAACGGCGGCAGCCGCACCAGGTCGTCCGGCCGGACCGAACCGACGGCGCGCAGCAGCGGGTCGTCGCGGAACCCGGCCAGCGCGGCGCGCACCTCCGCCGCGCCGCTCGCCTGCCGGCGCAGTCCCCGGGGTCCGCCGCCCGTGATGACGCTCTCGTTGCAGCAGCCCGTGACCACGCCGTCGTAGCGGACGGTCGGCGACGCGGTCAGCGGGCACGTGCCCAGCTCGGCGACGCCGTGGCGGCGGCCGATCGCGAAGACGCCGCTCCCGCGGCCGGCCCGCAGCGGGGTGATCAGCGTGATCTCCGCGCGCCCGGACCAGTCGTCCCCCAGCGTGTCGCGGAGGACTCCCTCGGCGAACGGCACCGCGCCGGGCTCGTCCAGGAGCTGGACGACGATGTGGCAGCGCGCCCGCGCCGCGTGCGAGACGGCGCGGGCGAACCGCCGCCGGTCGACGGTGGCCCGGTGGAAGGAGTCCGTGCTGAGGATCACGGTCGAGGACCGTTCCAGCACCCGTGTGATCCACCGGGGGCAGCGCGGCCCCGACGCCCAGTGTCCGCTGGAGAAGAGCACGACGTCCTTGCCCGCGTCCGCGAACGCGTCCACGGCCAGGATCAGCCCGCGACGCTCGGCGAACGGCTCGCCGCCAGAGATCGCCACGGCCTCGATGCCGGGTTCGGCGGCGATGCCCGCCAGGATCTCCGTGAAGAGGCGGTAGTCGGTGATGCGCGGCCCGTCCGGGATCGCGGCGACGGAACAGTGCGCGCACCCGACCGGACACCGGTCGGTGAGGTAGAGCAGCACGGTGCGGCCACGCGTCCGTCGCAGCCGCTCGATGTCCGCTAGCCTCAACCGGCGCATCACCGCTCCCGACCGTCCCAGCCGAGCGTCACCAGCTCGCTGTAGCGGGCGATGCCGTGGCGGCGGGCGAAACCGTACGGGCCGTGGCGCTCCAGGAGAGCGCGTACGGCGCCCTCCATCGCCGGACCGGCCGGGGAGCCCAGGTAGCCGGCGGCTCTTTCGCCCAGGCCGCGGTCGCGGTGCAGGGTGACGCAGACGTCGCAGTAGCCGGAGGCCACGGCTCCCGCGCCGAACCGGGCCTTGGCGTAACGCGGCCCGAACATCCGGACGGCCCGCGCCAGCGGCCGGTCCAGATGGCGGCGGCGCAGCACCGGCCAGGGATCGTCATCGGCGTGCCCGAGGACCAGGTGCGGCGGGCGCACGGCGGCGGCGAGGGTGTCGTTGCAGCAGGTGAGCACCGTCCCGTCGTAGGTGACCAGCGGCCAGGCCGCCAGCTCGCACGGCGCGGGCGCCGCGGGATCCGCCGGCGGTCCGGCGGCCGGGCCGTTCAGGGCTCTCGCGCGCCCGACGGACCGGAGTGGCACCACGAGCATGGGCACCCGGTCGGCGAACTCCTCCCGCACCTCGCGCACCAGGTCCGCGACGTACGGGTCCGCGTCGCCGTCGCCGGTGATCTGCACGCTCACCTGCGGCCCCCAGGACCGGATCTCGTGCAGCACGCGGAAGGCCGCGCGCCTGCCCACCTCCCGCTCGTGGAAGCGGTCGAGGCTGACCGCGAAGTGGTCGACCGCCGAGATGGCCGCCCGCAGGGCGGGCGGCACCGCGTGCCCGTCCCGGGCGAAGAACAGCCCCGACAGCAGGTACGACCGCGTCCCCGACAGCCGGGCCGAGTCGGCGAGATCGCGCACCAGCCGCGGCCGCAGCAGCGCCTCGCCGCCGGACATGGCGATGAACTCCGGACGCTCCTGCCTCGTGAAGGACGCGACCAGCCGCCGGAAAGGGCGTTCCGCGTGCTCCGCGGCGCTCATGGCGGACTCCGTCGAGCAGTGCGCGCACGACAGCGGGCAGCGGCGGGTGAGGGCGAGGAAGACGCCCGCGGCGGGCACGGCGCGCAGCACCGCCATCTCGGCCAGGTGCATCAGGTCACTCCGTGGCCGGTGGTGGCGGTGACGAACTTGCTCAACGCGTTGAGCAGCTCGTCCACCGCGGCGTCGGAGGCCTCCGTACGGCTGAGCGCGATCTCCAGGCGCGACCAGGGGGTCAGGCCCTCCCTGGCGCTCCGGGTCAGCGAGCGGGCGGCGGCCATGAGCGTGAGCGTGATCGCCGTCTGGGCGGCCAGCTCGGTGAACAGGTCGATGGCCGCCATCTCCCCGAACCTCTGCAGGGCGGGGTCGAGCACCTCCATCACGCCGATGGTGCGGTCCTCCAGCTCCAGCGGGGCCGCCATGAGGATCTTCGGCACGTATCCGGTGCTCTGCGCGAACTCGCGGTCGAAGCGCGGATCCGCCTGCACGTCGCTGAGCAGCACCGTCTCGCCGGTCTGGAACACCCATCCGGCCACGCCGCGCCCGGTCGGGATGGCGACGCCGAGCAGGCGGTCCTCGCCCTCTCCTGACGACGCCTCGAACACCAGCCGGTCGCGCTCCTCGTCGTACAGGAACACCGACGCGGCCGACGCCGAGAACGTCAGCCGGGCGAGCCGTACCGCCGACCTCAGCAACTCGTCGTGCTCGGTGGGGCGCAGCAGCCGCCCCAGCGAGGAGGTCAAGGAATCAGGGATGCCCACGCCCATGGTGGCCTCCTCAGGTCCTGTTGTTCGCGACGGCGGCCAGCACATGCTTGAGCTGGCCGGTGGGAAGGCCCGGGTGCCGCTGCAGCACGCGCGCGCACAGGCCGGTGATGTGCGGGGTGGCGAAGCTGTTGCCGGTGAGGCGCGAGGTGCCGCCGCCGGGCAGCGGCACCTCGACGCCGATCCCGCGCGCGAAGAACTCGGCCGGGGGCTCCGGGTTGCATTCGATGTGCTCGGCGAGCGCCAGGGAGTGCGAACCCACCGAGATCACGCTCGGGAAGTGCCAGGGATAGCTGCGCACCGGCCGGTTGTGGGCGGAGGCCACGATGGTGACCCCGGCGAAGAACGCCCTGTCGACGAGGTCGTGCAGGGCCTCCTTGTGCTCGGCTCGACGGGTCGACAGGCTCAGGTTGACCAGGGAGAAGCGCTGCTCGATGGCCCACTCCAGCGCCGCCAGCAGCACCTCGCCGCGGCCCTGCAACCCGCTGCCGAGCACGCGGACGCTGGTCAGCTCGCAGTCCGGGGCCATGGACCGGATGACGCCCGCGCAGGCCGTCCCGTGCCCCGCCTGGTCGCCGACCTCGTCGGGCACGACGTCCAGGCCGTCGCCCGTCACGGTGAGCGGGGTGATCGGCCTGGTGAAGACGGGGTGCCGCTCATCGACGCCGCTGTCGATCAGGCAGATCCGCACGCCGGATCCGGTGGCCGACCCCCAGGCCCAGTCGCGTGTGATCGCGCAGGGGAGGGCCAGCCGGGACGAGTCCAGGACCGCGCCGCGCGAGGCGTGCGCCAGCCGAAAGGTCCGGAGAGGCGGTGCCTCCGCGACAGCCTGAAAATCAGCCATTGCCCACCCTCAGCGTCATTGTTCCCGGCTCCTAGGAAATAGTGCGAGAGGGCGTTCATAGTTACTTCATAGTCCGATCAAAGCGCCGCGAGGGACCGATTTCGAGGGCTTGAGAAACCCCATCGGCTGACAGACCATAAGAGCGAAATCCGAACCGGAGTGTGACTCATGTTGGAGTTTCGCTTGCTCGGCGCTGTCGAGGCCTACTCGAACGGGCAGCGCGTCGGACTGGGCCCACGCAAACAGCGGCTGACATTCGCGGTCCTGGCCCTGGAGGCCAACCACCCCGTCACTGTGGACCGGCTGGTCGAGCTGAACTGGCCGGGGTCCCGCCCGCGCACGGCGCAGCACGCGATCCGGGTCTCCGTCTCCCAGCTGCGCTCGATCCTGGGCCGCGCCGACCCCCACCGAGCCGAAGTCACGCTGACGGCGCAGGGCGCGGGGTACGTCCTGCGTACCGACCCGGAGCGGATCGACGCCCACCGCTTCCGCGGCCTGGTGCAGCGGGCCCGCGCGGAGCCCGACGACGAGCGCCGGGTCGCACTGCTCGACCAGGGCCTCAGCCTGTGGCGCGGCCCCGTGCTGGCCGGCACGGCGCCTCCCGAGACGCAGGAGCGCCTGGGCAGCGGCCTGGAGGAGTCACGGCTGGTGGCGCTGGAGGACAAGATCGACGCCGGGCTGCGGCTGGGTCGCCACCGCCAGTTGCTGGACGAGCTGACCGAGCTGACCCGATGTCATCCGTTCCGCGAACGGCTGACCTGCCAGTTGATGATCGCCATGTACCGCAGCGGCCAGACGCACACGGCCCTGGAGGAGGCCAGGAGAGCGCGCCGCCGCCTGGCCGACGAGCTCGGCATCGACCCCAGCCTCGAACTCCAGCGGCTCGAAGTGGCCATCCTGCGCAACGACCCGGTCCTGCTGCCGCAGCCCGACCGCGTCCTGGCGGCAGGCCCGGCCCCGCCGGCGGTGCCCGCGCAGCTGCCGCGCTCGGTCTCCGACTTCACCGGCCGGGCCGGGCAGCTCAGATGGCTGGACGAGCACGTCCAGGACCACACCAGCACCCCGGTCACGATCGCGATCACCGGCACCGCCGGGGTCGGCAAGACCGCGCTGGCCCTGTACTGGGCGCACCGGATCCGCGACCGCTTCCCCGACGGCCAGCTGTACATCAACCTGCGCGGCTTCGCCACCGGGCCGCCGATGCGACCGGACCAGGCGCTGGCCCGGCTGCTGCGCTCCCTCGGGGTCGCCCCCGAGCACGTGCCCGCGGACGCGGACGAGGCGGCCGCCCTGTACCGGACGCTCCTGGCCGGCAAGCGCGTCCTCGTCCTGCTCGACAACGCGGCGGCGCCGGAGCAGGTCCGCCCGCTGCTCCCCGGCGCCACCGACTGCCTGGCCCTGGTGACCAGCCGGGACCGGCTGAGCGGGCTCGTCGCCCTCGACGGCGCCCGGCAGCTCCCGCTGGCCGTGCTGGATCCCGTCGAGGCGCGGACCCTCCTGGGCCGGATCCTCGGCGCCGACCGCGTACGGCAGGAGTCGGACGCCGCCGCCAGGCTGGCGCTGCTGTGCGACTACCTGCCGCTCGCCCTGCGGATCGCGGCGATCAACCTGTCCAGGCAGCCGACGCGCGCCATCATCGACGGCGTCACGGAGCTCGCCGGGAGCGACCGCCTGAACGCCCTGCAGGTCGACGGGGACGGCCGGGCCGCCGTGCGCGCCGCGTTCGACCTGTCGTACGCCGCCCTCGACGAGCCGGACCAGCGCCTGTTCCGGCTGCTGGGCGTGAGCCCGTGCCCCGACCTCACCCCGCAGGCCGCCGCGGCCCTGGCCGCCGCCCCCGTCGACCAGGTGCGGCGGGCCCTGGACCGCCTCGAACGCACCCACCTGATCCTGCAGACCGCCCCCGGCCGGTACGGCTTCCACGACCTGATCAGGCTCTACGCCCGCGACAGCGCGAACCTGGTGGAGCGGACGACCGCGCTCGCGCGGCTGTTCGACTTCTACCTCAGGGTCGCCGACGAGGCCAAACGCCTGCTCTACCCGCAGGCCCTGCAGCTCGCGGGACCGCCGCGGGAGCTGTCGCCGCTGACGTTCGAGGAGTCCGCGACGGCGCTGGCGTGGCTCGACGCGGAGCGCTCCGGCCTCATCGCGACCATCACGTACGCGGCCTCCCACGGCCCCCGTGACGTGGCCTGGCGGCTGGCCGACACGCTGCGCGGCTACCTGTCGCTGCGGCGCGACCCGAACGACTGGCAGACCGTCGCCGAGGCCGCGCGCTCGGCCGCCAGCCTTGACGGCGACCTCACCGCCCAGGCCGCGACCGAGCTCAGCATGGCGCAGGTCTACCAGAGCCGGGGCATGCACCCGCAGTCGCTGAGCCACTACGCGCAGGCCCTGAAGCTCGCCCAGCGCGCCGGCTGGCGCGAATGCGAATGCGCGGTGCTCAACAACCTCGGCAACGTGCACTGGAAGCTGGGCTCGCTGCAGGAGGCCGCCGACCACTACAGCCAGGCCATCGCCATCGCGCGGCAGACGGGTCAGCGCACCATCCACGCCACCAGCCTGGCCAACCTCAGCATGGTCTACCGAAGTCAGGGGCAGCTGGCGCGGGCGGCCGAGCTCCAGCACGAGGCCCTGGCGCGGTACCAGCAGGCCGCCTACCGCAACGGCGAGGCGATCGCGCTGGAGAACATGGGCGAGATCTACCACGATCTCGGCGAACTCGACCGCGCGCTGGACTATCTCGACCGCGCCCTGCCCATCTTCCGCCAGTCGGGCAACCGCTACGGGGAGGTCCTCGTCCTGAACGCGCTGGCCGCCGTCCACCGCGACGCCGGCCGGTATGAGGACGCCCTCGAACTGGCCGACCGCGCGGTGGAGCTGTCCGTCGCGATCGGCGACCGCCGGGCCGAGGCCGACACCCTGAACACCCGCGCCACCGTACGCACCGAGCTCGGGCGCGCGGAGCAGGCCGCCGAGGAGCACGGCAGGGCGCTGGCCATCGCCAGGGAGGTCGGCAACCCGCAGCCCCGGCTGGAGTCCCTCATCGGGCTCGCCGACGCCCACGGTCATCTGGGGAACCTGGAACAGGCCTCCGCCCACGGCCACGAGGCGCTCAACGACGCGCGCCGCTGGGGGTTCCGCCAGATCGAGGAGCAGGCGCTCACCGCTCTGGCGGACATCCACCTCCGCGCCGCGGAACGGCAAATCCGCGCGGCATTGTCCGTCGATTCAGAATGAATAATTCGCCATATTTTATTGGGCCTGCTTATTGCCTGACGGGTCGTCAGCATTTACCGTTGAAATATGAGGAAAGCAGCGATTACCACGCTCGGTGTGCACGACGACACCAACAATTCCACCGACTCCGCCCAGCTCCCTCGACGGTAAATTCCGACCACGGGTAAATGTGCCATTAAATTTTCGCCTCGCGGGGTGCCGGGAAAGAAAGTTCCGGCCGTCGGCATTTCGTCCGTGCGGGCCCGCCGCCGTCGCGCGTGGCCCGGGCCGGTCCGGCGCCCGCCCATCGTGCCGCTGATCAGCGCCGAGACGGCCATGGAGCGCGAACCGGCCCTCGCCTGACCCGTCCGCCGTTCGCCGTGGCCCCGTACCCGCGTTCTGTGCGGGCCGGGGCGGGGGCGAGGCGCGGAGAGCGGGCGCCGGGCCGAGCGGCGGTGCGGAACGGAAACGCGGCCGCGGTATGCGGTCGTCCATTCTGCATACCGCGGCCCGGCGGGCCCCGGTTTACGCGGGCAGGATGATCGACCCGCTCCACTGGTTGGCGGCGGCACGGTAGATCTCCGCTAGTTCGCCGTCGAAATACGGGGAGAAGCTCGTGTCGTAACGCTGGTTGCCGTCGGTGTCGGCGACGCTGACGGTGACGCCGTTGAGGAGGCCCAGGCGGCTGCTCTTGTCATAGTGGAGCAACCAGGAGGAGCCGAGGGAGCCTTCACCGGTGAACGGGGACTCGACGGCGGTGAACTCCTCGGCCTTCAGGCTGGGGACCGCGGCGGCGGTCGTGCGGCCGCTGGAGGATTCGAGGGTCTCACCCGTGTAGGGCCGCTTGCCGTCGGGGTGCGGGCCGGCCGGGTAGCCGAAGACGTCGACCGTGGAGTCGAGCGGCTGGTTCCAGGCCAGGCCCTGCCCGCCGGTGTTGTCGACCAGCCTGCCGAAGTTGGTCAGCTCACCTGAGGCGGAGGGCATGACGCCGTTGTAGACGTTGACGAACGCGTAGTCGCGGTCGTAGTCGTCGTAGGTGGGGAAGTCGTAGTGGGTGAAGGCCCCCTTGCCGACGTAGAGGCCCTGCGGGGTCGCGCCCTCGGCGTAGCCGGGCACGAAGACCCACTTGCCGAGGGCGGCGTCGGAGCGCTGGGTGTCCAGCACGCAGTGAGCGGCCGTGGCGACGAGGTTGCGGAAGTTCGACTGCACGGCGGTGCCCGTGCACCAGTGCGGCAGGCCGTCGGCGCCGGTGAAGAACACCTTGCCGGAGGTGGCGGGCGTCTTGGTGCTCGCCTCGCCGGAGTCGGCCGGCGGTATCGGGGCGACCGTGCCGGGCTTGGTGTCGGCGGGGACGCCGTCGCGGGAGATGACCTTGTCGACGGCCGTCTGGACGTTGTACGGAGTGGCGTTCCTCAGGTTCGCGCCGCCGTCGCCCAGCCAGAACGCCGCCACCTCGACGGCGGCCGGTTGGTCGGCCAGCGGGGTGGTCCACACGGCGGCGGCCTCGGCCGGCGGGGCCACGAGGGCGGAGCCGATCAGGCCGGCGGCTAATGCAACTGACGTTCGCTTCATCTCTCAGTCTCCAGGTCTGCTCGTGGAGGAACGGCGAAGATTCGAACATGAGATCGTCGCCGAAGGCAGACGCTAGCTGTTCGCCGCGGAATGATCAATTGTTTTAGGCCGGTTGGGGCGGTGCGGGAGTGGAAAGCACACGACTGTACGCACCGTGACGGAAAGCAGGCGGCCGATGCTCGCACCAGGACCGACCCCGCGGGCCGGGCAGCCATGAGGCTCGCCGACGCGCACGTCCTCGTCACCGGAGCCTCCTCGGGCATCGGGGCGGCCACCGCGCGGGCGCTGGCGGGCACCGGCGCGCGGCTGACGCTGGCCGGGCGCGACCGCGAACGGCTGGCGGCCGTCGCCGCGGCCACCGGCGGGCGCGTGCTGGCGGGCGACGTCGCCACCCAGGCCGAGGAACTGGTCTCCCGGGCTGGGCCCGTCGACGTGCTGGTGAACAACGCGGGCGTGGGGTGGGCGGGACCGTTCGTGCGGATGCCGGCCGGCAGCGTCGAGCAGTTGCTGGCGGTCAACCTCGCCGCGCCGATCGCGCTGACGCGGCTGCTGCTGCCGGGGATGGTGGCGGCGGCCCGCGGGCACCTCGTGTTCGTGGCCTCGATCGCCGGGGCGGTGGGCGTGGGGCAGGAGGCCGTGTACTCGGCCACGAAGGCGGGGCTGATGGCCTTCGCGGAGGGCCTGCGCCACGAGCTGCACCGGGTGCCCGGCGTGGGCGTGTCCGTCCTGCTGCCCGGGGTGGTGGACACCCCCTTCTTCGTACGGCGCGGCGCCCCGTACGCGCGCGGCTGGCCGGCGCCGATCGCGCCCGAGCGGGTGGCGCGGGCGATCGTGGCGGCGATCAGGGACGGCCGGCCGGAGTCGTACGTGCCGGGGTGGCTGCGGGTGCCGGCCAGGCTGCGCGGCGCGGCCCCCGGCGTGTTCCGGGCGTTCGCGCGGCGCTTCGGGTAGGCGGCCGGCACCGCTTTACGGGCGTTCGCGCGGCTTGGGGCAGGCGGCCGGCACCGCGCCCGGCTACGACCGTCCCGCCGAGGCGCGCCGCCGTCACGACAGCGCTTCGCCGGGCAGCGAGAACCGCACGGACTCCCGGGCGATTACCCGCTCCTCGACGCTCACCTCCCCGAGCCCGCGCAGGGCCGCCACGATGTCGTCGACGAGCGAGGGCGGGGCGGAGGCGCCGGCGGTGAGCCCGACCGTACGGGCGCCGGCGAGCCAGCCGAGGGCGATTCCGCCGGTGTCGTCCACCAGATGGGCGGGGGAGCGGCGGTCGGCGACCTCCACCAGGCGCAGGGAGTTGGAGGAGTTGACGGAGCCCACGACGAGGACGACGTCGGACTCCTCGGCGATCGCGCGGACGGAGGCCTGGCGGTTGGTCGTCGCGTAGCAGATGTCGTTCCGCCGCGGCCCTCGCGCGTCGGGGAAACGGCCCCGGATCGCGGCGGCGACCTCCGCCGCCTCGTCCTCCGCGAGCGTCGTCTGCATGAGGTACGACACCGGCCGGTCCGCCGGCAGGGCCGCCACGTCGTCCGCCGTCTGCACGAGCACGCCAGACCCGCCGGCCTCCCCGAGCGTGCCCTCGGCCTCCTCGTGGCCGGCGTGCCCGATGAGGACCACCAGCCGCCCCTCGGAGGCGAACCGGCGCGCCTCCGCGTGCACCTTGGAGACCAGTGGGCAGGTCGCGTCGATCACCCGCAGCCCGCGGCGGGCCGCCGCCTTCCGGACCTCCGGCGACACCCCGTGCGCGGAGAAGACGGTCACCGCCCCGGCCGGCACCTCGTCGAGCTCGTCGACGAACACCGCCCCCCGCCGGCCCAGGTCCTCCACCACGTGGAGGTTGTGCACGATCTGCTTGCGGACGTACACGGGCGGGCCGTGCCGCTCCAGCGCCAGCTCGACGATCTCGATGGCGCGCTCCACCCCGGCGCAGAACGAGCGCGGCTCGGCCAGCAGGACGGTTCGCGGCCCGATGGCCGCCGCCCAGCGAGCCAGGACGGGGCCGACGGCGGCGAGCGCGCGGCGGGCGGCGACGCCGCGGGCGAGCGTCGCCGGGCTCAGCAGCGGCGCGCCGGGCGTGTCGACGATGACCCGCACGGCGGCCAGCGGCCGGCTCGCGGCGGCGCGGGCCAGCGGCCCGGTCTCCATGTCCACGGCGTACGCGCCCTCCGCGGCGAGGCGGTGCCGCTCCGCGCCGCGGACCACGTGATCGGCGGTGACCAGCGGCCCGACCTTGACGGGCAGGCCGGCGCGGGCCAGCTCGCCGGCGAGGAGGGGCGCGGACGGGCAGGGATGGACGCGCCCCCCGAACCGGACCTCGCTCGCCACCAGGACGTCCCCGGGCCGCAGGCTGCGGTCGACGGCCCCGCCGAAGCCGGCCACCGCCACCGCCTCCGGCCCGCCGCCCCGACCGCTGCCCCACCCGGCGCCCCACCCGGCGGCCGCGCGGGCCGCCCGCCGCGGGCCGACCCCGGTGACGATCACCCTGGTCCCGCCCGGGTGAGCCGGCAGGCCGCGCCTGATCGCGCGGGCCTCGATCCCGAGCGCGGCGCAGATCAGCAGCCGCGTCATGAGGGTTCCTGACCGGCCGGGTCGCGGCGCAGGTAACGCCCCAGGGCGCTGACCGGGAAGACGAGCCGGTAGAGGTGGTAGTTGATGTAGAAGTCACCCGGGAAACCGGTGCCCGTGAAGTACGGCTCTTCCCAGGTGCCGTCCGCCCGCTGCCGCTCGACCAGCCAGCGCACCCCCCGTTCCACTGCCTGCGAGCGTTCGCCGGCGGCGAGCAGGGCCAGCAGCGCCCACGCGGTCTGCGAGGCGGTCGAGGCGCCGCGGCCGATCCAGGCCGGGTCGCGGTAGGAGCGCAGATCCTCCCCCCAGCCGCCGTCGCCGTTCTGGTGCCGTTCCAGCCAGGCGACGGCTCGGCGTAGCGAAGGATGCGCCGTACGGACCCCGGCGGCGACGAGGGCGGGCACGACGGCCCCGGTGCCGTAGACGTGGTTCGCGCCCCAGCGGCCGAACCACGATCCGTCCTCCTCCTGCGCCTTGAGCAGCCAGACCACCGCCCTGCGCAGGACGATGGAGCCGGGCAGCTCCTCGGCCAGGGCCTCGACGACGTGCGCGGTGACGTCGGCGGACGGAGGGTCGATCACCGCGCCGAAGTCGCAGAAGGGCAGCTTGGTGCAGAGCGCGCGATCGTTGTCGGCGTCGAACGCCGCGAACCCGCCGTCGGCGCTCGCCATGCCCGCCATCCAGCGCACCCCGCGCTCGATCGCCGGTCGCGCGCCGGGGCGGTCCAGGCGGCGCAGCGCGAGCACCACCTCCGCGGTGTCGTCGGTGTCGGGATAGCCGTCGTTGTCGAACTCGAACGCCCAGCCGCCGGGCGGCAGGCCGGGCCTGCGTACGGCCCAGTCTCCCGACGCCGTGACCTCCTCGCGCAGCAGCCAGTCGGCGGCCCCGGCGACGGCCGGATGGTCGGCGGGGGTGCCCGCGTCGAGCAGCGCGTTGACCGCCAGCGCCGTGTCCCACACGGGGGACTGGCACGCCTCCAGCCGGCGGCCCTTCTCGTCGCGGACGGTGAACCGGTCGAGCCCGCCGATCGCCTTGCGCATCACCGGATGGCCGACGTCGTAGCCGGAGAGGTGGAGCGCGATGATCGAGTACACCCACGGAGGCTGGATGCCGCCCCAGGAGCCGTCGGCCTCCTGGCGCGCGACGACCCAGTCGACCGCGCGCCGCAGCGCGGCCCGCCGCAGGGCGGCCGACGGGCGCCGCTCGTACCGGTGCAACACCCTGTCCAGCGCGCCGAACACCGCCTCCCAGCCCCCGCGCGCGGCGCGGTGCGGCGCCTGGCCGGTCCGCAGCTCGGGCAGCTCGAACGGGAGCGGGCGCACCGGCCGGTACGCGGTCACGACGGTCAGCGGCACGATCGTCTGCCTGGCCCAGCAGGCCCAGTCGTAGATGTTGAGCGGGAACCATGAGGGCAGGAAGATCATCTCGGGCGGCATGACGGGCAGGTCCCGCCACGGCCACTCCCCGAACAGGGCCAGCCAGATGCGGGTGAACACCCGGCTCGCCTCGATCCCGCCCATGGCCTGGATCCGCTCGGCCGCGACCCGCATGTGCTCCGCGCCGGGCGGATCGCCCGCGAGCCGCAGCGCGGCGTACGCCTCGACCATGGTGGACAGATCCGCCGGTCCGTCGTGGAAGTTGGCCCACGTGCCGTCGGCCCGCTGCTCGGAACGGATCCACCGGGCGGCCTCCGCCGTCTCCTCCTCGGTGCGGATGCCGAGGAACTGCCGCAGCAGCAGATCTTCGGCGTCCATGGTCACGTTGGTCTGCAGCTCGCCCTTCCACCAGCCCTCCGGGGACCGGAGGCCGATCAGGTGGTCGCAGGCGGCCTGCAGGGCGTGCTCGGCGTCGGTGCGCAGGCTCTGGGGCGTCTCAAGGGTGGTCATCTCAATGGTCCAATCGGGCGATGTACGGGAATTCGGCGGCAGGGGGACGGGGTCATGGCACCCGCTCCCGATGCCGTACGTGCCGCCTGACCAGGCGGGCCGCGTGCAGGCCGCTGCGTACCGCGCCCTCCATCGTGTCCGGCCAGCCGGTGTCGGTCCACGCGCCGGCCAGGTAGAGGCCGGGCCACCGCGTGGCGCTCTGCGGCCGCAGCGCCCCGCTGCCCGGGGCCTGGCGGAACGTCGCGCGCCGTTCCCTGGTGACGAAGAAGTCGGTCATCCTGGCCTCGCGCGCGGCCGGGAACACCGATCGCAGCGCCGGTACGAAGGTCTCGCGGAGGTCCGCGGTCGGCCGGTCGATCCATGTGTCCGCGACCGATACCGACACCGCCAGGTACTGGCCCTCGCCGAGCCCGGCGACCCGGGTCTTGTCGAACACCCACTGCACGGGCGAGTCGGTGACCGCCACGAAAGGCATCCGCATGACCGGCCGGTCGTAGACCGCGTGCACGTTGATGATGGGGCTGGCGTCCAGTGCGCCCCATCCGTCCCGGTAGGGCGCCGCCTGCGCGGGCACCAGCCTCGCGGCCTGCTCGTGGCGCGTCGCCACGATGACCGCCGACGCGTCGACCCTGACGCCGTCCACGACGACGGCGGGGCCCGGCTCGATGGCCGTGACCTTCGCTGACAGCCGCACCGCGCCGCCGCGCCCCGCGATGGCGGCCCTGGCGGCGGTGTCGTGCAGCACGCCGAGCGGAACCAGGGGGATCCCCAGGTCGGCCGCGTCCGGCCGGCCGAGCAGGGCGGTCTTGAACACCTTCACCGCCGGGCCGAGCGCGGCCTGCTCGACCCCCGTGTTCAGGGCCGCGACCGCGAGCAGGTCCCAGAGCGCCTCTCGTACGGGGGCCCGCTGGCCGTGCGCGGCCAGCCAGCTCCCGAACGTCACCGCGTCGAGCGCCGGATCGGCCGGGTCGAGCCTGCTCAGCGCGAGCGAGCCGCGCAGCGCCTGGATCCGGTCGCCCGGCCCGAGCAGGCGGTATCCCGCGAGCGCGGGCACGAAATGGAGCGGGCCGGGCAGCGCGGAGCGGCGCAGCCGCCCCGACCGGCCCGCCGTGCCGAGCACCCGCACGTCGAACCGGCTCTGCAGGCCGACCATCGAGGTGCCGCCGAGCCGTTCCAGCAGCCCCCGGTACGCCGTGCAGCAGCGGAGGAAGACGTGCTGGCCGTTGTCCACCGTCAACCCGCCGCGCTGGAAGGAGTACGTGGCGCCGCCCAGCCGCGGGCGGGCCTCGTACAGGGTCACGGGGCAGCCGGCCTCCGCGAGCGCGAGGGCGGCGGTGATGCCCGCCAGTCCGCCGCCCACCACCGCCACCGGCGCGATCGTCATCACAGACCTCCAAGGGCCGCCCTCTCACGCTGACGGCAGTCGTCGCAGGCCCGCGTCGGGCCGGCTCATGGTCATGAGGACCCGCGCCCACGCCCCGAGCAGGCGCAGGCGGCGCGGCCGGACGGCCCGGCCCAGCACGTCGTAGCGGGCGTCTCTCAGCGCGGCCAGGGTCGCGTGGCCGCCCGCGACGTAGCCCGCGACCGCCGTACGGGCGAAGCCGGACAGCGAGGCGACGATCGCCTCCCCTTCGGCCAGCATCGTCCCGGCCCGTGCGGCCTGCACGGCCACCACCTCGCGCAACCGCGCCGACGTGGCCGCCGCCGAGAGATCGCCGATCGGGCAGCCCGCCCGGCGCAGATCCTCCCCGGGCAGGTAGACGCGCCCGCGCCGGAGGTCCTCGCCCACGTCCTGGCAGTGCTCGATGACCTGCAGCGCCGAGCACACCTTGTCGGACAGGGCCAGCCGGGGGCCGCTGACGTCGCCGAACACGTGCAGGACGAGATGGCCGACCGGATTGGCCGACAGCTCGCAGTAGCCGAGGAGGTCGTCGAACGTCTCGTAACGGGTGACCGTCTGGTCGCGCCGGTTGGCCTCGACGAGGCGGCGGAGCGGCTCGGCGGGGATCGAGCACTCGCGGACGGTGCGGGCCAGCCTGCGGACCGGCCCGAGCCGGGGCGGGTGGCCGTCGTACAGCCGGGTCAGGTCGGCGTCGACCTCGTCCAGCAGGCGCAGGCGGTCGCCGGGGTCCGCGTCGTCGCCCATGTCGTCCACCGAGCGCGCGAAGACGTACACGGCCACGAGGTGGTCGCGGTGCCGGCGCGGGAGCAGCCGTGAGGCCACCGGGAAGTTCTCCCGGCGCGCCTTTTCCGCCGGCTCACTCGAATGGCATCTCCGCGACCGCACGACAGGGAGATTATCCGCCGCCGGACAGCGCAAACCTGACTATATTCCGGTGCCCGGGGATTGGCTCGTAATTTACTTTCCTGTGGTGCCGGTAAAAGCGCGTTTGAATTCTTGGGTAAAAGGGGAGTGCCCGTCATGGAAGCGCGCTTCTGCGGCGGCTCGGGGTGGGCCGCCCACGCCGTGGTCGCGCAGCGGGCCCACGCTCAGGCCCATGCGCCCGCAGCGGTCCACGAGCGCGGGGAGGGCGTCGAGCGCCGGTCGCCAGGAGCCAGGAAGGGAAGCGTGGTGGGAGTCATGGAGCAGGACGGTCGCCCCGCCGCGCAGCCCGGCCGACACGGTGGCCAGCACCGAGCCGGGGGTGGCCCCCGCCTCCCAGTCCCGGCCCCAGACGGTCCACAACACGGGACGCAGGCCCCGCAGGCGGGCGGCGAGCAGCGCTTCGAGGCTGAGCGCCCCGTACGGCGGGCGATACCAGGCCGGGCGCACCCCGCCGACGGCCTCCACCAGGTCGGCGGCCCGGCCGATCTCGGCCGTCAGCCGTCCCGGCGGGGCGATCAAGGGGTTGCCGTGCCGCCAGCCGTGCACGGCCAGCTCGTGCCCCTCGCCCACGATGCGGCGGCCGAGCCACGGGTGGCGTTCGAGCAGTTCGCCGAGGACGAAGAAGGTCGCGTGACAGCCGAGCCGTCCCAGCTCGTCCAGGAAGCGCGGGGTGGAGCCGGGATGGGGTCCGTCGTCGAAGGTGAGCGCCACATGGCCGCGGTCGCCGACGCCGGCCAGCGTGGGCAGTCGCCGCCGGACCGGCGGCAGCCAGGTGGCGGCGGGACCGGCGTGCAGGAGCGCCAGGCAGGCGAGCCCGAGCGGCAGCGCGGCGCGGCTCATCGCGCAGCCCCCGGCAGGCCCGTCGCGGCCGATCGCGGAGGTGAGATGTCCGGGCATGAGAGGAAACGGCGGCGGGTCCTGATCCTCAGCGCGCCGATGGGCAGCGCCCATGACCGGGTCGCGGCCGAGCTGGCCGCCCGGCTCGCCGCCGAGAATGCCGATTCAGAGATCATCGATGTCCTCCAGCTGCTCCCGCTCGGGCTGGGATCGGCGCTGCGCCGCGGATATCACTGGATGATCCTGCACGCCCCCTGGCTCTATGACGTCATCTACCAGGTCTTCTTCCTCGGCAAACGGGTCGGCGGCACGTCTCCGCTCACGGTGCTCGCCGCCCCCCGCCTGCGCCGGCTCGTCGCCGCCCGCGCGCCCGACGAGGTCGTCTCGACCTTCCACGTGGCGGCCCAGCTCACCGGCTGGCTGCGCGAGCGCGGCCGGCTGCCCTGCCCGAGCACGGTGCTGGTCATGGACTTCTCGGTGCACCGGCTGTGGCTGCATCCGGGCAACGACCGGTACCTGTGCCCGAACGCCGACATCGTCGGGGAGATCGCCGCCCGTACCGGCCGGCCGGCGCTGGGCTGCGCCCCGGTCGTGCGCCCGGTGTTCGCGCGGGCGGTGGCCGACCCGGGCGGGGTGGCCGGCCGCGTCGGCGTGGACCCCGGCGACCGGCTGGTCCTGGTGTCAGGCGGGTCATGGGGGGTCGGGGACGTCGTCGCGACCGCGCGGACCCTGGCGAGGTCGGGGCGGTACACGCCGCTCGTCCTGTGCGGTAACAACGCCGAGCTGCGGCGCCGCCTGCTGGCCGCCGGGACGGGCCCGGCGTTCGGGTGGCGCGACGACGTGCCGGAGCTCATGGCGGCCGCCTACGCCCTGGTCGACAACGGCTCCGGCCTGACCTGCCAGGAGGCCTTCGCCGCCGGGCTGCCGGTCATCGTGCACCGGCCCATCGGCGGCCACGGCCTGGCCGGCGCGCGGGCGATGGCCAGGGCCGGGGTGAGCCTCTACACCGGCACCGGGGCCGAGCTGCTGGAGGCGCTGGACCGCCTCGACGACGCCGGGTCGCGCAAGCGCCTGACGGACCGGGAGCGCGCGCTGTTCTGCGCGATGCCGGTCCAGGCGGGGCTCATTTCCGCGCCGGGGGCAGCACGCTCTGGGCCTGGATGAGCGGCGACCGGACCAGCTCGACGACGCCGTAGACCAGGAGCCCGGCGCCGGCCACCTCGAACGCGAGCCAGGGACCGGTGCGGATCGGCTCCCCGAACATCAGCGCCCCGTACAGGATGCCCGCCAGGGGGTCGCTGATGGTCAGCGCCGGCTGGGCGACGACGAGGGTGCCGCTGTGCAGGGCGTTCTGCAGGAGGTACAGGCTGCACAGGCCCGCGGCCACCATCGCGTACAGGGGCCAGGACACCGGCAGCGCGGCCGGGTTCTCCTTGAAGATCGTCGTGCACTCCTTGATGAGCGTGGCCGTGAAGGCGAAGCCGAAGCCCCCGGCCACGCCCAGCGCGGCCGGGCGCAGGGGCCCCCTGGCCAGGGCCCCCACCGCCACCAGCGCGGCGATCGTGGCCGAGGTCACGGCGGCGGCGACGATCCACGCGGCCGCGTCCGGCGTCCACTGCCCCGGGCCGGGGACCGCCGCGCCCAGGAACATCGCGAGGCCGGCCGACAACGCGCCGATCGCCAGCCACGACCTCCTGTCCAGAACCGTGCCGAACGCCAAGGACAGGATGATCATGGTGAACGGGAGCTCGATCACCAGGGTCGGCTGGACCAGGGCGATGCTGCCGATCGACAGCGCCGCCGCCTGGAAGACGAAGCCCCCGATCAGCGCCACGATCCCCCACCGCCACAGCGCGTTCCTGAGCAGCGCCCAGATCAGGCCGGGCCGCAGCCCCAGCTCCGGCGACACCGACAGCGCCGCCCGCCGCTGCAGGACCGACGAGCAGGCGTTGCACACCGCGGCGAGCACCGCCAGCAGCGCGGCAGTGATCAACCGCGCCCCGCCTGGGCGAGGGCGCGCAGCGCGACCACGGACTTCTCCCTCGTCGTCAGCGACACCCGGGCGGCCAGCGCGCGGGCGGGGTCGGCGGCGATGCGGTCGAGCAGGCAGCGGTAGATGCCGGCCATGGTCGCCGTGCAGGCGGCGCTGCGCGCGTCCAGCATGGGCAGCAGGCGCATCCCCGTGGCGAACCAGTCGCGCGCCCGGTCCGCCTCGAACCTGACCAGCTCGGCCAGGCGCTCCGGCGGGTCGCTGAAGCGGCCGTAGGCGTCGACGTCCAGGGTGCAGCCGAACCGTTCGAGGTCCTGGGCGGGCAGGTAGACCCGCTTGGCCATGCGGTCCTCCCGCAGGTCGCGCAGGATGTTGGTGATCTGCAGGGCCACGCCGAGCGCGTCCGCGAGCGGCCTGGCCGTCTCGACGTCGTCCGCGCCGAACACCCCCAGCGACAGCCGCCCGATCGAGCCGGCCACGCACCGGCAGTAGCCGACCAGGTCGTCGAAGGTCGCGTACGTGCTCCCGCGCACGTCGGCGGCGCAGCCGTCGACGAGGTCCCCGAAGGCCGCGAGCGGGATCGGATAGCGGCGGGCGGCGTCGAGCAGCGCCACCAGCACGAGGTCGTGCCGCGCGGGGGCGGTCCCGTCGAGCATCCCGCGGACCGCGGACAGGCGGGCCAGCCGCCGCCCGGCGGGGCCGTCGCCGTCGGCGATGTCGTCGATCCTGCGGGCCAGCGCGTAGACGGCGCTCAGCGCGCGACGCTTGGGGGCGGGCAGCAGCCGCAGGCCGTACGAGAAGTTGCGGGCCTGACTGCGCATGATCTGCTCGCAGTGCCGGTACGCCTCATCGAGGCCGACCGCGCCGGCCCCGTCGCGCGAAGAGGCGCAATCATGCCGTCGCCAAAGACCGGTGGCCCAGGCGAACATCATGGCCGCGACGGCCGTTCGCGTCGTTTCCCCCAAGACATGAATGAGGGCTGTCCGTTATGTCGCGGCAATAAACTCGAATGGCGGGCTGCCGGGAATCACCGGGTGAATGATTTACCCGCGGATTAACGATTCGGCCGGGCCGGACAATTGGCCGGGAATTTCGCCGCGTCAGAAGGCGACGCCGCAACGCAGGATGACGTTGGCGTACGGCCGCGCCTCCCCGGTGCGCACCACGAGCCTGCCGGCGGCGGAGAGCTGCTTGAGCCGCTCGTGCGACACGTACGCCAGCCCCGGCAGCCGCTCGGCGAGCAGCGCGTGGCAGGCGGGGTTGGCCGCCTGGACCTCCTTGGCCGCCGTGGCGCCCTCGACGACGATCTCGGCGAGGATCCCGTCGAGCACGTCGGCGAACGACGGGACGCCCGCCACGAACGCCAGGTCCACCACCTGCGCCCCCGCCGGCAGCGGCATGCCGCTGTCGCAGATGAGCACCTCGTCGGTGTGCCCGAGCCCCGCCAGGGCGCCCGCCAGAGCCGCGTTGATGACGCCGCCGCGCTTCACAAGCCCTCCACCTCCGCCATCGTCGGGTACGAATCCTGCGCTCCCGGCCTGCGTACGGCCGCGGCGCCCACCCTGGCGGCGAACGCCGCGGCCCGCACGAGCGGCTCGCCCGCGGCCAGCCGCCAGGCCAGCGCGCCGGTGAACGCGTCGCCGGCCCCGGTGGTGTCCACGGCCGCCACGCGGGGACTGGGCACCGCGCGGACCGCGCAGCCTTCGGCCACCGCGCCGCCTTCGGCCACCGCGCCGCCTTCGGCCACCACGGCGCCGTCGGCGCCCAGGGTGATGACGACCGAGCGGGGGCCGAGTGCCAGCAGCTCCTTGGCCTGCCGGTCCGGCTCGCCGGGCGCGCCGAGCAGCAGGGCCGCCTCGTGCTCGTTGACGACCAGCGGATCGCACAGCGCCAGCAGCTCGTCCGGCAACGGAACGGCCGGCGACAGGTTGAGCACCGCGCGGCGGGCCAGCCGGGCCGCGGCGAGCACCGCCGGCAGCGGGATCTCCAGCTGCAACGACACGACCGGAGCCGACCGCAGCAGCGCCGCCGCCTCCAGCACGTCGTCCTCGGTGAGCCGGGCGTTGGCGCCGGGGGCGACGATGATGCTGTTGTCGCCCCGCGGCCCGACGGCGATCATGGCGATGCCGCTGGCGGCCGGAGTGTCGCGCAGGTGGCCGAGGTCCACGCCGTCGCGTTCCAGCGACTCGCGCAGCAGCCGCCCGTGCCCGTCGGCGCCGACCCGGCCGAGCAGCGCCACCCGCGCGCCGAGCCGGGCGGCGGCCACGGCCTGGTTGGCGCCCTTGCCTCCTGGGTGGACGGCCAGCTCCGAGCCGAGCACGGTCTCGCCCGGCGCGGGATGCCGTTCGACCTGGACGACCAGGTCGGCGTTGGCCGACCCCACCACCACGACGTCGAGCGGGTGACGGGGCGGGCCGCCGTCGTGTTCCTTCATGGGGCTCATGCCCCGGTGAACTCGGACAGGTTGTCCTTGGCGGCGACCTTCACCGGCACGTTGGCGGTGGCCTCCAGCTGCTCGTTCTTGACCGCCTTGACGGCGTTCTGCACGGACTGCTGGCCGAGCAGGGCCGGCTGCTGGGCGATGCTGGCCGCCAGCGTGCCGGCCTCGATCGCCTTCAGCCCGTCGGGAGTGCCGTCGAAGCCGACCACCTTGACCTGCTTGCCGGACTTGGCGCCGAGCGCCTTGATCGCGCCGAGCGCCATCTCGTCGTTCTCGGCGAACACGCCGGTGACGCCGGGGTGCGACTGCAGCAGGTTCGTCATGACGTCCAGGCCCTTGGTGCGGTCGAAGTCGGCCGGCTGCTGGGCGACGACCTTGATGCCGGGGAACGCCTTGATGCCCTCGGTGAAGCCCTGGCCGCGGTCGCGCGAGGCCGAGGTGCCGGGCACGCCCTGCAGGACGACGACCTCGCCCTTCTCGCCGATCTCCTTGGCGAGCCGCTCCGCCGCCAGCTTGCCGCCGGCCACGTTGTCGGAGGCGACGGTCTGGGCGACCTTGCCCCCGTTGACGCCGCGGTCCACGGCGATCACGGGGATGTTGGAACGTTCCGCTATCTTGACCGCGGGCGCGGCGGCGTCGGAGTCGACCGGGTTGATGACGATCGCCTTCATGCTCTGGCTGGTGAAGTTCTGCACCTGGTTGACCTGCTGGGAGGCGTCGTTCTGGGCGTCGGTGACGGTCAGCGTGACGCCCAGCTTCTTGGCCTCGGCCTCGGCGCCGGCGCGCAGCTGCACGAAGTAGGGGTTGTTCAGGGTGGAGATCGACATGCCGATCTTGATGTCGCCGCCGGAGGCGGCTCCCCCCGAGCCGGAGGAGGACGTGCCGGAGGAGCCGGCCGAGCCGCAGGCGGTCAGGCCGAGCGTCAGTGCGGCGCCCGCCGCGATGAGGGCGTGGATGCGCATGGGAGGTACCTCATTCTCTCTTACTGATCTTTACGGTGATGTCAGCGGCCGCTTCGGCGGCGCAGCGTGTCGAGCAGGACGGCCAGGGCGATCACCACGCCGATGACCACCTGCTGCCAGAAGGCCGACACCGACAGCAGGTTCAACCCGTTGCGCAGCACGGCCAGGATGAGCGCGCCGACCAGCGTGCCGAACGCCCGGCCCTTGCCGCCCGACAGGCTCGCCCCGCCGATGACCACGGCGGCGATCGCGTCCAGCTCGTAGCCGGAGGCGGCCTGCGGCTGGGCCGAGGCGAGCCGGCTGGCCAGGACGACGCCGGCCACTGCGGCGAACGCGCCGGACAGGGCGTAGGTGACGAGTTTCTGCCGGCTGACGGCGATGCCGGACAGCCGGGCGGCCTCCTCGTTGCCGCCGAGGGCGTACATCGCCCGGCCGGCGTACGTGCGGTTGAGCACGACGGCGGTGATCACGCCCATGAGCGCCATCACCAGCACGGGCACCGGCAGGAAGCCACCGACGGTGTCGCCGAGGTGGGAGACCGCCTCCGGCATCTCGATGGGGCTGCCCTGGGAGACCACCAGGGCCAGCCCGCGCGCCACGCCCAGCATGGCGAGCGTGGCGATGAACGGCGGCAGCTTGCCGTACGCGATGAGCGCGGCGTTGACCAGCCCGCATCCGATGCCGACGGCCAGCGCGACGAGCGTGGCCAGCGGCCAGGGCAGCCCGCTGTCGGCGGCCGTCCAGGCCAGCACGATCGCCGACAGGGCGGCCACGGCGCCGACGGACAGGTCGATCCCGCCCGTGATGATGACGAACGTCGAGCCGAACGCGAGGATCGCGGTGACCGCCGCCTGGACGCCCACGTTGAGCAGGTTCGTCACGGAGAGAAAGTCGCCGGACAGCAGCGACAGCGCCACGACGAGCACGACGAGCGCCGCGAGCGAGCCGTTCTCGGCCAGCAGGCTCCGGGCCGTCGGCCGTGCGGTCAGCACGTTAGTGGACACGAGCATCCTCCACCTCGGTGACGGCCAGCGCCATCACGGAGTCCTGGTTCGCCTCGGCGGCCTTCAGCTCGCCGACGAGCCTGCCTCTGGCCATGACGAGGATGCGGTCGCTCATCCCGAGGATCTCGGGCAGATCACTGGAGATCATGAGGACCGCGTGGCCGGAGGCGGTGAGCGAATTGATCAACTGGTAGATCTCGACCTTGGCGCCGACGTCGATGCCGCGCGTCGGCTCGTCGAGGATGAGCACGTTGGCGTCGGCGAGCAGCCACTTGCCGATCACGATCTTCTGCTGGTTCCCGCCCGACAGGGTGCGCACCTCCTGGCCGAGGTGGCTCATCCGCACGCCGAGCTGGTCGGCCACCCGCGCGGCGGCCTTGCGCTGTCCGGCCCGGTCGACGAACCCGCCGTGGCTGGCGCCGCGCAGGGTGACCAGGCCCAGGTTCTCGGCGATGTCGGCGCCCAGGACGAGCCCCTGGCCCTTGCGGTCCTCGGGGACTAGGCCGAGCCCGGCCTCCATGGCGGCGCGCACGTCGCCGCGGGGCAGCCGCCGGCCGCGTACCAGCACCTCGCCCGAGTCGGGGGCGTCGGCGCCGAACACGGCCCTGGCCACCTCGGTGCGGCCCGCGCCGACCAGCCCGGCCAGGCCGACGACCTCGCCGGCCCGCACCTCGAACGACACGCCGGAGAACGCGCCGGCCCGGCCCAGGTCGCGCACCTGCAGCAGCGGCTCGCCGGCCGTGGCGGCCTGGCGCGGGTACTGCTGGTCGATGGGCCGGCCCACCATGAGCCGGATCAGCTCCTCCTCGGGCGTGCCGGCCGGCACCTGGGCCACGGAGCGGCCGTCGCGCAGCACGGTCACCCGGTCGCCGATCTGGGCGATCTCCTCCAGGTGGTGGGTGATGAACACGACCGCGACGCCCCGCTCGCGCAGCTGCCCGACCAGGTCGAACAGGCGCCGAACCTCGCTGGTGGTGAGCACGGCGGTGGGCTCGTCCATGATGAGGACGCGGGCGTCGAGCGCGAGCGCCTTGGCGATCTCGACCATCTGCATCTGCGCGATGCCCAGGTCGGCGACGCGCGTGCGCGGGTCGACGCCGACGCCCACCTGGTCGAGCATGCCGCGGGCCTGCTCGTGCATGCGCCGCGTGTCGACGAACCCGAAGCGGCGCGGCGGCCGGCCCAGGGCGAGGTTCTCGCCCACGGTCAGCTGCGGGACCAGGTTGAACTCCTGGTAGATCGTGGCGATGCCGAGCCGCTGGGCGTCAGTGGCGGTCCTGATCGCGACCGGCTCGCCGTCGACGAGGATGCGGCCGCCGTCGGGCTGGTAGGCGCCGGACAGCATCTTGATGAGCGTGCTCTTGCCGGCGCCGTTCTCGCCGAGCAGGACGTGCACCTCGCCCGCGCGCAGGTCGAAGTCGACGCCGTCGAGCGCCACCACGCCGGGGAACCTCTTGCCGAGACCCTCCACGCGCAGGATCTCCCGTGCCTGGCTCACGAGCGGCCTTCCTTCCTCATGCCCGTCTCCCCGCACGACTCGCGTGCCACGAGCGTCGCGGGCAGCACCACCGACTCGGCGCCCCGGCCGTCCAGCACGTCGAGGATCACCCGGACCGCGCGCCGGCCCAGCTCCGCGGTGGGCTGGCTGATCGCGGTGATGCGGGGGTGCACGTGGTTGAACCACGGCACGTCGTCGAAGGAGGCCAATGCGACGTCGCCGGGGATGTTCAGGCCGCGCTCGTGGATCTCGTCGAGCGCGCCGAGCGCCATGAGGTTGTCGCCCAGGAAGATCGCCTGCGGGGGTTCGGGCAGGTCGAGCAGCTCGGAGGTGATCCGCTGGCCGCTGCCGGCGCGGAAGTCGCCGACGCGCACGTACTCCGGGGGGATCTCAAGGCCGTGCTCGGCCGCCGCGCGCAGGAACGCCTCCGTGCGCTCGCGCCCGGTGGACAGGGTGCTCGGCCCGGACACGAACGCGATCCGCCGGTGCCCGAGGGCGCGCAGGTGGGCGACCAGCTCGGCGATGGCGGTGCTGC
The DNA here is from genome assembly GCF_040605375.1 of Nonomuraea sp. NPDC005650. Taxonomy (NCBI): domain Bacteria; kingdom Bacillati; phylum Actinomycetota; class Actinomycetes; order Streptosporangiales; family Streptosporangiaceae; genus Nonomuraea; species Nonomuraea sp. NPDC005650. The sequence continues at coordinate 81,863 of NZ_JBEXCR010000029.1, forward strand.
CGTCGGCCCGGACCGACGGCACCTCCACGCCGCTGAGCGTCCGGTCGAGGAAGACCAGCGGGCGCTCTCCCCGGCTGACCTCCTCCACCAGGGGCGTCACCTCGGCGGTGGGGCAGATCAGCAGCCCGTCGACCCGCCGCTCCAGCAGGGTGCGCACGTAGTGGTCCTGCTGGTCGGGCCGCTCGTCGGCGTTGCCGATGATCACGGTGTAGCCGGCCGCGCGTGCCTCGTCCTCCACCGCCCGCGCCAGCTCGGCGAAGAACGGGTTGAGGATGTCGCCGATGATCAGCCCGAGCGTCCTGGTGGCCTCGGTACGCAGGGACCTGGCCACGGCGTTGGGCCGGTAGTTCAGCGCGGCCATCGCGTCGTGGACCCGGTTGCGCGTCTCCTCGGTGACGGACGGGTTGTCGTTGAGCACCCGGGAGACCGTCGCGACGGAGACGCCCGCCTGCGCGGCGACATCCTTGATTCGAGCCACCTGACCTCCATGTAATCGGTTTCATGAGGGTATGTAATCGGTTACATGATTGGAAACAATAGGCGGTGTGATTCAGGTCACACTTCCGGGGCTCAGAACTTGATCCACCATCCGTCCAGGTAACCCGTGTCGCCCGCGGTGACGTCCTCGACGCGTAACGTCCACGTCCCGTTCGCCGGTGAGGCGCTGCCGTCCACCGGATAGGTCTCCCAGATCACGTCGCCGTTGTCCTGGGGCGCGGGCAGGCGGAGCTTGTACACCATGCCGTTCGGGCTGATCAGGTCGAGCTTCGGATCGCCCACCCAGGGGTGCTTGACGGGGACCCAGACGTGCAGTCGCGCGGGCCCCTTGTCGAGGATGCCGCTCACGTTGATCGGCGAGTCCACCCTGCCCCGGTCGGGGATGGCGTGGTCGTCCAGGTTGGCGAAGTACGGCGGCCAGACGGCCCCCGGATCCGTCGGCTGGGGGAGCGCGGCGCCGTCCAGCCGGAGCCGGGGCGTGGTGGCGCCGGTGTAGGTGATCGGCTTGCCCGTGGTCTTCATGGCCGACTCCAGCTCCGCGATGCTCGCCTGGGGGAAGGCCTGGCGGAGCACGGCCAGCGCGCCGCTCACGTGGGGAGCCGCCATCGAGGTGCCGCTCAGCGGCGCCCACCCGTCACCGGGCACCGAGGAGACGATCGACGTCCCGGGAGCGAAGAGGTCCAACAGGGGGCCGCGGTTGCTGAAGGTGGACACCGTGTCGTCGTCGGTGGTGCAGCCCACCGTGATGGCCGAGGGCACGCAGCCTGGCGCGCTCACCGCGTCGCCGTACCCGTTGTTCCCGGCCGCCACCACCGTCGCCACCCCGGCCGCCAGGAGGCCGTCGATGGCCTGCTTGCGCGGATCGGTGTCGCACGACACGGTGTACCGGCCGCTGCCCAGGCTCAGGTTGGCGGCCACCAGCGGCGTACCGGCCTCCTTCAGTCGCAGGACCTTCTCCAGGCCCGCCACCTGGGCGCTGGTGAAGCTCAGCACGCACGGCGCGGCGCCCGCGCCGCAGAAGTCCTCCGACGTGAACTTGCTGAACACCTGTACGGCGACCAGGCTCGCGCCGGGCGCGACACCGGCCGGCGGGGCTCCGCTCACGCCCTGGCCGTTGCCGACGGCGATCCCGGCCACATGCGTGCCGTGATCACAGTCGAGCCGGGTCCGCGCAGGCCCCCTGCTCGGAGTCGGCCGCCCCGGGGCCCTCCTGCTGGGCGGCGCCGTTGGGGCACAGGCTGGTGGCGGAGTAGTCGGCGTCGACAGGGGAGAAGCAGGCCTCGCCGATCACCCGCCCGCCCAGGAAGGGGTGGCCGGTCGCGACCCCGGTGTCCAGTACGGCCACCGCGCTGCCCGCGCCGGTCAGCCCCGCGGCCCGGGTGCGGTCCCCGCCGATCAGCGGGACACTCTCGGCCAGCGCGGGCGGCACCGGGCGGTCCTCCGACACGCTCACGACACCCGGCCGCGTGGCCAGCCGGTCCAGCGCCGCCGCGTCGACACGTAAGGTCACCATGGGGAACCGCGACAACGTCTGCAGCACCTGACCGGCGCTCGCCGCGTCGGGCAGGTCGGCTCTGGTCCTGGTGACGACGTTCACCCTGATCCTGCCGGCGGCGGCGGCCCGCGTGCGTAATTCCGGCTCCACCGACGGGGGCGCGGACGTGGCCTGCCCGTCCAGATCCGCCGGCGCGGCGTGGGCCGGTGCGCTCGCGATCGCCGTGGCCGCCAGGGCCATGACGACGCCCGAGACGAGCAGGAGCGGCACCGCGGATGTTAATCGGCGCAACCGAGCCTCCTAAATGAGTCGGTGATTTGATCACCTGGACAGTAAATGATCGCAAAGCGCCCGACAAGGGTCTGGACAGGCATTCAGGACGGTGCTCAAATCGCATACGAAGCCGCACCTTCGTGCCCGGCATGAGCCCCGATCGGTGCAGTTCGCGGCCGTAACCGACGGCTCGTCCGTCGCGCCGGAAATCTCGCGTCGTGCCAGCTCAGAAGCCTTGTATCGAATGGGCCGTCAAAGTTCCGAAGAGTCCGCCAGAAGGTTTTTATAAGAGCTTTATGGTGGCCGTATAGTGTTTCTGTGGTGGGCGCTCGGATAATTGCCGAGATGTAATTCTCGCCAATTCGGCGGGCCAGTGCTCCGGGTACGTCCCCGCCGGGTCGTCACGGGGCCGCCGGGGTGGTGTGGCTCGGGCGACCTTTTGTGGGGTTCCCACAACGCAGCCCCTCCGCCATGAGCGATGCGGGCCATGGTGCAGCGGGTGGCGATCGAGCAGGGTGTAGAAAGGTGCAGGCGGCGTTCCGGGATCCCGGGCGTCGCCTTTGTGCGTGAGTATGGGGAGGCTCAACCGGTGTTCAGTCGTGTCGCCATCGTCAATCGTGGAGAGGCCGCGATGCGGCTCATCCACGCCGTCCGGGACCTCTGCGCGGAGACCGGGGAGCGGATCGAGACGGTGGCCCTCTACACCGACGCCGACCGCACCGCGACCTTCGTCCGCGAAGCGGACCTCGCCTACCCGCTGGGGCCCGCCTCCGCCCGCCCCTACCTCGACCACGCCGTCCTGGAGCGGGCGCTGGTGGAGACCGGGGCCGACGCCGCGTGGGTCGGGTGGGGGTTCGTCGCCGAGGACCCGGCGTTCGCCGAGCTGTGCGAGAAGATCGGCGTCACCTTCGTCGGGCCGAGCGCGGATGCGATGCGCAAGCTCGGCGACAAGATCGGCGCCAAGCTCATCGCCGAGAAGGTCGGCGTCCCCGTCGCGCCGTGGAGCCGCGGCGAGGTCGCCACCCTGGAGGACGCGCTGCGCGCCGGCGAGGCGATCGGCTACCCGCTGATGCTCAAGGCGACCGCGGGCGGCGGCGGGCGCGGCATCCGCATGGTCGCCTCGAAGGAGGACCTGGCCGACGCGTATGAGCGCACCAGCCAGGAGGCGCTGCGCGCGTTCGGCTCCGGCGTGGTCTTCCTGGAGCGCCTGGTCACCGGCGCCCGCCACGTCGAGGTCCAGGTCATCGCCGACGGGCAGGGCACCGCGTGGGCGCTGGGCGTGCGCGACTGCTCGGTGCAGCGGCGCAACCAGAAGGTCATCGAGGAGTCCGCCTCCCCCGTGCTGGGGGCCGAGCAGACGGCCGAGCTCAAGGCGTCGGCCGAGCGGCTCGCCGTGGAGGTCGCCTACCGCGGCGCCTGCACCGTCGAGTTCCTCTACCACCCCGGCGAGAAGCTGTTCGCCTTCCTTGAGGTCAACACGCGCCTGCAGGTCGAGCACCCGATCACGGAGATCACCACCGGCACCGACCTCGTACGGCTGCAGCTGCACGTCGCGAACGGCGGGAAGCTGACAGGCCCCCAGCCGGCCGAGGCCGGCCACGCCGTCGAGGCCCGGCTCAACGCCGAGGACCCCGACCGCGACTTCGCGCCCGCCCCCGGCCGCATCGCGCGCCTGGCGCTGCCCGCCGGGCCCGGCATCCGCGTGGACACCGGCGTCAGCGAGGGCGACACCATCCCGGCCGACTTCGACTCGATGATCGCGAAGATCATCGCCTACGGCAGCGACCGCGAGCAGGCGCTGGGCCGGCTGCGCCGCGCGATGGCCGAGACCACGGTGATCATCGAGGGCGGCGCCACCAACAAGAGCTTCGTGCTCGACCTGCTCGACCAGCCCGAGGTGATCGACGCGAGCGCCGACACCGGCTGGATCGACCGCGTGCGCGCCAAGGGCCGCCTGGTCAGCCACCGGCACTCCGCGATCGCCCTGGCCGCCGCCGCGATCGAGGCCTACCAGGACGAGGAGGAGGTCGGCCGCCGGCGGCTGCTGTCCACCGCGCACGGCGGTCGTCCGCAGGTGCAGCACGACTCGGGCCGTCCGCTGGACCTCAAGCTCCGCGGCGCCGGCTACCGGGTGAGCGTGGCCCGGGTCGGGCACCGGCGCTTCCGCGTCGGGATCTCCGGCGGCGGCGAGGCGCACCCGGCGCACGTCGAGGTGGAGCGGTTCGACGCGCACAGCGGCCAGATCGTGGTCAACGGCCGCCGGTTCCGGGTGGTGTCGGCCACGCACGGGCCGATCCACCTGGTCGAGGTCGACGGCGTGACACACCGGATCAGCCGCGACGAGGGCGGTGTCGTCCGCTCGCCCGCGCCCGCGCTGGTGGTCGCGACGCCGCTGTCGGCCGGCGACGAGGTCGAGCCGGGCGCGCCGATCCTGGTGCTGGAGAGCATGAAGATGGAGACGGTGCTGCGCGCGCCGTTCCGCGCCCGCGTCCGCGAGTGCCCGGTGTCGGTGGGCAGCCAGGTCGAGACCGGCGCGCCGCTGATGCGCCTGGAGCCCCTCGCCGACGAGGGCCCAGAAGAGGAGTCCGCGGGTGTCGTCGAGATCGACCTGCCCGCCGAGCCCGGCCTGTCCGCGGCCGACCGGGTCGAGCGCGGCCTGCAGGACCTGCGCGGTCTGCTGCTCGGCTTCGACGGCGCCCCGGACGAGCGCGGCCGGGCGCTGTCGGCGTACGTGGCCGCGCGCGCCGAGCTGGGCGAGCAGCCGATCGAGGGCGAGCTCGACCTGCTCACCGTGTTCGCCGACCTGGCCGAGCTGAGCCGCAACAAGCCGGGCGGCGCGCTCGACGTCGAGCCGGGCAGCCCCGTGCACAGCCCGCGCGAGTTCTTCCACAGCTACCTGCAGAGCCTCGACGTCGAGCGCGCCGGCGTCACCCAGAGCTTCCAGGCCAAGCTCGCCAGGGTCTTCGCCCACTACGGCGTCGACGACCTCGACCGCACGCCGGAGCTGGAGGCCGCGGTCTTCCGGATCTTCCTGGCCCAGCAGCAGATGAGCAAGGCCGTCGCGATCGTCTCGGAGCTGCTGCGCCAGTGGCTGGCCGGCCCGCCGCCGGTCGAGCCGCTCGGCGAGCGCGCCGGGCTCGCCCTGGAGCACCTGGTCGAGGCCACGCAGGTGCGCTTCCCCACGGTGTCCGACCTGGCCCGCGGCGTGGTGTTCCGCTGGTACGCCCAGCCGCTGCTGCGCCGCAACCGCGCCAAGGTCTACGCCGCCGTACGCGACGACCTGCGCTACCTGGACGCCAACCCCGACGCGCCGGACCGCGCCGAGCGGATCCAGGCCATGGTGGCCGGCTCCGAGCCGCTCGTCCGGCTGATCGGCCAGCGCATCGGCCGCCACGGGCGGGATCACGCGCCGCTCCTGGAGGTGCTGATCCGCCGCTACTACGGCAACCGAGGGCTGTCCGAGGTCACCGCGAGCGAGGCCGCGGGTTGCCGGTTCGTCACCGCCGAGCACACCGGCGCGGCCGGGGTGTCCCGCGTGGTCGCCACCGCGGTCGACATCGCCGCCCTGCCCGACGCCATCGGCGCCCTCGACACGTTCGCGGCTGAGGGCGCGGCCGGGCGTGGTCTGGTCGGTGACCTTTATGTCACGTGGGAGGACCAGCCGGACGCCGACGCGATGGCGGCGCGGATCGGCGAGCTCCTCGCCGAGCACTCGCGGCCCGCGGGCGTCAGCCGGATCACCACCACCGTCGTCGGCACCAGCGGCGCCGTGATGCACCACCACTTCACCTTCCGCCCCGAGGGCGCGGGCTTCGCCGAAGACCGGCTGATCCGCGGCCTGCACCCGCAGATCGCCGAGCGCCTGCAGCTGCAGCGGCTGCGCGAGTTCGACCTCACCCGGCTGCCGTCCGCCGACGAGGAGATCTACCTGTTCAAGGCCGTGGCGCGCAGCAACCCGGCCGACGAGCGGCTCATCGCGATGGGCCAGGTCCGCGACCTGACGCCGCTGCGCGAGGCCGACGGCAGGCTGGTCGCGCTGCCAGCCGTGGAGGACGCGCTCACCGCGGGCCTCGACGCGATCCGCAACATCCAGGCGCAGCGCCCCCAGAACAAGCGCTTCGACACCAACCGGATCATGATGTACGTCTGGCCGTCGACCGAGCTGTCCACCGACGAGCTCAACATGCTGGTCCAGCGCATCCTGCCGACCACGGCGGGCGCGGGGCTGGAGGAGGTCCAGTTCGTGGCCCGCCAGCGCACCGCCTCCGGCGAACTGGCCGAGGTCGCCGTGCGGATCACCCTCGACCCGGGCCACGGCGCGACCCTGGACGTGGGCAAGCCGTCTACGGAGCCGGTCCAGCCGCTGGACGACTACCGCCAGAAGGTGCTGCGCGCGGCCCGGCGCGGCAACGTCTACCCGTACGAGCTGACCGGCCTGCTCACCGGGCCGGAGGGCGGCTTCGTCGAGCACGACCTCGACGCCCACGGCACGCTCGTGCCGGTGGAGCGGCCCAAGGGGAAGAACTCCGCGGCGATCGTGGCGGGCGTCGTCACGACGCCGACCGAGCGCCACCCCGAAGGCATCACCCGCGTGGTCCTGATCGGCGACCCGACGAAGGCGCTGGGCGCGCTGTCGGAGCCCGAGTGCTCGCGGGTGATCGCCGCCCTCGACCTCGCCGAGCGGATGCGGGTCCCCCTGGAGTGGTACGCGCTGTCGGCCGGCGCGCGGATCTCGATGACCTCGGGCACCGAGAACATGGACTGGGTCGCCGCGGCGCTCAAGCGGATCGTCACCTTCACCCAGGGTGGCGGCGAGATCAACATCGTGGTCGCCGGGATCACCGTCGGCGCCCAGCCGTACTGGAACGCCGAGGCGACGATGCTCATGCACACCAAGGGCATCCTGGTGATGACGCCGGACTCGGCGATGGTGCTCACCGGCAAGCAGTCACTCGACTTCTCCGGCGGCGTGTCGGCCGAGGACAACTTCGGCATCGGCGGCTACGACCGCGTCATGGGGCCGAACGGCCAGGCGCAGTACTGGGCGCCCAACCTGCCGGCCGCTCGCGACGTGCTCATGGCGCACTACGACCACACCTACGTCGTGCCCGGCGAGACGGGGCCGCGGCGGGCCCGCACCGGCGACCCGTTCGACCGCGACATCTCCGGGTTCCCGCACGAGATCGCCGGCAGCGACTTCGCCACCGTCGGCCAGATCTTCTCCGCGGAGCTCAACCCCGACCGCAAGAAGCCGTTCGACATCCGCACGGTGATGCGCGCCGTGTCCGACCAGGACCACCCGGTGCTGGAGCGCTGGGCGGGCATGGCCGACGCGGAGACGTCCGCGGTGCAGGACGTGCACATCGGCGGCCGGCCGGTCTGCCTGATCGGCATCGAGTCACGGTCGGTGCCGCGGCGCGGCTTCCCGCCCACGGACGGGCCCGACACCTACACCGCGGGCACGCTGTTCCCGCGCTCGTCGAAGAAGACCGCGCGGGCGATCAACTCCGCGTCCGGCAACCGGCCGCTGGTGGTGCTGGCCAATCTGTCCGGGTTCGACGGCTCGCCGGAGTCGATGCGCAAGCTCCAGCTGGAGTACGGCGCGGAGATCGGCCGGGCGATCGTCAACTTCGAGGGCCCGATCGTGTTCTGCGTGATCTCCCGCTACCACGGGGGCGCGTTCGTGGTGTTCTCCAAGGCGCTCAACCCGAACATGACCGTGCTGGCGCTGGAGGGCTCGTTCGCCTCGGTGCTCGGCGGCGCCCCGGCGGCGGCCGTGGTGTTCTCCGGCGAGGTGAACAACCGCACCGCGACCGACCCGCGGGTGACCGAGCTGCAGACGCGGGTCTCGGCGGCCAGCGGCGCGGAGCGGGCGGTGCTCAACGCCCAGCTCGCGGAGGTGCAGTCGGCCGTGCGGGCGGAGAAGCTCGGGGAGGTGGCCGCGGAGTTCGACCGGGTGCACAGCATCCAGCGCGCGGTCGAGGTCGGCTCGGTCGACGCGATCATCCGCGCCGCCGAGCTGCGCCCGCGGATCATCGAGGCGATCGAGCGCGCGATGAGCTGACCATCCGTCAGCGGGGGTCGCGGCGCAGCGGATGATCGGACGGCACCTCGACCAGCACGATGCGATGCCCGTCGGGGTCCTCGATCCACAGCTCGATGAGGCCCCACGGCTCCAGCCGCGCCTCGCGCACCACCGTGACCCCCGCGTCCCGGAGCCGTCCCTCCTCCTGCGCCACGTCGCGTACCTGCAGCCACAGCGACAGCCCTGAGACGGCCCCGTCGTCGGAGTGCCCGGAGATCTCCAGGAACCCCTGGCCGAGGAAGAAGACCACGCCCGGGTGGTCGGCGGGGCCGAACTCGCGATAGACGGCCAGGCCCAGCGTCTCGCGGTAGAAGCCGAGGCTGCGGGTGAGATCCTTCGGCCGCAGCAGCACTCGATTGCTCAGCACCTCCATCCCCGACCTGTTCCCTGTCTGACCGGTGGAAACGCCTGCTCGCCGCCGCGGGCTCGGGTTGGCGGGCCACCCCGAACCCGCGGTGGCTCGCGGCGAGCTCAGCCGATGGGGAGGAGCACCGCCGAAGGGTGCCGCGGGTTCCCAAAGCGAGCCGGCGCACCGTGACCACCTCCGACGGCGGCCGGCTGCCGCTCCGGGTCTTCCCGCCGCCGGACGGGCGTGCGCCGGGTCGCCACGGCGCGAAAGAGTTCACGGGCGACTCCGATGCCATGACCTCCTGGGGCGGGAGCGCCCTGCGGATGTGGCACCATCGAATCGGCACCGCGGCGCGCGGCAACCGGGCGCGGGCGGGTCGCCCGCGCTGCTCGCGCAGACGGGGCCAGTACGGTGGAGGCCGGGAAGCGAAGGACATGAATCGGGCACCAGGCATGGTGGATGTGGCACGCGAGGCGGGCGTGTCGCACGTGACCGTCTCCCGCGTCCTCAACGACCACCCCTCCGTCCGCCCGGAGACCCGGGCTCGCGTCGAGGCCGCCATCGAGAAGCTCGGCTATCGCCGTAACAGCGTCGCCCGCGCGCTCAAGAGCCGCCGTTCCTCGACGATCGGGGTGGTGCTCGCCGGGGCCGAGCTGTACGAGCTGCCTCGCATCCTGCGGGGCGTGCAGACGGCGGCGCAGCGGGCCGGCTACTGGGTCAATCTGGCCAGCTGGCAGGGCGGCACCACCAGAGACCTGGCCGAGACCCTGCAGCGGCTCACCGACCAGGCGGTCGAGGCCATCGCGGTCATCGCCGACCGGCCCATGGTGATGGACGCCCTGGCCGACATCGTGACCGGCGTGCCGATGACGGTCGTCATGTCCGGCAATGTGCCCAACCCGGACGTCGGCTTCGTCGAGCTCGACCAGGAGCTGGGCGCGCGCCTCGCCGTACGGCACCTGGTGGAGCTGGGGCATCGCCGCATCGTCCACCTGACCGGCGCGCTGCGCACCTTCGACGCCCGAGCCCGCGTCGAGGGCTGGCGGGCCGCGCTGAATGAGGCGCCGGAGGCCGGCGGCGAGTTCTTCGAGGGCGACTTCACCGGCAACAGCGGCTACCGGCTGGCCCACTACCTCGTCACCCGCCGCACCGGCGAGCCGCCGACGGCGATCTTTGCCGGCAACGACCAGATGGCCATGGGGGTGCTGGCGGCCTTCGCCGAGCTCGGCGTGAAGGTGCCCGGCGACGTCTCGCTCGTCGGTTTCGACGACATCGCGGGAGCGGCCTATCAGGTGCCCGCGCTGACCACGGTCCGTCAGGACTTCGTCGCTCTCGGCACGCGCTCCATCGAGCAGGTGCTGCGCATGATGCAGGGCGAGTCGGCCTCGTGCGAGCGGATCGCTCCCGAGCTCGTGATCCGGCGCAGCACAGCGCCACCCAAGCCACCGCGCTAGGCACAGCACGCCGCCCCCAAGCCGCCCCCGCCAGGCGCAGCGCCGCCCGAGCTGCGCCGCTAGCCGGCCGTTTCGGGGTCGGGCTGGTATTCGAACCAGTGGACCCGCGCCCGCCCGTCGCTCGCCTGGCCGTTGCCGGTGGCGTACAGACCCAGATAGACCCCGACGAAACCGCCCGCGCGCTCGGTGCTGAAGAAGGACCGTTCGATCGTGGCCAGGCTGATCCACTGCGCCGCGGTGAGATCCCTGACGCGGAAGGTGTAGCCGGCCTCGTCTCCGTCGACCGCCAGCAGCACCTCGCCGGTCGAGACCGGGACCGAGGCCCGGCGGGTGCTCGCGCCCGCCTCCCGGACCGTCAGCACGACCTGCGCCTGCCCGTCGTCGTCCACGGTGAGGGCGAGCGTGGCGTGGTGGTCCTGGTGCTGGAAGACGGCCAGGCCGGCCTCTTCCGACGGGTGCGCCGCGGCGAAGCCGATCCGGGTCCGCGCGCCGAAGCGGACGTGCTGCTGGCGCCGGCCGAGGAAGGCCGGTACGCCGGTGGAGCTGAGGGGCTCGGGGGCGAGGTCGATGTCGAGCCCGGAGCCGTCGGCCGTGGGCCTGACGCGGTCGCCGGCGGGACCGCGCAGGCTGTTCCACTCCAGGCCGCCGAAGTGCGCCCGTCCGGCCGGTACGGCGGTGTCGTCGTCCGGCTGGCTGGACGCGATCGACGGGAGTCGCTCCGACAGTCGCACGGCTCCCGATTCGGGGGCGAAGACGGGCCCGCGGGCGGTCCAGGTCACGGGCACGAGGAAGACCTCCCTGCCCAGCGTGTGGGTGCCCGCGATCGGCCGCACCCCGAGCGTCACCGCCCACCACTCGCCGACGGGCGTGTCCACCAGGTCGGCGTGGCCGACGTTGTGGATGGGTTCGCCCGGGCCGCGGTGCCGGTGGGTCAGCAGGGGGCTGCGCGGGTCGGTGACGTAGGGCCCGGTGACGGTGTCGGAACGCGCCGCGGTGACGCTGTGGTTGCTCTCGGTGCCGCCTTCCGCGGCGATCAGGTGGTACACCCCGTTGCGTTTGTACAGGTGCGGCGCCTCCACCCACGCCCCGCGCACCGCGCCCTGCCACAGCACGTGAGTGGGGCCGACGAGCTTGAGCCGGTCCAGGTCGAGTTCGCGCATCCACAACTCGCCGGGACCGCCCTGGACCGCGTCGCGGCAGGCGGTGAGCCAGCACCGGCCGTCGTCGAAGAACAGCGACGGGTCGATGCCCTCGGCCTCCAGCGGGACGGGGTCCGACCACGGCCCGGCGGGGTCGTCGGCGGTCACGACGAAGGTGAGGCTGCCCTGCCGGTTCACGGCCAGCGTGGAGACCACGTAGAAGGTGCCGTCGTGGTGGCGGATGGTCGGCGCCCAGACGCCGTCGGAGACGTCCAGGCCCTCCAGCGCGAGCAGCCCGGGCCGGTCCAGCACATGCGTGAGCTGACGCCAATGCACCAGGTCACGGCTGTGGAAGAGGGGGAGTCCTGGAAAATAGGTGAATGACGAGGTGACCAGGTAGAAGTCCTCGCCGACCCGGCAGATCGACGCGTCCGGATAGCACCCGGGCAGGACCGGGTTGCGGAAAGCAGGCACGGGGGGCTCCGAGAGATCTCACAAAGAGGGGGCTTGACAGGATGACAACGTTAACATCAGGTTAGATCCCAACGCACGACCCCGGCATTCCCGCCGAGGCGCACCACCCCTCGCCCAGGAGACCGTCATGACCCCACCGACCCCGCCCCGACGCCGCCGACCCCGGACGAAGCTGGGCGCCGCGACGCTGGCGCTCGCCCTGGCGGCCTCGCTGGCCGCCTGCTCGTCCGCCGGCACCCCCTCCTCGGGCACGGCGAGCGCGGGCGGGCCGGTCACGCTCCAGGTCTGGACCTGGAACCTCAAGAACGGCAACCCGGCGGCCCAGGCGATCATCGACAAGTACCACCAGGAAAACCCCAACGTCACGATCAAGCTCTCGGAGGTCGGCGGAACCTCCGAAACCGCCTCCAAGGTGCTGGCCGCCGACAAGGCGGGAGACACCCCCGACGTCATCCAGCTGGAGTATCGGGCCGTGCCCGCCATGGTGGTCTCCGGAGCCGTCAAGGACATCACCGCCGACGTGGCGTCCGCCAAGGCGGGCATCGATCCCAACATCTGGGCCCTGACCACCTTCAACAACCAGGTCTACGGCGTGCCCCAGGACATCGGGCCGATGGCGTTCACCTACCGCAAGGACCTGTTCGACAAGTACGGCGTCAAGGTCCCCACCACCTGGGCCGAGTACGCCAAGGCCGCCGAGCAGATCCACAAGAAGGACCCCGACGCCTACATCGCCAGCTTCGCCGCCAACCAGCTCGAGTTCTTCGCCGCCCAGGCCGCCCAAGCCGGCGCCCAGTGGTGGAGCACCGACGGCAACGCCTGGAAGGTCGGCATCGACAGCGAGCCGTCGCTGAAGACCGCCGACTTCTGGCAGGACCTCGTGCAGCGGGACCTGGTCAAGGTCGAGCCGCTGCTCACGCCCGAGTGGAACGCCCAGGTCAACAAGGGCAAGATCCTGAGCTGGGCCGCCGCGGCCTGGGCGCCCAGCGTCATCCACTCGGTGGCGCCCGACACCGCCGGCAAGTGGGAGTCCGCGCCGCTGCCGCAGTGGACGCCCGGCGACCCCGCCGTCCCGTTCCTGGGCGGATCCGCCTACCTGGTGCCGGCCAAGTCGAAGCACGCCAAGGAGGCCGCGGCCTTCGCGGCCTGGCTGGGCGCCTCCAACGAGGGCTCCAAGCTGCAGCTCACGCTCGACATCTACCCCGGTGGGAACGCCGGGCGCCAGGCGACGCTGACCCACGAGCCGCCTAAGCTGATGCCGCAGCAGAAGGACTTCTACCAGGTCACCGACCAGGTGATCAAGAACACCACCATCCCGGTGACCTGGGGACCCAACGTGAACATCGCCCAGAGCGCCTTCGGTGACGCGCTCAACAAGGCCGCGCTCGACAAGACCTCCTTCCGCGCGGTCTACCAGGCCACGCAGCAGGCCGTCGTCGCCGACCTGCAGAAGTCCGGCTACACCGTCACCAAGTAAGACGCCGAGGGTCCGCCCGGGGCCCTCGGCTCGACCCCTCCCTGGACATCTCATGCCCGCCAGCTCCGGGCGACGCCTGCGCGTCCGCGCCGTCGCCACCCCGTGGCTGTTCGCCACGCCCGCGATCGTCTTCTTCGCCCTGTTCCTGATCATCCCGATCGGCTACGCCGTCTACCTGAGCTTCCGCGGCTTCCGCATCGAAGGCGGCGGCGCGTTCGGGCGGCGGGTGGAAGCCTTCATCGGGTTCGACAACTACGCCGCCGCGCTCTCCGACCCCGAATACGTCGCCGGGCTCGGCCGGGTCCTGCTCTACGGCGTCATCGCCATCCCCAGCGTGCTGGGCCTGGCCCTGCTGTTCGCGCTGCTGCTCGACACCCCCAGGGTGCGGGCGCGCGGCTTCACCCGCACCGCGATCTTCCTGCCGTACGCGGTGCCGGGTGTGATCGCCAGCCTCCTGTGGGGCTTCCTGTACCTGCCCAGCACCAGCCCGCTCACCTACATCGCCAGGCAACTGCACGCCGGGCCGCTGGACTTCTTCGGCTTCCCCGCCCTGTACTTCTCGCTGGCCAACATCGCGCTGTGGTCCGGTGTCGGCTTCAACATGATCATCATCTTCACGTCGCTGCGTGCCATCCCCACCTCCATCTACGAGGCGGCCCGCATCGACGGGGCGAGCGAGTGGCAGATCGCCTGGCGCATCAAGATCCCGCTCGTCGCCCCCGCGCTCGTGCTCACCGGCCTGTTCTCCGTGATCGGCACGCTGCAGCTCTACAGCGAACCGGCCACGCTGCGGCCGATGACGACCACGATCAGCTTCACCTGGGTGCCGCTGATGAAGATCTACCAGGAGGCGTTCTCGAACGACAACCTCGGCGGGGCCGCGGCCGCCTCCGTCGTGCTGGCCCTGGGCATCCTGGTCATCTCGCTGCTGCTGCTGCGGTTCTTCCAGCGCCGGACCTTCGGAGACAACGCATGACCGCCGTACCCCGCACCGGTGACCGCCAGTTCCGCCAGCACCAACGCCGCCGCCCGGCGGCGGCGCGGCGGCCACGCCTCCCGCTGATCGTGCTGCTGCTCGGCGCGCTGTACTGCCTGACCCCGGTGGCCTGGGTGGTCATCGCCGCCTCCAAGACGCCGCGCGAGCTGTTCACCACCTTCTCCTTCGCCCCCGGCACCGGCCTCCTCGACAACCTGGCCAACCTGAGCTCCTACGGCGACGGCCAGTTCTGGAAGTGGGGGCTCAACTCGCTGCTCTACGCCGGCGTCGGCGCGATCCTGTCGACGATGGTGTCGGCCATGGCCGGCTACGCGCTGGCCAAGTTCCGCTTCCGCGGGCGTGAACTCCTGTTCTCGGTGATCCTCGCCGGCGTGCTCGTGCCCGGCATCGTGCTGGCCGTCCCGCAGTATCTGCTGATGGCCGCCGTCGGCCTGGCCGGGACCCACTGGTCGGTGCTGCTGCCGGTCATCATCAACCCGTTCGGCATCTTCCTGTGCCGGGTCTTCGCCGCCGCCTCCGTCCCGCAGAGCACGCTGGAGGCCGCGCGCCTGGACGGTGCCGGGGAGACCCGGATCTTCGGCGCCATCGTGCTGCCCATGATGGCGCCCGGGCTCGTCACGGTGCTCCTGCTGCAGTTCGTCGGCATCTGGAACAACTTCCTGCTGCCCTTCATCATGCTCTCCGACCAGGACAAATACCCGATCACCCTGGGCCTGTACACGTTCCTGGGCAAGGGCGCCGGAGACAGCGACCTGTACCCGCTGGTCATCATGGGCTCGGCCGTCTCCGTCATTCCGCTGATCGCCCTCGTTCTGGTGCTGCAGCGGTTCTGGCGCGCCGACCTGCTGGCCGGCGGATTGAAGGGATGACCTGCCGATGAAGTTCACCGACGGGCTCTGGCAACTGCGCCCCGGCGTCACCGCGCTGTACGCGGCGGAGGCGTACGACATCCAGGCCGGCGAGGACGCGTTCACCGTCACCGCGCCCACCGCCGTGATCAGCCGCCGGGGCGACACCCTCAACCGGCCGGTCCTCTCGCTGCGGCTGTCGTCACCCCTGGAGAACGTGATCCGCGTCCGCGTCGAGCACCACCTGAGCGACGACCGCGGCTTCGACCTCGTCGGCGCCGAGGAGGGCCACGGCATCGTCAAAACGGACGGCGCCACGACGCTCACCAGCGGCACGCTGAGCGCGACCATGGCGCCAGGAGCCCCCTGGAACCTGTCCTTCCACGCCGACGGGCGCCCGCTGACCTCCAGCGGCCCCAAATCGATCGGCTTCTTCCGGCTCGCCGCGGACGCGCAGGTCGATCCGCCGCCGGTCGGCGGCGCCCGCGCCTGCGTCCACCTCGCCCAGCAGCTCGCGCTGGACGTGGGCGAGGTGGTCTACGGGCTGGGCGAACGCTTCGGGCCGCTGGTCAAGAACGGCCAGACGGTGGAGATCTGGAACGCCGACGGCGGGACCTCCTCGGAGCAGGCCTACAAGAACGTGCCGTTCTACCTCACCAACCGTGGATACGGCGTCTTCGTGAACCATCCGGGGCACGTCTCGTACGAGATCGGGTCGGAGACGGTGCAACGCGTGCAGTTCTCGGTGGCGGGGGAGAGCCTCGAGTATTTCGTGATCTACGGGCCGTCCCCCAAGCAGATCCTGGAACGCTACACCGCGCTCACCGGCCGCCCCGCGCGCCTGCCCGCCTGGTCCTACGGCCTGTGGCTGTCGACCTCGTTCACCACCGACTACGACGAGCAGACGGTGACCTCGTTCATCGACGGCATGGCCGAGCGCGACCTGCCGCTGTCGGTCTTCCACTTCGACTGTTTCTGGATGCGCGAGTTCAACTGGTGCGACTTCCAGTGGGACCCGCGGGTCTTCCCCGACCCCGAGGGCATGCTGGCCCGCCTGCACGCCAAGGACCTGCGCGTCTGCGTGTGGATCAACCCCTACATCGCCCAGCGCTCACCGCTGTTCGCCGAGGCCGCCGAGCAGGGCTTCCTCCTGAAGCGTCCGGACGGGTCGGTCTGGCAGTGGGACCTGTGGCAGGCCGGCATGGGACTCGTCGACTTCACCAACCCCGACGCGACCCGCTGGTTCCAGTCGAAGCTGCGCGCGCTGCAGGACCAGGGGGTCGACGCGTTCAAGACCGACTTCGGGGAGCGCATCCCGCTCGACGTCGCCTACTTCGACGGCTCCGCGCCCGAACGCATGCACAACCTCTACACGCACCTCTACAACACGGCGGTGTTCGAGGTGCTCGAAGAGCGCCGCGGCCGGGGCGAGGCGGTGCTGTTCGCGCGGTCGGCGACCGCGGGCGGCCAGCGGCTGCCGGTCCACTGGGGCGGCGACTCGGGATCGACGTACGGGTCCATGGCGGAGACCCTGCGCGGCGGCCTGTCGCTCGCGTTCTCCGGCTTCTCCTTCTGGAGCCACGACATCGGCGGCTTCGAGGGCACCCCCGACCCCGGCGTGTTCAAGCGCTGGGTCGCCTTCGGGCTCATGTCCTCCCATTCGCGGCTGCACGGCTCCACCTCCTACCGCGTTCCGTGGGCCTTCGACGAGGAGGCCGTGGCGGTGACCAGGCTGTTCACGAAGCTCAAGCTGCGCCTGATGCCGTACCTGTACCAGGCGGGTGTCCAGGCGCACGAGAGCGGGACGCCCCTGATGCGGCCCATGGCGATGGAGTTCCCCGGCGACCGCAACGCCGCCCACCTCGACACCCAGTACCTGCTCGGCCCGGATCTGCTCGTCGCCCCCGTCTTCACTCCCGACGGGACGGTGGAGCTCTACCTGCCCGACGGCACGTGGACGAACTACCTGACAGGGGAGCGCGTCGAGGGCGGGCGCTGGCGCACCGAGCGGCACGGCTTCACCTCGATGCCGATCTACGTGCGCGAAGGCGCCGTCCTGCCCGTCGGCGCCAGGGACGACCGGCCGGACTACGACTATCTCGACGGCCTGACCCTGCGCGTCTACCCGGGACCGGACGGCGAGACCGCCCTCACCGTCACCGATCACGCCTCCGGCGAGCCCGCCCGGTTCACCGTCACCCGCTCCGGCGGCGAGGTTCGGGTCTCCTCCTCCCTCGCCTCCGGCTGGACGTACGAACTCGCCTGACGGCGCCATCAGACGGGGCGGTCAGCGCACGGGGAGGAGCACCGCCGACAGGTGCCTCGGGTCGTGGAAGACCTGCTGGTCGGCGGTGCGGAGGGCGGTGGCGGTGGCGCGGGGTTCGCCGGTGCCGGGGTTGCGGTCGTAGCGGGGGAAGGCGCCGCTGGAGACCTGGACGCGGATGCGGTGGCCGCGGGCGAAGCGGTAGGCGGTCGGCCACAGGGTCACCGTGGCGGGGGTGATCTCGTCGGCGCCGGTGAGGCTGACCAGGCCGTCGCAGACGTTGGTGGAGCGGCCGCCGGCGTCGACGTCGCACAGCCGGACGAACACGTCGGCATGGGGGAGGCTGGAGCGGAAGAAGATCTCGGCGCTCACCTCGCCGATGACCTCGACGTCCTCGTCCAGCGCGGACGTCGTGTACGTGAGGACGTCGGGCCGGGCCTCAAGGGCGGCGTTGTCGACCCGGCCGGCCTTCTCGCCGAAGGCCATGCGGACGCCGCCGACTGCGGGGGTGGGGTCGGCCGGGTCGTAGCGGTAGCCGTCGGGGGCCGAGTCGGCGGGCGCCTCGGTGGCCAGGGCGCCGCCCGGCTGGAGATGGAAGCGCCGGGGCTCGTATCCCGGCGGCGGCCAGGACGGGAAGTCGCGCCACTTCTCCTCGCCCATGACGTACAGGCGTACCGGGGCGCGCTCGGCCGGCTCCTCGCCCCTGGCCAGGGCCAGGCCGAAGTCGAGGGCCTCGGCGGCGGCCGTCTGCCCGACGCCCATGGAGACGTGCGCCCAGGGGCCGACGGTGAGGCGGACGAGGGAGCGCCCGGCGTCCTGCAGGGCCTGGTGGTCGCGGAGCTGGCCGGGCAGGAAGATGTCGTACCAGCCGCCGACGGAGCTCACCGGCACCTGGATGCCGGCGACCCGGTGCCGGTGGTCGAGGCCCTGCCAGAACGGGCTGGCGGCGTCGTGGGCGAGGACGTTCTGGAGGTAGTCGTCGTGGCGGCCCAGGGCGGCGGTGTCGGCCTGGTTCAGCGGCAGGGTGCGCAGCGCGTTCTGGACCTTCTTGGCCTTCAGCAGTTGGCGCGGCATCGCGAGCGGGCGTTCCTGGCCCGCCACCTGGACGCCCCAGACGAACGGGGTCTCCAGGGAGAAGCCGTCCCCGCGCAGGAACTCCAGGGTGAGCGCCGACTCGGAGACCGCCGGGATCATGGCCTTGACCTGCGGTGGCACGGCGTCGGCCACCGCCCACTGGACGAAGCCGAGGTAGCTGGAGCCGTACAGGATCATCGACTCGCCGAACCAGGGCTGCCCGATCACCCACTCCAGGGTGTCGAGACCGTCCTCGCGCTCGCGGCGCAGCGGGTCGAAGGGGCCGTCGGAGCCGAACGTGCCCCGGGTGCTCTGGATCAGCACCTGGAAGCCCCGTTCGGCCAGCGGGCGGGCCATCGGGCCCGCGGCCAGGCCGGCCCTGCCGTAGGGGATGCGGATGAGCGCGGTGGGCAGGCCGTCGCCGCCGGTCTTCGGCGCCCAGCGGTCGGCCAGCAGCACGGCCCCGTCGCGCATCGGGACGCGCAGGTCGCGCTCGACCGTCAGGTCCCTGGTCAGGGGCGGGGGCAGGCGCAGCATGCGCTGGACGAGGAGGCTGTTCAGGTTCATATGGGGTTGTCTCCTGGTGTACGGACTCCTGGTGTGTGGGCTCCTCGGGCGAGGACGGTCGAGAGGCGCAGCAGGCGGTCGGCCAGCGCGTCGGGGTCGAGGGGGTCGTCGGCGTCGATCAGCCAGTCGTTGACGATCGTGCCGGTCCCGCCGGCGATCAGCGCCGCCAGGTCCCGCGCCGTGGCGTCGTCGAGGTCGCCGAACACCTCCCGCAGCCCCGACACGGTGATGAGCGAGCCGAACAGCTGGTTCAGGGCCCGGGTCATGGGGAAGGCGCAGGATCCGGTGAGCATCGCGCGGTAGAAGGGCCGGTGCCGGGCGAAGTGCCGGGCCATCGCCAGCATGCGCGCGCGGGGCGGCGCGCTCTCGTCTCCGGCCTCGGGAATGAGCTCCCGTTCGACCAGGTCGGTCGCGGCCGCCACGAGGAGCGCGTCACGGTCCCCGAACTGCAGGTAGACGAGCTGCCGGCTGACGTCTGCGGCGTCGGAGAGGTCGCCGACGGGGAGGGCCGTGGTGCCGCGCTCGGAGACCAGGCGTACGGCGGCGGCCATGAGGGCGGCGCGGGAGCGGCGCACCCGGCGGTCCTGTCGATCCTGCACGCCCCAACATTAGACAAGTGTCAAAAAATGGACAACAGTTAAATCAGTCGACTTAGAAATGAGGAGCCGCCATGTCCGCAGCCGAGGAGCCCGAGGTCCGTACCGCCGCTGGTGTGGTGCGCGGCCGCACGGAGGACGGCCTGGCCGTCTTCCGCGGCATCCCGTACGCCGAACCCCCGGTCGGCGAGGCCCGCTTCCAGGCGCCGCGGCGCGTGCGCGGCTGGGACGGCGTGCGGGAGGCGTTCGCGTTCGGCCCGCCGGCCCCGCAGGACGTGAGCATGGCCGGCCGCGACGGCGGGGACCTCTTCATGGGCACGGGCGACGACTGGCTGACGGTCAACGTCTGGACGCCCGACCCCGACCCGGCCGCCCGCCGCCCGGTGATGGTGTGGATCCACGGTGGCGCGTACAAGCTGGGCTTCTCCGGCAGCCCCGGCTACGACGCCCGGCACATCGCCCGCGACGGCGACGTGGTCTTCGTGTCGCTGAACTACCGTCTCGGCGTCGAGGGGTTCGCCCACATCGACGGCGCGCCCGCCAACCGGGCCCTGCTCGACCAGGTCGCCGCCCTGGAGTGGGTGCGGGAGAACATCACGGCGTTCGGCGGCGACCCCGGCCAGGTGACCGTGCTCGGCGATTCTGCCGGTGCCGGGTCCATCGCCGCGCTGATGGCCATGCCGAGCGCGGCGGGGCTGTTCCGGCGCGCCGTCGGGCAGAGCCTGCCGGGCACGTACTTCTCCGACGCCCTGGCCAGGGACGTCGCGGCGGCCATCGCCGCCGAGGCGGGCCTGCGCCCGACGGCCGGGGAGCTGTCCGGCGTGGATCCGCGGCAACTGCCCGCGGTCGCCCAGGCACTGGAGCCGAAGATGCGGCAGTACGAGGACCGCTGGGGTCCGTTCGCGCACACGCTCACCCTGTTCTCGCCGGTCGTCGACGGCGAGGTGCTGCCGGCCGCGCCCTGGCAGGCGCTGGCGGGCGGCGCCGGACGGGACGTGGAGTTGGTCATCGGCCACACCCGCGACGAGTACCGTACGTTCCTGCTCTTCTCCGGACAGCTCGGCAAGATCACCGAGGAGCAGGCGACGGAGGCGCTGCGTCACTTCGGCCCTGGCGAGGACGGCGAGCGGGCCTACCGCGCGGCCTTCCCCGACGCGTCCGCCGAGGAGCTGTACGAGCTCGTGCAGACCGACTGGCTGTTCCGAATGCCGACGCTGCGCCTGGCCGAGGCGCAGGCGGCCGGGGGCGGGCGGGCACACCTGTACGAGCTGGCCTGGCAGTCGCCGGGCAACGGCGGAGTGATGCGCGCCTGCCACGGCCTGGACGGCCCGCTGCTGTTCGGCACCTACGACGCCCACCTGGGCCCGGCGGCCATCGGCCCCGAGCACACCGCCGCGGCCCGCGAGCTGACGTCCCAGATCCGGACGGCCTGGACGTCCTTCGCGACCTCCGGTGACCCGGGCTGGCCCGCGTACGACTCCCGGCAGCGCCTGACCCGGATCTTCGACACGCCGCCGTCGATCGAGGCATACCCGGAGGAGACCTCGCGCCGCCTGTGGCAGGACCACGCCTTCGGGGCGCTTCCCCTGCTGACCGGCTGAGCCGGCCGTCGGCGGCCCGCGCCGCGAAAGGGCGGAAGCGTCAGCACGCCGCACCCACGACTCGGCGGCCTGGGCTGCACCGCGGGCGGCGGGTCCTGGTCAGCCGAAGCGCAGCGGCAGCGTGTCCGGGCCTTGGATCCCGAGGGGGCCCTGCCAGTCCATCGGCCCCGCGTGGGAGGGCGGGCCCAGCCGCGCGGCGAGGATGGGCAGCGCTTCCCCGATCTCGACGCGGGCGAGAGCCGCGCCCAGGCAGTGGTGCGGGCCCGCGCCGAACTGCAGCGGCGGATTGTCCCTGACGGCCGTGATGTCGAATCGATTGGCGTTCTTGTGCGCACGCGGGTCGCGCTGGGCCGCGCTCACGCACATCGTGAGGAACGTTTCCCGGGCGATGTGCAGCCCCTCGTAGTCGAAGTCCTCGGCGGCGAAGCGGTAGATGGTGCCCGCCGAGGGAAGCCAGCGCATCACCTCCTCGACGGCCTGAGCCGCCAGTTCCGGCCGCCGCCCCAGCAGGGTCCACTGTTCGGGGTGCTCGGCGAAGACGACCATGGCGTTGGCGAGCTGGTACCGGGTGTTGTCCTGGGCGCCGAACACGAGCGTGACCAGGAGGTTGCGCAACTCGTCCGCGCTGACGCGGCCGTCGTCGGCCTGACAGGCCGCGACCAGGGCGGAGGTGAGGTCGTCGGCGGGCCTGGCCGCCTTCTCCCCGATGAGGAAGTCGGCATAGTCGTTCAGGCCGCGTACGGCGGCTTCCACCCTGGCGACGACCTCGCCCCCGGTGGCGAGGCTGAAGACCAGGCCGATGTCCCTGGTCCAGGTGCCGAAGACGTCGTAGTGCTCGGGTGGCACGCCGAGCAACTGGCACATGACCGCCAGCGGCAGCCGGGCGCCGAAGTCCTCGACGAATTCGCACCCCTCGCCCGACGCCAGGCCCTCGGTCAACTGCTCGGCCTGCGCCCGGATGAACGGCCGCAGATTCTCCACGGTGCGCGCGGTGAACGCCTTGCTCGTCAGGCGGCGCAGGCGGCGGTGGTCCTCTCCTTCGTGATTGACGATCATCGGCACGAACCAGTCGTAGATCGGACCGTCGAAGATGCCGTTCGTCTCCAGGTACCGCTTGCCGTTGTGGTCCAGCCTCCGGTCGCGCAAGAGCTCATTGGCCTGCCCATATCGCAGCACGAGCAGGCCGATGGGGCTCGTCGCGTACCAGCTTTCCGCTTGGGCTGCGAGGACCTCGGGGGCGCCGAAGTCGAAAGCCGGATCCAGGACATCGAGGAACGGCACGGATGTCGACAACGTCATCCTCCCTGCAGAGATGGGCGTACGGTCCACACTCTCCGGGATCACGACGAAAATGAAGTAACGCGCGACGCACTCTTTTGAGTCAGGCACTTTCTCGGTGAAAGCGGCACTCAAAGTGGCTAGCCACAATTATCCCAGCTGGAGCGACCGGTGCCCCAGATGGGCCCGCCGCCGAGCGTCTGGACCGATGCCCACCATCTGACGCACGTGTTCGCGGAGTAGGCGCTGACCGCCGCGTAGTGGGCGTATGCCCCGCTGTCAGACACGGGGTTCTTGCCCTGGCGCTCCAAGATGGCCTCCGTGAAGCCGGTGACGCCGTGCGCTTGGCCGACCCTTCTGGTGACCACGCAGTTTTCCTGATATTGGCCGTTCCACAACAGATAAGCGGTGGCCAGAGTGATGTTGTTTCTGTCATCGGTGATATCGGCCCAGTCGAGCACCGAATAACCGCCGTTCGGCCAACCGCACCCTTCCTCTGAAACGACGGCCGAGCCCAGGTCGTGGGCCGAGGCGGGAGGGGCCGCGACCATGATCGAGGTGAGCGCGAGACCGAGAGCCACACCGGTGCGTTCGAGGGTGCGCCGGTAGGTGTGGGGCATGGCGGAGTCCTTTCAGGTACGGCTTGGATTTCAGTATGGTGCGGCCTGCGCGCACAGTCCTTGATGGAGCGTCCACAGTTCTTGACGCTCGGTCCACGAGAACGTCGGCCGCTGCCCTGTCGCTCTCTTGACGAGCCCAATGAGGTCGTTAACACTCCCGAAATGTGGGCCTGGAATGAAGCGCGACGCCTTCGACCTGAGCCGATCGGACAGCAACCATGCACAAAGCGGATTCGCTCCAGGACAAAATGTTAGCGCTACCATTCCGCGCCCACATGCCCTCCACATCGGATCCCGAGTGAGGAAGAGGTCAGCGCGATGTCAGAAATGGTGCCCAGGCGCGAGGCGCTTCGACTGGCGGTGTTGGCGGCCGTCACCCCGTCCGCACTGGCGATGCCCAGCGGAACGGCCCAGGCCGCGGCTCCCCTGCCACAGAACGACCCCCCGGTGCCCGGCAGCTGGATCGTGCAGCCGTTCGCGAACAGCCAGGTCACCCTGGGCACGAGCCTGTTCACCGCCAACCGGGACCGGATCCTGACCTTCCTGCGGTCCTATCCGGCCGACCGGATGCTGGCCAATTTCCGGGCCAACGCCGGTCTGGACACGCTGGGCGCGCAACCACCCGGCGGCTGGGACGACGCGACCGGCAATCTGCGCGGTCACTACACCGGGCACTTCCTCAGCGCCCTCGCCCTGGCCTGCGCGGGCTCCGGCGACGCCTTCTACCAGGACAAGGTCGACTACATGGTCACCGCACTGGGCGAGTGCCAGAACGCGCTGGCCGCGAAGGTCGGGCAGCCCGGCGGGCCGAGCCACCCCGGCTTCCTGGCCGCCTACCCCGAGACGCAGTTCATCCTGCTGGAGCAGTACACGACCTATCCCACGATCTGGGCGCCGTACTACACCTGTCACATGATCATGAGAGGGCTGCTCGACGCCTACCGGTACGCGGGCAACCAGCAGGCGCTCGAGATCGTGCTGAAGATGGGCGACTGGGTCCACAGCCGGCTGGGCCACCTTCCGCGGGCCCAGCTCGACCGCATGTGGGGCATCTACATCGCCGGCGAGTACAACGGCATGAACATCGTGATGGCCGACCTCCACGCCCTCAGCGGCAAGGCGGAGTATCTCGCGACGGCCAAGTGCTTCGACAACACCGCCCTGCTGGCGGCCACCGTCGACAACCAGGACACGCTCAACCGGAAACACGCCAACCAGCACATCCCCCAGTTCATCGGATACCTGTCCGTCTTCGAGCAGACCCAGGAACGCCGTTACTTCGACGCGGCCGTGAACTTCTGGGACATGGTCGTCCCGTACCGCATCTTCACCGACGGCGGCCTGGCCGGTCCGGCCGACAACGGCGAGCTCTTCGGCGCGCGCGGCGTCATCGTCGGCACCCTGGGCACCAACAACGCCGAGACCTGCTGCAACTACAACCTGCTCAAGCTGAGCCGGGCCCTGTTCTTCCACACCGCCGACCCGAAATACATGCAGTATTACGAGCGGGCGCTCTACGGCCAGATCCTCGCCTCCCGCCGCAACACCGACAGCACCACCAATCCGCTGCTGACCTACTTCATCCCGATGCGGCCGGGTGCGGCGCGCACGTACGGCAACCTCGGCACCTGCTGCGGCGGCACCGGGCTGGAGAGCCACACCAAGTTCCAGGACTCGATCTACTTCCGCTCCGCCGACGACTCGACGCTCTACGTGAACCTCTACATGGCCTCGGAGCTCGACTGGGCGGAGAAGGGCTTCGTGATCAGGCAGGTCACGAACTACCCGGCCGACCCCGCGGGGGTGACGACGCTGACGGTCACGGGCGACGGCCGGCTGGTGGTGAAGCTGCGGGTGCCGTACTGGGTGGAGAAGGGCTTCTCGGTCTCGGTCAACGCGACCGACCAGCAACTCGACGCCAAGCCGGGCGAGTACGTCACGCTCGACCGGCAGTGGCGGAGCGGCGACATCGTGCGGATCACGATGCCGTTCTCGCTGCGGATCGAGAAGGCGCTGGACGTCCCGACCATCCAGAGCATCGCCTACGGGCCGGTGCCGATGGTCGCCAAGAGCACCCAGACCACCTACCGTCAATTCTCCTTCTACAAGGACTTCACCCTGTCCGGGGACCTCGCGCGCGCCGTCACGTCCACCGGGCCGATGAGCTTCACCGCGAACGGCCTGCCGCTGGTCCCCCTCTACCTCAACAACACCGACCGCTACCACGCCTACTTCCGGCGCGTCGAGCCGACCATTGTCTTCGGGAGGATCGACTCCGGCGTGCCCAACCGCGAGCGGGCGGATTCGGTGACCTTCCTCGACGCGGTCTGGAAGAACGCGCCCTTCGCGAACCAGGGACAGTTCGTGTCCACCGTGACCCGCACCGCGGAGGAGTGGGTCGCGGCCGGGCTGATGACCTCGGCCCAGAAGGACATGGTGGTCTCCACGGCCACCCGGGCCATGCTCCCCAGCTAGTCCGCGCCTGCCGGGAGGCCGGGCAGGTCATGCGACCTGCCCGGCCTCCCGGCAGGCACTCCTCGGCTACCGGGCGTGCGAGGGCCGGGCGCGGATCTCCAGCAGGGCGCCCACCTGGTCCAGTTCCAGGTGGACGATCTCGTTGACGCCCGCTTCGAGCAGGGGCGCCGGGAGGTAAAGGGTCCGCTGGGGTCCTCGCTTCCAGTAGCGGCCCAGCAGGACGCCGTTGATCCAGACGTACCCCTTGCCCCAGCCGGGCAGCGCCAGGAACGCGTCCGCGGGCTCGCCCACCTCGAACGTGGTGCGGAAGAACGAAAGCGGCTCGCCCGTCGTCCCCGGCCGGAAGCTCAGCCGCGAGACGTCCTCCAGCGGGATCGGCCGCGCCGTGTATCCGTGCACGTATTGAAGGTGGTGCAGGACACCGCCGAGGATGCCCTTGCGCTCGCCGAGCAGCGGGCCGTAGTTGGTCCGTCCCATCGATTCCACGAGGATCTCCAGGGCGGCGTGCCCGGTCGCGAGCAGTTCGGGAGGATCGGCGTCCCGCTCGACGACGCCCGCCAGGCGGCCGTCGACGAAGACGTGCGCGCGGTCGTGCACGCCGCGCAGGGTGAGCGGGTACGTCCCGCGCGGTCCGGGAACGGTCGTCCGGTACAGGACCAGGCCGTGGTCCAGCCCCAGGTCCTCGAACGTCGGCGGCACCGGCGCGGTGGTCTCCGGCCCCGCGATGGCCTCCAGCGCCTCGTGCAGCCGCACCGACCCCGTGGGGCGTAGCGTGGCGGGAGGCAGCGTGGCGGGCACGTCGGGCACGTCGGTGGGCTCGCCGCCGTAGCGGGAGAGCACGTCCCTGAACAGCCGGTACTTCTCGGTGGGCGCGCCGCGCTCGTCGATGGGCGCGTCGTAGTCGTAGGAGGTCACTGTGGGCCGCCACGGGCCGGCGCTGTCGTCCCCTGTGCGGTTGGCGCCCGCCCAGGTGCCGAAGGTGGTGCCTCCGTGCGCCATGTACAGGTTCACCGACGCTCCCGCGGCGAGGATCCGCTCCAGGGTGTCCGCGGCGTCCTGCGGGTCGCGGGTGGCGTGTTCGTGCCCCCAGTGGTCGAACCAGCCGCACCAGAACTCCATGCAGAACAGCGGGTCGTCCGGCCGGTGGGCGCGCAACGCGGCGAAGGCCTGCTCCGGCTCGGAGCCGAAGTTGACCGTGGCCAGCACGCCGTCGATCGTGCCACCGGTCAGGCAGTGGTCGGCCGGCCCGTCGGAGGTGAACAGGGGCACCTCGACGCCGCGGCCGATCAGGCCGTCCGCCAGGTGGCGCAGGTAGGCGTGGTCGCTGCCGTAGGAGCCGTACTCGTTCTCCACCTGGACCATGATCACGTTGCCGCCGCGGGTGACCTGGCGCTCGGCCACCTGGGGGATCAGCCGGTCGAAGTAGCGGTCGACGTGGGCCAGGTAGCCGGGGTCGCCGGCGCGGACGGTCCCGGTGAGCCAGCTGGGCAGCCCGCCGTTGTCCCATTCGGCGCAGATGTACGGTCCGGGCCGCACGATCGCCAGGAGCCCTTCGGCCGCCGCCGCGTCGAGGAACGCGCCCAGGTCGTCCAGGCGGCGGAAGTCTCCCGGCCGCGGCTCGTGCAGGTTCCACGGCACGTAGGTCTCGACCGTGTTGAGGCCCATGGCGCGCACCATGGCGAGCCGGTGCCTCCATTGCCCGGGGTGCACGCGGAAGTAGTGCAGTGCGCCCGACAGCACCCTGAACTCGGCGCCGTCCAGCCGGAACGAGCCGTCAGCGACGGAGAAGGCACGCACAAGACCGTCCTTTGCGGGTCATCTGCTGATTCCGGCGGTCATGCCGTCGACGATGCGGCGGCCCAGCCAGATGTAGAGCACGATCATGGGATAGACCAGGATCACGATGCCCGCGAACATGCCGCCCCAGTCGGAGCTGTACTGCATGCTGCTGTACAGACCGAGGAGGGCGGCGGGCAGGTTGCGTTCCTCGGGGAGAGGGGCGATCAGCAGGGCGAGCAGGGTCTCGTTCCACAGGCCCATGACGTTGAGCACGAACACGGTGGTCAGCCCCGGCCTGGCCACAGGCATGATGACCTGGACGAACGCGCGGAGCGGGCCGGCTCCGTCGATCTCGGCCGCCTCCTCGATCTCGTGCGGCAGCGACCTCATGTACCCGGTGAGCACGAACACGGCGAAGGGGACCGACAGCGCCACCTGGAAGACCAGCAAGGTGATGCGGTTGTCCCACCAGCCGGTGACCCAGTCCTCCATGAACGTGTAGACCGACAGCTTGACCACGACGATCGGCACCAGGATCGTCTGCAGCGGGATGCTCAGCCCCATCGCGAAATAGTTGATCGCGGGGCCGGCGACGCGCCTGCTTGAGCGGGCCAGGACATAGGCGGCGGGGGCGGACACCGCCACGATCAGCACGGCGCCGAACGCGGTCAGCACCACGCTGTTCAAGGCCGCGGCGGAGAACTCGGCCGCCTGCCAAGCCGAGCCGAAGTTGTCCCATCGTGGGCTCGTCGGCAGCGCGAACGGATGCAGCCACACGTCCCGCGAGTCCTTCAGCGACTGGATGCCCACCCACCCGATCAGGGCGAGGTTGAAGGCCACCCAGGCCCACAGGGCGACGGCCGTGGCCCTGGGCAGCAGGATGTCCCCGATCAGACGTCTCATGACAGCTCCACTCGATCGCGCCTGGTGATGCGCCGGGTCAGCACGATCAGTACGGCTGTCACGAGGAGCGTCATCACGCCCATGGCCGCCGCGCTTCCGAGCTCCGGCAGGCCGGCGCCCTTCACCACGATGTACTGCTGCACCGCGATCGTGCGGGCGGGGATCGGCGGTGCGGCGGTGGTGCCCGCGGTCGTGAAGGCCAGCACGATGTCGAAGATCTTCAAGCTGCCGACCACCCAGAGGACGGCGGAGACGGCGAAGACGTCCCAGGTCAGCGGCAGCGTGATGTGCCGGAACTGCTCCCATTTGGTGGCCCCGATGAGCTGGGCGTCCTCGTACACGTGCGCCGGGATGGCGTCGGCGGCCGACATCATCAGCGCGACGTAGAAGCCGGTGCTCGACCAGACCAGCCCGCCCACGATGCAGCGGAGCACCATCTCGGGGCCGAGCCAGGGCTGCGGGTCCAGGCCGGCCCAGCCGAGCACGGTGTTGACCGCGCCCTCGGGGTTGAGCAGGAAGCCCACCGCCGCGCCGATCGCGATGAGCGAGATGATCAGCGGCAGGAAGACGACGGCCCGGATGAAGGCCCGCCCCTTGAGCTGCCTGAGCACGACCATGGCGAGGAAGGTGAAGCCGAAGATCAGGCCGCCGCCGACGATCGCCATCACGAAGGTGTTGGTGAAGGCCGTGGCGAAGACCTCGTTGTGCAGCAGCGCCACGTAGTTGTCCAGCCCGCGCCAGGTCATCTCCGAGCCGGGTCCCGACCATCTGGTGAGACTGATCCAGATCCCGAACAGCGAGGGCGCGACGAACAGCAGGGTGTAGACCAGGAGTGCGGGCAGCAGGAAGGGCCAGAAGGCCCGTTCGTAGGTTTTCACCCGGTCGCCAGGTGCTCGGCCGTCCGCTTCTTGCCCTCGCGGACGAACGTGGTCGCGTCGATCTTGCCGGACAGGAGCCTGTCGTTCAGCGGCAGGAACATGTCGCCCCACCAGGTCTTGTCGGCGCCCGCGTAGTCGTAGCTCAGGTGCGTCTCCTTGGCCTCCAGCACCGCCTTCTGCACGTCCGCCATGTGCGCGGGCGCGGGCACGTCACCGCGCGAGGAGATGTTCAGCGCCACGGTGGAGAACTGCTCCATGTACTTCTTCTGCAGCGCGAAAGCCAGGAACCTCTTGGCCGTCCCGACGTTCTTGCCCCTGGCGTTCACGCCCCAGCCGAGGGTGCCCACCTCGATGGACCTCTTGCCGCCGGTGGGCAGCTGGAACGAGGCGACCTTGAAGCCGGGAGCCAGCTGGGGCTGGACCTCGCTGGCCAGCCAGGTGCCGTTGATGTTGAGGTCGTACGTGCCCTGCGCCCAGGCGTTCTGCGCGGCGGGGTACTTGGTCGCCATGAAGTCCCGCTGGAAGTAGCCGCCCTTGGCGAGCTGCTCGATCTTCTTCGCCGTGTCGAGCACCTGGGGCTTGTCCCAGTTGGCGGGGTCCTTGGCCAGCTCGGCCAGGCTTCCCGCGCCGTTGGCGCCCACCAGCAGGCCGTAGAACCAGTAGACGTTGTAGAAGGCGATGGTGCCGTCCTGGCCGATGGGGGTGCGGCCGGCCTTCTTGCACTCGTCGAGGAAGGCGATGAACTCCTCCCAGGTCTGCGGGTTCAGCCCGGGGTGCTTGGCCGCGTCGTACCAGACGGCGGTGGAGATGATCGTGTGCGGCACGAAGGCCAGGCCGTTCTTGCCGGAGGAGGCCCGCCGTACCGGCTCGGGGAGCACGTCCTTGACCGTCTTTCCCTCGCCGGGGACCTGCGCGTTCTCCACGTCGTCCATCGGGCCGACGATCTGCTGGGCGGTCAGGGTGTCGATGTCGCCGGTGGTGGTGTCGAACAGGTCGGGGCCCTGGCCGGAGGCCATCTCGGCGTTGAGGTTCTCGTTGCCGGTGCGGCCGACGAACTTCAGGTCGACCTTGGTGCCGGTCTCCTTGGCGAAATCGTCCATGATCGTCTTGATGATCTTCGCCTGGGGCTCCGCCGCGCCCCAGGACGAGCGGTAGGACAGGGACTGCTGGGCGGGTTCGCCGCTGTTCTTCTTGCCGCAGGCGGCCAGGCCGAGGGCGCCTATCAGGAGGAGAGCCGTCATTTTACGCATGGTGGGGGGCCTTTCCTATCGTGACGACGGTCCGGGTGCGCCTGGCCTGCTCCGCGGCCCAGACCACCCGGTGCGTGGCGAGGCTGGCTTGCGCGTCGCTCGGGACGAGGGCCGGGTTGTTGTCGCGGACGGCGGCGAGGAACGCCTCCATCAGCGCCCCGTCGCCCCCTCCGTGCCCGGAGGCGGCCGAGGCGTCCGCTCCGGCGAGGGCGTCGACCGACGACACCTCGTCGGTGAGGAAGTCGTGGACGCGGAGCGTCTCGCCGTCGCACTCGATCGAGCCGCGCGTGCCGAAGATCCTGGTCTTCCGGTGCTCGAGCGCGCCGAACGCGGTCATGGTGCAGGTGGCGCTCGTGCCGTCGGCGAACTCCATGATCACTACCTGGCTGTCGACCACGTCGTTGTCGCAGGCGTAGACGCATCTGCCGTACGGGCCCTCGCGCAGGGCCGTGAGCACGCCCTCCTCCGTGAAGTCGCGGGTGACGGCGCCGAGCGGCCAGACGTGCCGGCCCGGATCGGCGAGGCAGTCCATGTACAGCCGCCGGGCGGAATAGGGGCAGGTGGGTTCCACCGGACAGTCCAGGCAACGGTCGGCGGCCCCCGCGGGCCTGCCCTCCTCGGTGAAGTGGACGAGCTTGCCGAAGGAGGAGACCCGTTCGGGCACCTCGCCCTTGATGTGCACGATCCAGTCGAGGTCATGACAGGCTTTGGCGAGCAGCATCGGGGCCGACTCCGCCTCGTTCCGCCAGTTCCCCCGTACGAAGGAGTGCGCCTGATGCCACCATCCGACCTGCTCCAGGTGCTGGATGTTCATGATCTGGCCGATCCTGCCCTCGTCCAGGAGCTTCTTGAGGGTGGTGGTGTAAGGCGCGTAGCGCAGCACGTGGCAGACCGCCAGGATCACGCCGTTGCGGTCGGCGGCCGCGGCGATGGCCGCGGCGTCCGCTTCCGTCGGCGCCATCGGCTTCTCCAGCAGGATGTGGTAACCCAGCTCGGCCGCGCGTACGGCGGGCTGGAGGTGCAGGCGGTCCTGCGTGGCGATGATCACCGCGTCGGCCAGCCGCTCGCCGGCCAGCAGGTCCCGCCAGTCGGCGAAGACGCGCTCGGCCGGGATGCCGTGCTCGGCCGCGAGGTCCGCCCGCCTGTCCCGGTCGGGCTCGGCGACGGCCACGACCTCGGCGAACCCGCCTTCCCGCGCTAGCCTGGCGTAGCCGGTGCCGCGCAGGCCCGCCCCAATCACGGCAAGAGTGACCATCCGCATCCCCTACGAGTTGTAACATACTAATGAAGACTGTTTTTATTTCTGCGACGGAAGATCTGTCAAGGGGGGAAGCGTGACAATCCGTGGCGGCGACACCTCGCGGCTTCGCCGGATCAATCTCGTGACGACGCTCCGTACGGTCCGGTCGCAGGGTCCGCTCGGGCTGACCGACCTCGCCAAGGGGGCGGCGCTCTCAAGGCCGACCGTGGAGGGCCTGGTCGAGGAGCTGCTGGCGGCGGGCTGGCTCAGGGAGCTGCCGCCGGAGAGCGGTCAGATGGGGCGGCCGGCCAGGTTGTTCGCCTTCCACGCGACGGGCGGCCACGTGCTCGGGATCGACATCGGCTCCTACACGCTCAGGGCCACCGTCGCCGATCTGGAGGGCGCGGTCGTGGCCGCGCGCGACGAACAGATCGCCGCCACCGCCGGCCGCGCGGAGCGGCTGGCGGGCCTCAGGACGGTGATCGCGGCAGCGCTGGAGGCCGCCGGGCTGACCGCCGACCGCATCGCTGCTGTCTGCGTGGGCACCACCGGCGTGGTGACCGCCGAGGGCGTGGTGAAGCTGTCGGTCGCCCTTCCCGAGTGGACGGGCCTCGATCTGGCGGGTGAGCTGCGCGCGAGCTTCGACTGCCCCGTGCTGGTGGAGAACGACTGCAACCTGGCCGCGCTCGCCGAGCGTTGGCGCGGCCAGGCCCACAGCGTCGACGACCTGGTGTTCGTGCTGTCCGGCGTGCGTACGGGCGCGGGCATCGTGGTGGGCGGCAAGCTGCTCAAGGGAGCCAGGGGCGGCGCGGGGGAGATCGGCGCGCTGCCGCTGGTCGGCTGGCACCGCGCGCCCGTCCATCTGACCGGTTTCCAGGGCCTGCCGCCCGGCACGCCGCCGCGGGACGCCGCAGCCCAGGTCTTCGCCGCGGCCAGGTCCGGCGACCCGGCCGCGCAGTGGGCGATCGAGCAGTACGCGCGCGACCTGGCGGAAGGCATCGCCGCCCTGGTGCTGACCGTGGATCCCGAGCTGGTGGTGCTCGGCGGTGGCGTCTCACGCTCGGGCGACGTGCTGCTCGCGCCGGTGCGCCGGCATCTGGACCCGTTCTGCCTCGAACCTCCCGTGGTGGTGGTCTCCGACCTGGGGGAGCAGGCCGTGGTCCTGGGCGCGGTACGGCGCGCGCTCGATCACGTCGACGCCCGCCTCTATGACTTCGACGCCCCCCTCCCGAAGCCGTTGTCCTGACGGGATCGGGCAGCGCGCCTGGGCCCGTCGCCTGGTTCATGGCCACGGGCCCCGCCGGTCACCGCGGATCGTGCCCGTTCATCGGCCGTCCGTCGGCGTGCTCACCGGCGGCTACCCGGTCCGGCCGCTCGCCGCCGGACTGAGAGCCGGGAGGTTGTAGAGCTCCAGCTCATAGACGGCATACATGCTCCACCGGGTGTAGTTCGCATCGTTGATCTTCAGGCGCAGCTTCCTGACGCCTTGCAGGTCGGGAAGGTCGGCGACCGAATACTCCATGACCCCGTCGTCGTCATCGCGCGTCCATCGGAACGCGACGCCCCGCGCGGCCGTCGTCCAGTCGGTGCCGTTGGCCGAGACCTCGACGTCGACGTCGGTCAGCCCCTGCGGAATGCCGCCACGGGTGGCGACCACGAGCGTGTTGAACGCCTTCGGCTCGTTCCAGTCCAGCACGATCTCGTGCGGGAACGGGTTCGCGTCGGTGTAGCCCTGCTTGGCGGCGAACATCGTGCCGTACTCGCCGTCCACCATCTTCTGGGGGCCGTACTGGACGCCGCCGTCGCCGTCACGGGCCGCCGAAGCCGACACCGCCGAATAGTCGCGGGCGACGTTGGCGTCCGCGGTGTTCACCGCGCCCTTCACGAGCGTGAGCCGGTAGGTCTTCGCGGTCCGGCCGTCGCTTGCCAGAGTGCGGATCTCGACCTTGTTCTTGCCGTTCGCCACGTTGACGTCGACGGTCGCGCCGTCGGCCACGGCGCTGCCGTCGACGGTGATCGTGCCGCCGGCGTCGCTCAGCGTCGGGGTCAGGCCGACTGTGCTCGCCCCCTGATCGACGAGCAGCGCGTAGTCACCGCGATGCCCCTCGAAGGCGAATTCCGAGACGCCGGTGAGCTTCAGGTCCTTCAACGTCGCGTCGAAGTGCTGCTGCCCAGGCGCGAGACGCACGCGGAATCCGTCGAACCGCACCTCTCTGTCCTCGAGGTTGGTGATCTCGATCCGGTGCCTGCCCGGTGTCAACCCGGTCTTTCGGAACGCGGTGAAGCGGTCGTACTGGACCGCCTCGTAGAGGTCGATCACCGTCGCCGGGCCGCCGTCGACCGACACGGACACCTTGCCGGTCGTCGTGTTCTTCTCGAAGAACGCGTCGACACCGGTGCCCTCGAACTCGTAGGCCGCCTTGTCACCGGCGGTTTTGCTGATGTGGACGCTGCCGAGATAGGCGGACTGCCGCTGGCGCGGCGCCCAGCCGGGGGAGTAGCCGATGCCGTCGTCGGTGCTGTCGAGCAGGAACGTGTCCGGGACGTCCTGCCCCTCGTACGGGCTGGTCGGCTGGGGAACCGCACCGACGCTCTCGCCCGCGGCCGCCCGCACGAGGTAGTTGTGCAGGGTGTCGAGATATCCCGGGTCGAGGGTGTAGCGCCGCGGGTCGTCCGGGCTGATCGCGCTGTCGACGATCTGCCGCGCCAGTGCCGGGTCGCGCTTTTTCAGGATATAGAGGAGCTCGTAGTCCTCCAGGCCGTCGCGTTGTGCCTCGAGCCGCAGGCTGCTCTTCACCGTCTGGTTGGCCTTGTCGGGATAGACGATGTAGGAGTCGCCCTTCCAGGGACCCACGTACCACGCGTTCCACGCCCAGTGCAGATGACCCTGCACGCCCTCGCGCTCAAGGTCCCAGTACAGCATGCGGCCGGTCATCGTCGGCTGGGTCCAGAACCGGTTGAGCCACGGGGGAGTGTTGACCTCACACGTGTAGACCCACAGATCCTGACCCGCGGCCTGCTGTGCCTTGTAGCCGGCCTTCTTGTGCTCGAATGCCGGCGTCAGCGGAACCCAGGTGTCGACATAGGGCTTGGTCCTGTCGTCGAGCAGGATGCCGTCGGGGTCGGCGTCCATGGTGCGGAAATCAGCGCCGAGGTCCGCGTTGATCTGCTGGATCTTGCGCGCGACATAGGTCCAGAGGTTGCGCTGGTCGGCGCTGATGGGCTCGTCACGAATGTGCTGGTACCACGTCAGGCCCTTCGTCCAGCCCTTGCTCTTCAGGTGCTCGTGCAGCGCGGTCAGGTAGTTCGTCAGGAAGGCGTCGGTGACCGGCAGGCTGTCCGGCAGCTTGGTGTTCCAGCTGTCGTCGGGCTTCTCGTTGTCCGGCATCTTGTTCAGCGCGTGAACGAGATGCTGGTTCGCGAAGTTCGTGATCCCGTGCCGCTTGAACGCCTCGACGTAGCGGTCGAAGTTCGTCCAGTCGATGTCGCCCGGGATCCCCTTGACGAAGTCCGACAGCTCCGTGCCGGTGGACTGCAGGAACAGGTCGGTACGGAGCCAGACCATGTTGGTGCGGTATTCGGCGAGCTTGCGTGCGAACTCGTCCATGAGGCCGAACCACGCGTCGCTGTAGGTGTCGACGCCGTAGTAGTACTTGCCGACGTCGTAGGGCTGACCGGCCTCGCCGTTCCAGCTGAAGCCGTCCCAGGTGAAGCCGTTCGTCATCGTCCAGTGGTAGTTGGTGAACGGTGACTTGTCGATCGCGGGGATCTCGACGTCGCGCACGCTGAGCCGGATCGGGACCGGGTAGCTGCCACGGGTCGTCTCGACCGTGGCCGTGCCGCTGTAGGTGCCGGGCGCCGTACCGCGTGGCACGAAGCCGGTCACGAAGACGGGCTGGGTCCGACCTGCCTCGACCCAGGTCGCCCGGTCGTTGGACAGCGGGTCCGGCATGGCCGACTCGGGATAGAGCGGGTTGCCCGCGCGGTCGGGGAAGAACGGGTTCGCCGCGACCTTGCTGTCGTCCTTGTAGGCGACGAAGTGGTAGCTCAGGTTGGCTCCCGCGATCCGCCGCCTGCCGCCTGCCGTGAGGTCGCCGAATCGGACGCGCTCGATGCGCAGCCGTTCTTTCGCGCGCACGGCGATCTGCGCGCTCTCGTATTCACCGCGGGCGGCTACGAGGTCGATGGAGGTGCTCGGCCTCTGCGGGACGGTCGTCGTGCGATAGACGGTCTTCTGCGGACTCTCGACCCATAGCTGCGCGGCGTTCGGACCGGCCAGGGCGGCCGGCGTGAATGGTCCGAATGGCGCGAGCAGCAAGGTAACGCAGAGTAAGGGGAGTGCTCGACGTCGCATGGGCACTTATCATGGGTTCTTGTTTAAGTCTGGTCAAGGGGCGTACCTCGCCACTTGCCTCATCAGAGGAAAACGCGAGCGATGTCCAGCCACTTGTCCGCGTCCTCGCCGACCGCCGTGAGGTCGGTCTGGGCCCGGGACCTGCGGTGGGTGACTCGGAGGCAGAAGTCGAGGGCGCTGCCCTGAACCCGTTGCGCGGCGTCTTCCGGCCCCCATGCCCAGGTCTGGCCGTCGGGACCGGTCAGCTCGACCCGGAACGGCTCCGCCGGACCAGGCACTTGCGCGGCATAGAACGACAGCTCTCGCCCGACCACTCCCAGCGAGGCCACATGCCGGAGCCGGCCCGTCGGACGGCGTGAGGCACCCAGCGCATCGAAGACGTCCTGCCCGTGAGCCCAGGTTTCCATCAGCCGAAGCGGCACCATGAGCGCTGTGGTCAACTGCGCCCCGTACCACGGAAACCCGTGGTCCGGCGGAACGTCACGTAGCTCCGCCGCCACCTCGGCGCGACCGGCGCGCCACTGCTCCAGCAGCACCGATCGCGGTCTGGCCGCCCCCGCGGCGGCGTCGAGGTCGGCGTATCGGCTGCCTGCGGCTTCCGCCTGCTTCAGCACGGCCTCGAACGCCTCCGGGGTCCGCAGGGCGATGAGGACGTTCGCGTCGGCTGAGGCAAGATGGGCGATCTGGTGGGCGATCGTCCATCCCGCTGCCGGCGTCGGCTTCGACCAGTCGGCCTGCGCCGATACCAGGGCGTCAAGCTCATCCCCTTCGGCTGCCAGGTCGGGCAGAGCGAGGTCGAGCTCTATGGCGGACAGGTCGAGGCCGTAGTTCAACATCGGTGTCACCTTCACGCATCGACGGCAACGGGCTTGTCCCGTTTGCATGGATAAAGTTGATCTAGCGTGGTCAGGCTAACCGACCGCTGTCACCTCGCCGTCGTCGAGGCCGCGCTCCGGCGCGAGCTGGACCGCGGCCTCGACAGGGCGCCCCGGGCCTCCGCCAGCCCGGTCTACGAATCAGTGCTGATCGCGCAAATCATCGCACTCCGCAAGAATCATCGTCCACGAGGCGGCGGGCAGCCGCGCCGTCAGCCGGTCACCGTCAGCCCGTACGGTCAGCGGCTGCGGAAGGGCCTCCACCCGGTGCGGGTCGTCCCCGGCGGCGATCACCGAGGCCGACACCGGCCTGACCGCCGCCGGGAGCCGGGCGGTGAGGTCGAGGTCCTGGTCGGGCGACCGGTTGACGGCGAACAGCGCCACCTGGGACCCGTCGACGGTGGCCACCGCCGACAGCGCGGGCGCCTCGCCGTACCGTCCGGTCTCCAGGAGCGGCCCGGACGGCTCCACCCGTAGCACGGTGCCGCGCGCGTGCCGGGCCGTCAGCGCGAACGGGTGGAAGATCGTCTGACGCCAGGCCGGGCCGCCGGGCTCGGTCCTGATCGGCGCGATGATGTTGGCGAGCTGCGCCTGGCAGGCGATGCTCACCCGGTCGGCGTGCCGCAGCAGCGTGATCAGGAAGTCCCCCACCACCACGGCGTCGGCGGCGGTGAAGGTGTCCTCGATCAGCTCCGGCGCCTCCTGGAACGGCGAGCGCTCGCGCCCGGTGAACCGGCTCTGGTTCCAGACGTTCCACTCGTCGAAGGACAGGTTGATCTTCTTCTTGCGCCGGAGCTTCGCCCCGATGTGGTCGGCCGTGGCCACGATGGCCGAGATGTAGCGATCCATGTCCACGGCGCTGCAGAGGAAGCCGGGCAGGTCGCCGTTCTCCTCGTAGTAGTTGTGCAGCGACAGGTAGTCGACCGCGTCGTAGGCGTGTTCGAGGACGGTGGCCTCCCACGCGCCGAACGTCGGCATCCCGCTGTTGGAGCTGCCGCACAGCACCAGCTCGACGTCGGGGTCGACGAGCCGCATGGCCTTGGCGGTCTCGTTCGCGAGCCGTCCGTACTCGTGCGCGGTCTTGTGGCCGACCTGCCAGGGGCCGTCCATCTCGTTGCCGAGACACCAGAGCCTGATCCCGTACGGGTCGGTCACCCCGTGTTTGACCCGCAGGTCCGACCACTCCGTACCCGAGGGGTGGTTGGCGTATTCGAGCAGGTCACACGCCTCTTGGAGGCCCCGGGTGCCGAGGTTGACGGCCATCATCGGCTCCACCCCGGCGGCCCGGGTCCAGGTCATGAACTCGTTGAGCCCGAACGCGTTCGTCTCGATCTGCCGCCAGGCCAGGTCCAGCCGGGAGGGCCGGTTGGGGCCGACGCCGTCCTCCCAGCGGTAGCCGGAGACGAAGTTGCCTCCCGGGTAGCGGACCACGCTCACGCCCATCTCGCGGGTCAGCTCCAGCACGTCGGTGCGGAAGCCGTGGTCGTCCGCCGCCGGGTGGCCGGGTTCGTAGATGCCGGTGTAGACACACCGGCCCATGTGCTCGACGAACGAGCCGAACAGGCGCCGGTTGACGGGGGCGATGCGGAAAGAGGGGTCAAGGGTCAGGTGTGCTTGCGGCACAGGTCAGGCTCCTCGGTAGACGCGTACGTAGTCGAAGTCGGCGTTGACGGCCGGCTGGGCCCCGCCGTGGGCGACCAGGCCGATGCGCACGGCCGTGTCCTTGGGGAAGGTCCACACGCCGCCCCAGGTCCAGGTCTTGCCGTCGCGGCTGGATCCGGCGCGGAACTCGTGCTCCCCGTTGGCCGGGTCCACGTGGTGCGCCAGCCGCAGCCAGGTGGTCCTGGCGGGCGGGCCGACGATGTTGCCGCCGTAGGACAGGCGGCCGGCGAAGGTCAGCTCGCGGCCGTACTCGACCTGGCGGGTGTTCCAGATGGCGACCTGGGACAGGCGGGCGAAGTCGTCGTCGGAGGCGTAGGCGACCAGCCCGGCCTGCTGGTAGTTGCGGACGGCGTCCTCGCCCAGGTCGAGCGTGACCTTGGTCTCCACGACGTAGTCGCCCTTGGGGGCCTCGCGCAGCAGCACCGACGCCTGGTTGCCGGCCCCGACCAGGTCGGCGCCCTGGACGGGCCAGCGCAGCACGCCCTCCTCGGTCTTGGCCGCGGCGTCCTGCCGCACCCAGGTCCAGCGGGAGTCGAGCGGCCCGCCGAACTCGTCGGCGTCCAGCAGCCTGCCCGTACGCGGCGTCGGCGCCGCCTTGGTGACGGCCTTGAACAGCGGGGCGGCGGAGACGTTGTCGAAGTCGGCGCCCCCGTCGGAGACCAGCCCGATCGGGCCGCTCGCGCTGCCCGTGACGGTGACGCTCGCCTGCGGGTCACGGAGCCGGGCCTCGGTCACCTCGGCGGTGATCGTCCGTCCCTCGACGGTGAGAGCCAGGTTGTGCCAGGTCGCGGCCCCTCCGGGCAGCGCCACCGTACGGGACGCGCCGCCCGAGGTGAGCGTCAGCCCGGCGGGCGAAACGACCGCGGACGTGCCGCCGATGCGGATCCCGGCGGACTTGTCCGTCCTGAGGTCGGTCTCGACGCGGACGTCCCCGCCGAGCGACTTACGGCTGATGAGCGTGCCCTGGCCACGGACATGTCCATCCTGTACGGTCCAGCCGGCCGGGTTCCGCCAGCCCGACAGATCGCCCGCGAACCGGTCGTCCACGACCCCGCGGGTCACCGGCGTCTCCCGCGACTGCTCGGAAGGCCCGGCCCCCGCACGCACGGTCGGCCAGCCGTCGATCCAGTCCAGCCGGTCCAGCAGCATGGGCCGCTCGTTGATCCCGTACGGCTCGTCCAGGAACGGGTCACTTCGATCGATGGCGTGGTAGAGCATCCAGTCCTGACCGGAGAGGTCGGTGAGCTGGGCGTGGTGGCCGGTGCCGATGAAGCGGTTGCCGTTCTGGTCCAGGACGGGGGTGCCGCCGGCGCGCGAGGCCAGCAGCGGCACGCCCTCGCGGTCGACGAACGGCCCGCGCGGGCTGGTCGAGCGCCCGGCCAGCACCGAGTAGCCGGTGGTCGGCCCGGCACAGCAGTTCGCCGAGGAGCCGAGCAGGTAGTAGTAGCCGTCGTGGCGCACCACGTACGCGCCCTCGAACTTGTTGTCGATCGCGACCTGCTGCGGCTGCCCGGTGGCGCGCAGCCCGTCGGCGGACAGCTCGGTCACCCACAGGCCGCCGAAGAACCCGCCGAAGTACAGGTACCTGCGCCCGTCCACGTCGGTGAACTGCGAGGGGTCGATCGTGTTCCAGTACGAGCCGCCCGAGGGACGCGGGGCGACGACCGGGGCGTCGATGTGCGTCCACGGCCCGGCCGGCGTGGGCGCCGTGGCGGCGCCGATCGAGTAGTCCCAGTTGGCGGGCGTGGTGGCGGTGTCGGTGACGGTGAAGTACATGACGTACCGGCCGTCGAGGTAACGGATGTCCGGCGCCCAGAACAGGCTGCCCGGCGACGCGTACGACGGCAGGTTGTCCGGCCCGAACGCGTCGCCCACGTAGGTCCAGTTGACCAGGTCGGCCGAGCGGGCGATCGGCAGCCGGTGCAGGACCTTCTCGCCCTCGCGCAGCGGGTCCGACGTGCCGTAGGAGTACCAGTAGCCGTCCTGCCCCCTGATCACCGACGGGTCGGCGAACGTGTCGGAGAAGGAGCCGGACACCGGATTGGTGAAGAGGGAGAGGATCAGTGTGGCGATGACAGCCAAGTGCATGTGTCAGCCCTTCAGGCCACTACGAGAGATGCCTTCGATGACGTACCGCTGGGTCAGACTGAAGAGGATCAGGACGGGGATGCTGGCCAGCACCGCGCCCGCCATGATCACCGGATAGTGGATCGTGTACGCCCCCTGCAGGATCGACAGGCCCGGCGGCAGCGTGAAGTATTCGGGACTGAAGATCACGTAGATCGGCCAGATGAAGTCGTTCCAGTTGGACAGGAAGCTCAGCACGGCCAGCGTGGCCAGCGCGGGCCGCGACAGCGGCAGCGTGACCCGCCAGAAGATGTGCCAGTGGTTGGCGCCCTCCATCAGCGCGGCCTCGTCCAGCTCGCGCGGCAGCCCGAGGAAGAACTGCCGCAGGAAGAACACCCCGAACGCGCCCGCCGCCCCTGGCACGATGAGCGCCGTCAGGCTGTCCAGCCAGCCGAGCCGGTCGACGATCAGGAACTGCGGGATGAGGAAGACGAACCCCGGCACCAGCAGCGTGCCGACGATCATCCCGAACATCAGCTTCTTGCCGCGGAACTCCAGCCTGGCCAGCGCGTACGCGGCCAGCGACGACACCGCGAGCACCAGCAGCATGTGCCCCGTGGCGGCGATGAGACTGTTGGCGAACCAGCGCAGCACCGGCGTGTCCGTGGTGCCCTGGAAGACCGTCCCGTACGCGGACGTCGTCGGCTCGGTCGGCAGCAGCGTGGGCGGCACCCGGGTGGCCTCGGTCTGCGTCTTGAACGACACGCCCAAGGCCCACACCAGCGGCCCCACGAACAGCACGGCGAGGGCCAGCAGGCCCGTGTAGCGCTTCACGGCCGGGTCCTGAACAGCCGGAAGTTGACCACGCTGACCAGGATCAGCAGCAGCGTGAGCAGGTAGCTCATGGCCGAGGCGCTGCCCATCTTGTACTCCCTGAGCCCCTGCTGGAGCAGGTACATGATCGCGGTCCGCGTCTCCCCGCCCGGCGCCCCCTGGGTCAGCAGGTACGACTGCCCGAACATGTTCGCCGAGGCCAGGATCGTCGTCGTCACCACGAACAGCGCGACGGGCCGCAGCCCCGGCAGCGTGACGTGGACGAACTCGCCCCACCGCCCCGCGCCGTCCACCTTCGCCGCGTCGTACAGCTCGCGCGGGATGTCCTGCATCCCGGCCAGGTAGATCACCGCGTTGAACCCGAGCGTCCACCAGACCGTCACCCCGACCAGCGCGATCCAGGCCCACGGCGTCGCGGTGGTCCAGGGGATCGGCGTGCCGAGTATCCAGTCGACCAGGCCGAGGTTCGGGTCGAGCAGCAGCCGCCACATCAGGCACACCACCGCCACGCCCAGCACGAACGGCGCGAAGAACAGCCCCCGGAACAGCGTCCTGCCCCGGAAGGGCCGGTTGAGCAGCAGCGCCACCCCGAGCGGCAGCACGACCAGGAACGGCACGCTGAACACGGTGAAGATCCCGGTCGCCCGCATCGACATCCAGAAGTCGCCGTAGACGGCCGACTGGTCGTCGAACAGCGCCGTGTAGTTGTCCAGGCCGACGAACGGCTTGCCCTCGAGCAGGTAGTCCCAGTCGTGCAGGCTCACCCAGATCCCGAACAGGGCCGGGGCCAGCACGAACACGGAGAACAGGATCAGGTACGGCGCCAGGAACAGGTACGGCGTCGCCTTGCCCGATCGGGGAACGCGCACCTCCCGCCCCAGCGTCTCTTCCGCTGAGATCGCGACCATCAGGCGCCGTACTTCTTCCGGTTGGCCTCAAGGATCTTGTCGGCCTTTGCGGCGGCCTCCGTGAGCGCGTCCTTGGGGCTCTTCTTGAGCAGGATCGCCGCGTTGATCGCCTGGTCGACGACCGCGGAGGCGTCCCCGATGCCCGCCACCGACGGCGGGAAGTACAGGTAGTCGATCTGGGTGCCGATCGTGGCCTGCTCCTTCAGCGCCGCGAACTCCGCGCTGTCGCGGATCGACTTGCGCGCCGGCACCTGGCCGCCCTTGGCCCACTCCAGCGAGTGGCTGCTGATCCAGTTGATGAACACCTTGGCCGCGGTCAGCTTGTTCTGGTCGGGCGTACGCTGCTTGAACACCACGAACTGGTGCGAGCCCGCCCACGCCGCCGGTTTCGCCCCGATCTGCGGGAGCGGCGCGACGCCCCACTCCAGGCCCTTGATCTCCTTGAGCGTGTTGATGGACCAGATGCCGTTCCAGTTGAACGCGGCCTTGCCGTTCTGCAGGGCGATGAAGTCGGCGTCCTGGCCGACGTTCTTGGGGCTGTAGCCCTTGTTGACGAGGTCGACGAGCCAGGTCAGGGCCTGCACGCCGGGGTCCTCGGCGAAGCGCGAGACGCCGGCGTCGTCGGCGAAGAGCTGGCCGCCGTTCTGGTAGAGCAGCGTCCCGAACTGCATGCTTCCGGTGAACGGGAACGGCGTGGCCCAGTGCCCCTGGATGCCCGCCTTCTTCAGCGCCTCCAGCGCCGCCAGGTACTCCTCGCCGGTCTTGGGCGGCTGCTCCGGGTCGAGCCCGGCCTGCTTCATGACCGTCTTGTTGTAGAACATGCCGAGCGGGTGCACGTCGAGCGGGATCGAGTAGCGCGCGCCCTTGTAGACGCCGGCCTTCCAGACCGGCGGGGAGAAGTCCGCCTCGGTGAGGCCGAGCGCGTTGGCCACGTCGTCGAGGGGCAGGACCACCTGGCGGGCCGCGTTGGTGGCCACGCTGTCGACGTGCATGATGCCGAGGTCGGGGCCTTGACCTGCGGAGACGGCCGCGGGGACCTTCGCGTAGTAGTCCTCCCACTTGTAGACGTTCATCGACACCTGGATGTTCGGGTGCTCGGCGTTGAACTGGTCCACCAGCTTCTTCATGACCGGGCCGTCGCCGCCGGTGAAGCCGTTCCAGAACTTCAGCGAGACCGAGGGGCCGGTGTATTCGGTGGGCGCCGCCGTGGTGGCCGGCGCCTGCGCCTGCTTGGGGC
The DNA here is from genome assembly GCF_040605375.1 of Nonomuraea sp. NPDC005650. Taxonomy (NCBI): domain Bacteria; kingdom Bacillati; phylum Actinomycetota; class Actinomycetes; order Streptosporangiales; family Streptosporangiaceae; genus Nonomuraea; species Nonomuraea sp. NPDC005650. The sequence continues at coordinate 125,413 of NZ_JBEXCR010000029.1, forward strand.
CGCCGCCCCCGCCGCAGCCCGCGGCGCCGATGACCAGCGCACCGAGGCCCAGGCCCAGTGCGCGCCGCCTGGAGAGGTTGTCGAGGGACATGCCAGATCACTCCTGCCCGTGAGGTTACGGACGTTTTACATCGTTGGTTCCAACGTTGTAAATTGCCTGGCGCCAGTTCGTTACATCGTTGTAAACCAGGTAGGGTGCCGATGGCGAAGGGGGCATGGTGCGGCCGAGGCTGAAGGACGTCGCCGAGCTGGCCGGGGTGTCGATCAAGACCGTGTCCAACGTGGTCAACGACTATCCCCATGTCAGTGGCGAGACGCGCGCCCGGGTGGAGGCGGCGATAGCCGAGCTCTCCTACCGGCCGAACCTGTCGGCGCGCAGCCTGCGCGCGGGCCGCTCCGGCGTGGTCGCGCTGGCGGTGCCCGACCTGGACAACCCCTACTTCGCCGAGCTGGCCACGAACGTCATCGAGGCGGCTGACCGGCGAGGCTGGACCGTGCTCATCGACCAGACCCAGGGCGACCGGGCCAAGGAACGCGTGGTGGTCTCCGGGATCCGCGACCACCTCATCGACGGGCTGCTGTTCAGCCCGCTCGCGCTCACGGGCAAGGACCTGGCCGGGCGCGACGAGCGTACGCCGATGGTGCTGCTCGGGGAGCGCATCGGGATGGGCCGCTCGCCGTACGATCACGTCGGCATCGACAACGTGGCCGCCGCGCGGGCGGCCACCCTGCACCTGGCCGAGCGCGGCAGGCGCAGGATCGCCGCCATCGGCGTGCAGCGCACGGCCGTCGCCGCGACGGGCCGCCTGCGGCTGAAGGGCTACCAGCAGGCGCTCGCCGAGGCCGGAATCCCCGCCGACCCGTCACTCGTCGCGCCGGTCGCGCGCTGGGGGCGCGCCGACGGCGCCGAGGCCATGAGCCGCCTGCTCGACTCAGGCGCGCCGGACGCGGTCTTCTGCTTCAACGACACGCTCGCGCTGGGCGCCCTGCGAACGCTGCTCAAGCGGGGGTACGAGGTGCCGGGCGAGGTGATGGTGATGGGGTTCGACGACATCCAGGACGGCCGGTTCGCCACGCCCACGCTGTCGACCGTGGCGCCCGACAAGGCGCTGATCGCGCAGTCGGCGGTCGACCTGCTGGCCGAGCGGCTGAGCGGCGGGACGGACAGGGCGCACGAGGTGTGCGTGCCGCATCGGCTGGCATTTCGGGAGAGCACGGATTCGCCCGCGTCGTAGCGGGGCTGACCGCATACCCATGCCGCGGTATGGGTGTTTCATGCATCGGTGCTGACGTTTGCCATCTTTTGGTCGTCGCTTTTCCGTGAACCGGTAAGGAACAAAGGGGGTATCGCGGTGTCTCTGATCAGGAGGGGTGATCAGAGTGAGCTGGTGGCATCGTTATTCGATCAGGTGCCGCCTGGCCATGGTGGCCGGCGTCGTCACGGCACTGATGTGCACCGCCATGGCGGTGTTCATCGTGCTGATGAGCCGGCAGGCGGCCATCGAATACCGGACCGATCAGCTCTTCACCGGCGCCGCGAGCCTCGGCGCCCAAATGCGCCGGCACGTCCCCGATCTGGCCGAGAGCGGCCCAGGACCGGCGATCCAGGTGTTCGACCCGGCCGGCACCCTGGTCACGGCCACCCATGACATGGCGGGCAAGCCGCCGATGACGAACCTGCGCCCGGATCCCGACGCCTACGCCACCACCACCTCCTGCGACACAAGGGTTTTCCCCGGCCGCTGTATGATCGTCCTCGCCTACCCCTTCCACCGCGACGACGGCGTCTGGCGCCTTGACATGGCCGTCCCCTACGTCCCCTGGTACGTCCGCTCCGAGCTGATCATCCCACTCGCCACCGGCTGCCTGCTGCTGGTCGCGGTGGCCACGGCCGGCAGCTACCGGATCGTGGGCACGACCCTGCAGCCCGTGGACGCCATCAGCGGCAAACTAGCCCAGATCACCACATCCGGCGATCTGCGGCACCGGGTGCCCGTGCCGAAATACCGCGACGAGCTGCGGACCCTGGCCGAGACCGCGAACCGGACGCTGGAACGCGCTCATACCGCGGTGGAGCAGCAGCTCCGCTTCGCCTCCGATGCCTCTCACGACCTGCGCAGCCCCCTGACCGCCATACGTACCCGCATCGAGGAGGCGCTGATCGACCCGGACCAGGCCGACTGGCAGCGCACCGCCGACGCGCTCCTGGACAGCGTGGAACGCATGCAGGCCCTCATCTGCGACCTGCTCCAGGAAGCGCGGCTGGACGCCGGCGTCACCGGCCGCCACGAGCCGATCGACTTCACCGAACTGGTCGCCGGCGAGCTGGAGCGCCGCCTCGCCAAGGCTGACCTGCGCCACCGCCTCATGCCCGGCGTCATGGTGGACGGCTCACGGATCGAGCTGTCCCGGTTGCTGAACAACCTGCTGGACAACGCCGATCGGCACGCCACCTCCGCCGTCACCGTCACCCTGACGCTGGATGCCGACGTCGTGACGCTGGAGGTGAGCGATGACGGTGACGGGATCGCCCCCGAGCACCGGGAGATCATCTTCCAGCGCTTCACCCGCCTTGAAGCCTCCCGCGCCCGCGACCCCGGCGGCACCGGGCTCGGGCTGCCGATCGCCCGGCAGATCGCCCAGGCCCACGGCGGAACCCTGACCGTCGAGGACAGCCGGCGCGGGGCCCGGTTCGTGCTGCGCCTGCCCGAGCTCGCCACGCCTCGGCCGCCGTCGGGGTGAGCGGATCGGGGCGCGGGCCTTCCCGCTATTTCGCCTCGACTCAAAACTTTTCACCCAGCAAGAGCATGAGTGATCACGGGGAGAGACTTTTCGGCTGCGCAATGTGGTTATAAGAAAGCGCCCGAAACCCCGGGTCTCCCCGGCACACTACGTGATGCCGAAAGATCACCGCCGCCGCCGGACGGCACGGCGACTCGTAATCGACCCGATCGGAGCACGACATCAAGACCTCACATCGCCAGGACGTCGAGAATCCCCGGCGCTTACCCCTCGTCCGCGCGTTCGCCCGGAGCTCCTTCTTCGCCGCCGTCGCCCTCGCCTTGCTCGTCGCCGGTCTTTCCACGAGCGTCGTCACCGGCGGCGAATTCCGTACGAGCGGCGCGGCGGAGGCCGTGAGCGCCATCGACGCCCGGCCCAACGACGGTTCCGGCTACTGGCCGGACTTCTCGAACACCGGCTACGCCAACACGCCGGCCAACGCCGGAGGCCTGGGGCTGGGCGCGTACCCGGGCAAGCTCACCGACTACGCGGCGGGCATGAGCGCCGACAAGCCGCTGAGGCTCGAGTTCCCGGACAACAGCGTCATCTCCTACAAGCGCTTCCTCGGCCTGAAGGTGCTGATCTACGGCGACAACCTGACGTTCGTCGGCTGCCTGTTCGAGGGCACCAACCCCAACGACAACCTCGTCCAGATCTACTCGGACAACGACATCAAGTTCCTCTACTCGACGTTCAAGCCGAGCTCCTACGCGATGCCGCCCGGCAACGACGGCACCGTCTCGTCGTCCCACACCAAGCCCGGCACGCCGTTCGAGGACTCCTGGCAGCTCGCCACGACGATGAAGGAAGCCGTGGCCGTCATGGACCACAACGACATCTGGGGCAACGCGGGCATGATCATGGTGACGGGTTTCCCGGACCGCCCGTCGACCTGGACGAACAACTACATCCACGACATGGCCGATACGTCGCACGACGAATACCACCACGACGGCATCGGCCCGCAGAGCGAAGGCAACGGCGGTCCCATGATCGTCGACCACAACACCCTGGCCTCCCTGGGCAACACCAACGCCCTGGCCCTGCAGGGCAGCGGCGTGTACGACCACATCTCGGTCACGAACAACTACGTCTCCGGCTGGGGGTACGCGCTCAGCATCGGTGTCGTCAACAACGCCACGAACATCACGGTCACCGACAACGTCTTCTCGGCCGAACTCGAGCAGCTCTACGGCTTCCTGTACGGCAACATCTGGGGCGGGTCGGCGCGCGGCTCCACCTGGCGCCGCAACCTCATCCAGGCCCGTACGGGCGACGACAACCAGACCTACACGACGGCCGACCACGGCAGATACCTGTGGCCGAGCGGTGAGACCCACGCCACCGACTACACGGGCTGAGCACTTTCCCACGTGACGTCGTGGCGGCGGACATCGCGCGTGCCCGCGCGGTGTCCGCCGCAGGCCCGAGGTCCTTGAGCTGCGGCGTCATGCCGTCACTCCCAGGTCGCGCAGTTCGGCGCGGGCGAAGTCGAGCTCGTCGGCGATGTCGACGGCGAGCTGTCCGGGCGTCCTGGGACGCAGCGCCGGCGCTGGTGACGGTGGAGGAGCTCCGCCAGGTGCTGGCCCGCGACACGGACGCGCTCATCGCCCGCCTGTCCGTGAAGAAGGCAGGCTGACCTGTGTCGTGGCGCGCCGGGGAGAGCCGGCGCGCCACGAAGGCCGTCAGCCGGTGATCAGGTCGAACGACTCCCAGGGTCCGATGGCGGTGCGGTTGGCGATGAGCGGCGCGGCGCCGGCGTTGTCGGCGCAGACGTACTGGCCGTTGGCCTGGGCTTTGAGGCTGATGGTGCCGTCAGGGTTGTTGACGAGCTGGAAGGTCTCCCAGGGTCCGACGGCGTCGCGGTTGGCGATCAACGGTTGCGCTCCGGCGCTTTCCGCGGCCACGTACTTGCCGTTGGCCCTGGCCCTGAGGGCGATGTTGCCGTTGCCGAGGTCCACGCGGTCGAACTGCTCCCAGCCGCCGATCGTCGCGCGGTTGGCGATCAAGGGCTGGGCGCCGGCGTTCTCGGCGGACACGTACAGGTTGTTGGCGCGCGAGCGCAGGCTGATCGCGCCGGACGGCGCCGACCCGGTCGGGAGGCCCAGGGTGGAGGCGGTGCCGCTCAGGGACTTCACGCCCTGGTTGGCGGTGCCGGTGAGCCGGGTGGCGGTGTAGGAGCCGAGCGGCTTCGCGGTGCGCTCCACCACGTAGACGGATCCGGCGGCGGTGGCGAAGCCGATCTCCGCGCTCGAGCTCGTCGTGATGGTCGCGTTGTCGGAGGTGCGGCGGACGCGGACCTGCTGGGTGCCCCACGGGTTGACCACGGTGGCCTGCTTGCCGTACACGCTCTTCAGTCCGACGTACTTGACCTCGCCGGCCTCCCGCTCGGAGCTGACCAGGAAGCCGTCCTTGGCCAGCAGGGTGAACTTGCCGACGAACGAGGAGTCGGCCGGCACGGCGGGGAACACCCGGATCCTGCCGTTGTAGCTCTGCATGAGCGACTCGTTGAGCGCCGTGAGGTGCACGCCCAGGTACTCGAAGACGCCGTTGGTGTTGTTCGTCATGCCGTTCGGGTAGTTCTGGTATTTCTGCAGCATGGTCTTCATGCCGTTGTACGCCTGGTCGCCGAGGCCCAGCCGGGCGGCCTGCACGGCGTCGTTGGACCACACGTTGCCGTAGGGGAAGGGCCGCTGGTTCCAGGTGCTGACCGCGGTCTGGTGGTCGGGGAAGCCGATCCCGGTCAGGTCGTACGGCCAGATCAGCTCGGCGGAGACGTTCTCGTTGTTCCTGGTCTGCGAGATCGGCGGCTGGTGCGGCTGGTAGGCGCCGTTCGAGACCACGTAGGGCACCAGGTGGTCGAGCACGTTCTGCCACGTGGACCGCAGCCCCGCGTCCACCCCGAGCTGCCGGCTGACCTCGATCGTCAGGGGGAAGATCGCGCGCACGGCGGCCAGGTCGGTGATCGCGTTGCGGACGTTCCAGTACGTCTCGTGCGAGTTGGAGTTGGCCAGGTAGTACGTGTTCGTGGCCGCGTCGTGGGAGAGCATGGCCGAGTAGAACTTCGCCGTCTCCCGCATGAACGGGTAGGCCACGTCGCGCAGGTAGTTCGCGTCGTCGGTGTAGCGGTAGCGCAGGTACATGCTGTAGGCGGCCTCGTAGCCGGTCGACAGGATGTTCTTGGTGTAGTCGCTGTTGACCGTGCCGCGCGCGTTGCCGTCCCAGCCCATGGTCTCCGGTACCCACAGGCCGTCGACGTTGTACCGCGTCTGGGTGTACGACTTCAGGGCGTTGTAGTTCCTGGCGTACAGGTTGTTGTGCCTGTCGATGAGGTCGGGATGGTTGGAGGCGAGGAAGGACAGGTAGACGTCACGCTGGTTCCAGTACCAGTACGCGTTGCTCCACTTCGTGTTGTCCTGGGTCGCCCTGAAGACGCCGTTGATGAAGTGGGCCGGGTAGTTGCCGTAGCCGCCCGCGGCGATCATGTACGTGGACAGGTAGTAGACGTTCTCCAGGTAGTCCGCGTCGCCGGACAGGCCGGAATACTGGACGAACGACTTGGCCCAGAAGGCGTGCCACCAGTTGCGGTAGTTGGCGAACGTGGTCGCGTACCCGGTGGACTTCACGGCGGCGAGCTGGTTGCGGGCCTGCCCTGCCGAGTCGCGGTTGGGGGCGTTGACCCGGCCGGCCGCGGTGAACCAGATGGTGTAGCTGGAGGTGGGCGTGATGGTGAGCCGTACCGTGCGGGAGTCGACGACCTGGGTGGAGTAGCTCGCGCCCTCGACCGTGGCGGCCAGCGTGTAGCCGAACCCGTCGGCGTCGCTCTGCCCCCGGCTCAGGCCGGCGGCGCTCGCGTCGGCGAAGGTCGAGACGGTCTTCCAGGTGTTCAGGTCGGGCACATCGCCGCTGTTCTGGAGGTTCGCCGTGTCCCACATGCTCAGGGTCAGGGCCACGCTGGAGACACCGCCGCGGCTGTCGTCCACGTGGATGCCCATCACCTCGGAGTTCGGCGACCCCATGACGGTGACGGTGCGGTTGGAGTCGTACTTGGTGGTGAGGGTGCCGTCGTACAGGGACAGCCGCTGCTGGAAGTTCGTGTACCCGGTGTCCATGCCCGGGCTGGTGGCCAGGTTGACCAGCCCCGCCGCGAACGCGGACTGCTGGGACAGGTCCACCCCCGAGGTCTGCATCGTCAGCCCGTTCTGACTCCAGACCATCGCTCCGGTACGGCCGTTGCCCACGGTCATGCCGTACAGCGGGTTGGTGTTGGGCCTGTTGTAGACGATGTCGTGCTTGGACAGGTAACCCGCGTGGTCGACGTCCAGCGCTCCCGCGGACTGGTCGAACGCGGCGTCGGCCGGTGAGGCCAGCGCCGGCGTCCCGGACAGCAACGCGCCGACGATCGCCAGCAGGGGGAGGGACCGTAACAACCTCTTCACCATGCTCACCTTTCGGGGGGTCGGGATGTGGCATGTCACGTGGTCGGAGGTCTGTGCCGCGCACCCGGGCCGGTGCTCGATCAGCCCTTGATCGCCCCCACCAGCCCGTTGACGAAGTACCGCTGCAGGAACAGGAAGAGCGCGATCACCGGCAGCACGATGATCAGGGAGGCGGCCATGACCTCGTTGTAGCTCGGCACGTCACTGGCGATGAGCGACTCGAGTCCCAGCGGCAGGGTGAACAGCGACCGGTCCGAGAGCGACACCCGCGTCAGCACGTACTCGTTCCACGTCGGCACCGCCGTCAGCACGGCGACGGTGATGTGCGCCGGTTTGGCGAGCGGCAGATACACCGACCAGAAGATCCGCGCTTCGCCCGCGCCGTCCGACCTGGCGGCCTCGCGCAGGTCGCGGGGGATGGAGCCGTAGCTGTTGGTCAGCAGCAGCACCGTCAGCGGCGCGGTGCCGTTGACGAAGGGCAGCACCAGCCCCAGATGGCCGCCCAGCAGCCCGAGGTTCTTCTCCAGGATCACCACCGGCAGCAGCACCGTGATGCCCGGCACGAACAGCAGCGCCACGAAGAACCAGTACAGGAACCGGCGGCCGGGGAAGTCCAGGACGGCGAAGGCGTAGGAGGCCAGGCTGTAGACCACCAGCACGCCGATCACCGTCATCGCCGTGACCTTGAGGCTGTTGAGGAAGTAGTCCAGGAAGTGCAGCCGGCCCCACGTGGCGATGAGGGTGTCGAGCGTGGGCTCGCGCGGCAGCAGGTTGCCCTCGAGGATCTCGCCGCGGGTCTTGAAGGCGCCCGTCACCATCCACAGGAACGGATACACGCTGATCAGGGCGTAGACGAACAGCCCGGCATAGGCGAAACGCTTCACTGGACCCTCCGGAGCAGCCGCGCGTTGGCCAGGGTCAGCAGGACGGCTCCGGCGAACAGCAGCCAGCCCAGCGCGCTCGCGTGGCCGAGCGAGGGCGCCAGGCCCTTCATGAACGCCAGCCGGTACGCCATCAGCCCCAGCACGTCGGTGTGCCCGCCGGGCCCGCCGTTGGTCGTGATCAGGAAGATCTGGAAGCCGTGCAGCGCGTCGCGGACGCCGAGCAGCACGACGGCCACGGTGATGGGCCGCAGCAGCGGCCAGATGACGCGCCGCAGCACGTGCCAGGAGCCGGCGCCGTCGATGCGCGCGGCCTCGACGATGCCGCGGTCGATGGCCTGCAGCCCGCTGAGGTAGAGCAGCGTGGCCACGGGCACGCTCGACCACACCAGGACGACGATCAGCGTCGGCAGCGCGGTGTCCGGGTTGCCGAGGAAGCCCTGCGGCTGCCGCAGACCGCCCAGGCCCAGCGAGCCGAGCAGCAGGTTGATCGCGCCGTCGGGCTGCAGCACGTAACGCCAGGCGTAGTAGACGGCGATGCCGCTGGTCACGTACGGCAGGAAGTAGACGGAGCGGAGAACGGCGCGCAGGCGGGTGATGGAGTTCAGCATCACCGCGAGCGGCAGGGAGACGGCCACGGTCAGCAGCGGCACGGCGACCATCACCTGCGCCGTGTTCCCCGCGGCCCGGCGCAGGTCGGCGGCGAGCGACGGGTCCGCGTACAGCAGGTCGGCGTAGTTGCCGAGCCCGACCCAGCGCCAGTCGGGCGTGAAGCCGTTCCACTTGGCGAAGCTCAGCAGGAACCCGCTGGCGATCGTGTAGGCGCCCATCACCAGGAACAGCACGACCGCGGGCGCGACGAAGGCCCATCCGACCAGCCGGCGCCGCCGGCGGGCCGCCCCCGCCCGCGCCGGCGGCCGCTCGCGCAGCCGCCGGGCGGGGAGTTCGACGGTCGTCGTCACTGGGTGGACTTCCACATCGACGCCATGACCTTGTCCAGCTCCGTGCCCGCCTGCTGCGGGCCGAGCTCCTTCAGCGGCGTCAGCCGCACGGTGAGGTCACCGGGCTTGACCTGGTCCCAGTCGGAGGGGAAGAAGCTGTCGTCGGCCGCCTCGTAGGCGCTCTCCGGCGGCCCGGTGAAGTACTTCTGCAGCGCGGCCAGGTCCTTGCCGAGCAGGGCCTCGGCCTGGGTGCCCAGGTCGGTCGCGGGCAGGTCGAGCGACTCCTTGGCCACCATGCCCGCGCCCTCGGGCGAGGTCACCCAGTCGATCCACTTGATCGCCGCCTCGCGGTTCTTCGTCGTGGCCGTCACGCCGAGCCCGGTCAGCGCCAGCGGCGCCATCGAGATCTGCTTGTGCGTGCCCTCGGCCGACGGCGGGATCGGGAAGGCGAGCACCTTGTCGGGGCTCATCCCGTTCTGTGCGAGGAAGGCCAGCGTGAACGTGCCGCCCACGTCGAAGGCCGACTTGCCCTGCGCGAAGGCGACGTCGGCCTCGTCGATGCCCAGCGTCGTGGCGCCGGGCATCCAGTACGGCGTCAGCTTGGCGTACGTCTCCAGCGTCTTGACTCCGTCCGGCGAGGCGAAGCCCTGCGTGGTGCCCTTGCCGAACAGCGCGTGGAAACGCTCCTTGCCGAGGTAGGCGAAGGCCAGCGGCTGATAGATCCAGTTGAAGCCGGTCTGGGAGATCTTCAGCCCCAGCGACAGCCCGCCCTGGCTCTTGCCGGTCGTGGCCTCCAGCGCCTTCAGGAACTCCTCCCACGACTTCGGCGGGGTGTCCGGATCGAGCCCGGCCGCCCGGAGCTTGTCCTTGTTGGCGTAGACGATGCCGAAGGCTCCGGCCGTGAACGGCACGGAGAAGCGCTGCCCGGCCTTGCCGTTCTTGATGGGGGAGTCGACGGCCACCGAGTCGATCTTCTTCTGGGTCAGCACGCCGCTCTCCCGCGTGGAGGGCAGCAGGCGCTGCTTCCAGTCGCCGGTGACGTCGGCCGCGAGGTCCTGCAGCAGGCCCGACGAGCCCATCTCGAAGTCCTCGCCGGCCGCGTGCACCTCCAGCACGTCCGGCAGGCCGTTGGTCTGGGCGGCGCTCTGGACCTTGCTGACGAACACGTCGTCGGGGGTGACCGCCTCGACCGTGACGCTGATGCCCGTCTTGGCCTTGAACTGCGCCGCCGCCTTGTTCAACGCGTCGGCGTGCGACTTCTTGAACGTCCACATCCGCAACGACTGCCCGGCTTGCTCCTGCCCGCCACCGCCACCGCCACCGCCGCTGGAGCAGGCCGCGAGTCCCATCACGAGCGCCGCGGCCAGGCCGAGCACGCGCTTGCCCACCGTTGTCATCGGTCTTTCCTTCCCGTACGGCTAGCGCACGTTCTCGAACTTCTCGACCCAGTACCGCGTGCGGTCCAGATAGGCGGTCTCGGCGGCCCTGCCCTGCTTGCCGTAGGCGCCCTGGAAGGTCTGGTAACCGTGGCCGGACGGCGGGGTGCCGTCGGCCGGCTCGATGACCGAGCCCTCGTGCCACTCGTTGAAGGAGGTGACCGACACCCAGGTCGGCGAGCCGCCGATGGCCGGGTCCAGGGCGTTGGTCCACTGCCTGTCGTAGGCGGCGCCGTCGGCGCGGGCGACCGTCGGCGTGGTGTTGCCGGGCACGGCGCGGTCGTCGATGTAGCCGGGCGCGACCGAGGGCGCCCAGATCAGCCCGTGGGCCTTGGCGTACTCGCCGGCCTGCTTCCAGCCCGGCGCGGTGGCCCCGGCGATGCCGTCATAGGTGTACATGCCGTTGAAGTGCTCGATCTTGGTGGTGTCGGTGGTCTGGGCGAGGATGACGTTGTCCTTGTTCACCGCCTCCAGCGCGGACCAGTCGGCGACCTGCAGGCTCCAGAACACGTAGAAGACGTTGTCGAAGGCCGGGTGCGAGCCGTACCGCTGGTGCAGGTAGCGGATGTCCTCGACGGTCGAGGCGGCCGTGCGGCCCTCGTACGGCTCCAGGTGCCAGGCGACCTTGATGCCCCGCTTGGCCGCGGCGTCCATGACGCGCCCGGCGAGGCCGTCCTCGTAGCCGCCCTGGCCCCACCAGCTGTAGACGATCACACCGGCGCCGGTCTGCCCGATCCACTTCATGTGCTGGGCCAGGACCCGGGAGTCGCCGGAGTCGTAGGCGCCAAGGGCGGGGTAGAGGTCGGCGCCGACGTCCTCGGGCGGGGTGTGGCCGCCCTGCTGCCAATGACGCCACTCGCCACCGGCGGGCGTGCCGTACCAGGGGTAGTAGAACAGGTGCACGTTCCTCGACAGCTTCGCCGCGGCCGCCGGCGTGGCCTGCGGCAGCCAGGCCAGGGCCGCTAAGAGGAGGACGAGAGCGAGATTCCGACGTTTTGCGATCATGGCGTCCTCTCGGGGGTGAAGGATGCTCCGTGGGATCGGCTGCGCGCGCAAATCGTTAAGATGTTCCCGAAATCTACACGTAACGGATGCGGTGTCAAGAGTCCGCGTTCAGGCCTCAGGCGGATTGACGGCGTACGAGGCGCGCGGGGACGACGAGCTCGGTCGACGGCTCGTCGATGGCGCCGCGCAGCCGTTCGAGCAGCCGCACGGCCGTGGCCTGGCCGATCTCGCGGGCCGGGTTGGCCATGGTGGTCAGGCCGGGCGAGACCATGCCGGCGGCGTCGATGTCGTCGAAGCCCATCACGGCCAGGTCCTCGGGAACGCGCAGGCCCCGCTGCGCCGCCACGTCCAGGGCGCCGATCGCCATGACGTCGTTCGCGCACAGGACGGCGTCGGGCGGTTCGGCGAGCTCCAGCAGCCGGGCCACGCCCTCGGCGCCGCCCGCGCGGCTGAAGTGGGTGTGCGCCACGAGGGCCTGGTCGGGCGGCACGCCGGCGTCGGCGAGCGCCGCGCGGTAGCCGGCCACCCGCTCGGCGGCCGGGCCCTCGGCGGCCGGGCCGCACACGAAGGCGATCCTGCGGTAGCCGCAGCCGAGCAGGTGGCGGGTGGCCTCGGCCGCGCCGCCCTCGTCGTCGCTGTGCACCAGGTCCACGCCGTGCTGGACCAGCCTGCCGCCCAGCCGGACCACCGGGATGCCGGCCTCGATGGCCGGCAGCAGGTCCTCGGCGTGGGTGTGGAACACGGCGAAGGCCAGGCCGTCGACCTGGCGGGCGATCATGTGCTCGATCGCGGCCTGCTCGGTGCGCCGGACGCCGTCGGTGTTGCTGATGATCTGGTCGTAGCCCGCCGGGCCGAGCACGTCCTGCAGGCCGCGGGCCAGCGCCGGGTAGAACGGGTTGGTGATGTCGGGGATGATCAGCCCGATCGTCTGGCTGCGGCTGGTGCGCAGGCCGCGGGCCAGGACGTTGGGCCGGTAACCGAGCTCCTCGATGGCCCGCAGCACGCGCCGCCGCGTCTCGTCCGCCACGGGCCGCCGGCCGTTGAGCGTGTGGGACACGGTCGTCGCGCTCACCCCCGCGAGGTCGGCGACCCGCCTGATGCTCGGCCGCTCGCCGCGGAGCGCGCGCGGCTGCTCCTCGGGGATCGGGGGAGCGTGGTGCGGCGCCGCATCCTGGCGGTGCAGGATGCTCTCGAACGCGCCGCCCAGCACGGCGTACGCCTCCTCCAGCGTGCGCACGCCCCGCGCGACGGCCTCGCCGGGGGGCACCCGCTCGGCGGCCTCCAGCAGGATCGACTCCCACACCTGCCGCACGGGCCCGAGCGCGGAGGCCGCCAGGATCCGCGGCCTGAGGCCACCCGTCTCCCTGGCCGTCTGCCCTGCCGTCTCCCTGGTCGTCTCTCCGGCCAGCGCCTCGGCCAGCGCGTGCTCGCGCGCCGCGAAGAGCTCGCGGCCGTAGGCGCGCAGGGTCTCGCTCCCGCGGTAGATCCGGCCGAAGAGCGCCAGGTCGCCGGCCGGCTCGGCACGCAGGATCCGGCCCAGCTCGACCGGCACCCGCCCGCCCGGCCCGCGCCGCCGCGCCACCTCGGCCGGGTCGCCCGCCAGCAGCGGCTCGTGCTCGAAGAAGAGCTGCTCCTTGACGGGGAAGTAGTTGAACACGGTCTTGGCCGACACGTCCGCCGCCTCGGCGACCTCGTTGACGGTCACCGCGTCGAACCCCCGCAGGGCGAACAGGCGCAGGGCCGCGTCCGCGATGGCGCGCCGGGTCTCGGCCTTCTTGCGTTCGCGCCTGGCAGGGGGCTGCTGGGTGGGCATGCGGAGATATTACATCGGCATAATCCTTTCAGCCGCTGAACCTTTTATCTCAGGGCGCCTCCAGCCCCCCGTCGGGCCTGCGCACCCGGGCGGCCCACCGCTCGTGCTGGTGGGTGACCGGCGGGTGCTTCGCCGCCTGTTTCTCGTCCAGGTCGACGCCCCAGCCGGGTGCGTCATCCGGATAGAGGTAGCCCTGGCTCGGGTTGATCGTGCCGGGGAACGTCTCCAGGACCGCGTCGGGGTAGACGTGGCCCTCCTGGATCTGGAAGGCCGACGTGGTCACGTCGAGCGCGAGGTTGGCCGCCGCCCCGACCGGCGAGACGTCCGCGGGCGCGTGCCACGCCGTGCCGACGCCCGTCAGCTCGCACATCGCCACCAGCTTGCGCGCCGGGGTGAGACCGCCGATCGAGGAGACGTGCAGGCGGAGCAGGTCCACGCCGCCCAGCTTGACGACCCGGGCCGCGTCGGTGACGGAGCCGAGCTGCTCGCCCGCCGCGATCGGCATCGGCGCCGCCTGCCGCACCTCCGGAAGGCGGTCGTAGAACTCCGGCGCGATGGGGTCCTCCAGGAAGAACAGCCGGTACGGCTCCAGCGCCCGCGCCAGCCCGATCGCCTGCTTGGGAGCGAGCCTGGAGTGCACGTCGTGCATGAGGCCCGGCTCCTCCCCGAGCTCCTCCCGGGCACGCTCGAACAGCTTGGGGGTGTCACGCAGGTACCGCTGGACGTCCCAGCCGTCCGGGTACGGCTGCCCGGGGTAGCCGCCCGGCGTGCCGGGGGCGCCGTAGTGCCCCAGACCGGGCGCCCCGGTCTGGAGCCGGACGTTGCGGTAGCCCGCGGCCAGGATCGCCTGAGCGTGCTCGATCGTCTCCTCGACGGTGGCCCCGGCCGCGTGCAGGTAGGTGTCGGCCGCGGCGCGGACCCTGCCGCCGAGCAGCTCGTACACCGGCATGCCCGCGCGCTTGCCGGCGATGTCCCACAGCGCCATGTCCACGCCGGACAGCGCGTTGTTCAGGACCGGCCCGTCGCGCCAGTACGACGACAGGTGGATCATCCGGGTGATGTCCTCGATGTCGGCCGGGTGGCGGCCCACGAGCATCGGCGCCACATGCCGCTCGACGGCGGCGGCCACGGCGTGGCAGCGCTGGGTGAAGGTGGCGCAGCCCAGGCCGTACAGGCCGGGCTCGCTGGTCTCGACCTTCACCACGACCAGCGGCGGCCCCTCGGGCGCGGTGACGATGGGGCGGACCCGCGTGATGCGGAGCCGGTCGCGGGCGGGCCAGGGCGCCTGGGTCTCTCGCATCGGGCTCGTCACGGCAGCACGTGCCTCGCGGTGAAGCCGAGCACCCGCTCGGCGGCGCGCAGGTCGAGCGGCACGGTGCGGTCGGGCAGCGGCGCCCGCCGCTCGCTGTCGGGGTGGAACACGTCCAGCAGCTCCTCGGTCGGATCGGACATGAGCGTGTTGGGCGCGGCGACGGTCACCACGTGGTGGCCCTCGATCGGCCGCGTGAGCGCCAGCCAGGCGGCCCGCGCGGCGTCTCGTACGTCCAGGTAGCTCCACAGCTCCCTGGCGCCCGCCGCCCGGTCGACGGCCCACTCCTCGGCGGTGTGCTGGAGCTTGTCCTCCGGCCCGCCCAGCCGGGGGAAGCGCAGCGCGACGGTGGTCATGCCGTGCCTGCGGCTCATCATCGCCGCCGTGAGCTCGTCGGCCTGCTTGGACAGCGCGTACGGGTCCTCGACCTGCAGCGGGATCTGCTCGTCGACGGGCACGTAGGCCGGGTGGAGTACTTTGTCCGCCCAGGCCAGCCCCAGGGCCGACATGCTGCTGGCGATGGCGGCGCGCCGCACTCCCGCCCGGCCGGCCTCCTCCAGCACCACGAACGTGGCCCTGGTGTTGCCGCAGAACACCTCCTCCGGCGTGCCGAGCATGGGCGCCGGGAGCGCGGCGAGGTGGATCACGGCGTCCACGCCGTCCAGCGCCCGCCTGACCACCTCCGGATCACCCGCGCTGCCCACCACCATGCGATCGGCGGGCAGGCCGCCGGGGTCGCGCAGGTCCAGCCCGGTCGCCGCCACCTGACGGCGTGCGAGGAGATCGAGGGTGGCCAGGCCAACGCTTCCTGCCGCCCCCGTCACCAGCACCCGCCGCGGAAAGTCGGTCATGTACTCTCCACATGTGCAAATCGATTTGTGATCCGCAGCATGCCGTTCGGCCGCCCTGGTGTCAAGATGGGTTTAGCGACTGTAAGTTTCGTCCGCAGCGAATTTGCGCATGTCAGTCGATATCTTGCGGGTTTTCGTCGCTTGTCACCGTTCACTGACTGAACGTGGAGCTTCTTGACAGGCTCCTTACCACGAGATAAGTCTTCACAAAACGTCAAGCGCAATGTGAGCACGCGCCTCCAACCTCCCTGACGTCCCCCGGTCAGGAAAGGAACCCCCCATGTCTGCGTGGTCCAAGCTCCTCGTCGCGGCGTCGCTGGTGCTCACCAGCGCGGCGGCGCTGGACATCCCACCCGGCGACTATCAGCAGGTCCAGCTGGCCCTCGGGCCGGCCGAACTCGGCGAGCCCATGTCGCTCGCGGTCCTGCCCGACAGGTCGGTGCTGCACACCGCCCGCGACGGCACGGTCCGCCTCACCGACGCCTCCGGCGCGACGAAGGTGGCGGGCAAGCTCGACGTCTACACCCACGACGAGGAAGGGCTGCAGGGCATCGCCGTCGATCCCGGCTTCGCCAGCAACCGCTTCGTCTACCTGTACTACTCGCCCAAGCTGAACACCCCGGGCGGGGACGCCCCCGTGACCGGCACCGAGGCCGACTTCGCGCCCTGGAAAGGTCACCTGAACCTGTCGCGCTTCACGCTGAAGGCGGACGGCACCCTCGATCTGGCCGGTGAGAAGGTCGTGCTGGAGGTGCCCAACGACCGCGGCCAGTGCTGTCACGTGGGCGGTGACATCGACTTCGACGCCGCCGGCAACCTCTATCTCACCACCGGCGACGACACCAACCCGTTCGAGTCCAGTGGCTTCTCGCCGCTCGACGAGCGTACCGACCGCAACCCGCAGTTCGACGCGCAGCGTTCCTCGGGCAACACCAACGACCTGCGCGGCAAGCTGCTGCGCATCAAGCCGCAGGCGGACGGGACCTACACCGTCCCGGCGGGCAACCTCTTCCCGCCCGGCACGGCCAGGACCCGGCCCGAGATCTACGCCATGGGCTTCCGCAACCCCTTCCGCATGTCGGTCGACAAGCAGACGGGCACCGTCTACCTGGGCGACTACGGCCCGGACGCGGGCGCCGCCGACGCCAACCGGGGCCCCGGCGGGCAGGTGGAGTTCGACCGCATCACCGGCCCGGGCAACTACGGCTGGCCGTACTGCACCGGCACCAACACCGCCGCCGAGACCTACAACGAGTACACCTTCCCCAGCGGCCCCTCCGCGGCCAGGTACAACTGCGCGGGCGGACCGGCGAACAACTCCTTCCGCAACACCGGGCTCGCCACGCTGCCGGCCGCCAAGCCGAGCTGGATCAAGTACGGCGACGCGGGCTCGCCGCCCGAGTTCGGCGGCGGCTCCGAGTCGCCCATGGGCGGCGACGTCTACCGCTACGACGCGAGCTCGACCTCGTCGGTCAAGTTCCCGCAGTCGCTCGACGGCCGCTATTTCGCCATGGAGTTCGGCCGCCAGTGGATCAAGGCGATCGAGGTCAAGGGCGACGGCACCCCCGGCGTGATCGAGGACTTCCCGTGGGACGGCACGCAGATCATCGACTCGAAGTTCGGCCCCGACGGCGCCCTGTACGTGCTGGACTACGGCACGGGCGGCGGCAACCAGGCGCTCTACCGGATCGAATATCTCGGCGGCGCCAACCGCAACCCCGTCGCCAGGGCCGCGGCCGACAAGACCTCAGGGAAGGCGCCGCTGGCCGTGGCCTTCTCCTCGGCCGGCAGCTCCGACCCCGAGGGCGGCGCGCTCACCTACGCGTGGGACTTCGGCGACGGCGCCACCTCCACGCAGGCGAACCCGTCGCACACCTACAGCGCCAACGGCACCTTCCGGCCGACCCTGACCGTACGTGACCCGCAGGGCCTGACCGGGACCGCCAGCCTGGTGATCACGGTCGGCAACACCGCGCCCACGGTGACGCTGACGACCCCGGCCGACGGACAGCTCTTCTCCTACGGTCAGGCCGTGCCCTTCAAGGTCACCGTCACCGACCCCGAGGACGGCACGGTGGACTGCGCCGGCGTCAAGGTGACGTACCTGGTGGGACACGACAGCCACACCCACGCGATCACCTCGAAGAACGGCTGCGAGGGATCGATCACCATCCCGGTCGACGGCGAGCACGACGCGGCGGCCAACCTCTACGGCGTCTTCGACGCCGAGTACACCGACAAGGGCGGGCTGACCGGCCACAGCCTGCGCACGCTGCAGCCGGTGCACCGCCAGGCCGAGCACTTCGGCGCCCAGCAGGGCATCCAGGTCGCCAACCACGGCGGGGCCGAGGGCGCGGCGACGGTCGGCTTCACCGACAACGGCGACTGGATCTCCTTCGAGCCCTACGTGCTGGCCGGAGCCACGAGGCTGACCGCCCGGGTCTCCTCCGGCGGCCCCGGCGGCACGATCGAGGTGCGATCCGGCTCATCGACCGGCACCCTGCTCGGCACGCTCACCGTGGCCAACACCGGAGGCTGGGACACCTTCACCGACGTCTCCGCCGCGCTGGGCAACGCCCCCGGCGGCACGACGAAGCTGTTCCTGGTCTTCAAGGGCGTGTCGGGACAGGGCAACCTGTTCGATGTGGACGCCTTCACCTTCACCACCGGATCGGCGCCGAGCACCACCGCCGAGGGCGAGTCCCACACCTCCGGCTCCGGCGTGCAGGCCGCGGCCCACGCGCCGGCGAGCGGCGGCCAGACGCTCGGCTTCATCGAGAACGGCGACTGGGCGGGCTACTCGAACGTCGACACGGCGGGCGCCAAGACCTTCTCCGCCCGCGTGTCGTCGGCCGGGGCGGGCGGCACGATCCAGGTCCGCTCGGGGTCGGCCACCGGCACCTTGCTCGGCTCCGTGACCGTGCCGGTCACCGGCGGGTGGGAGAACTTCCAGAACGTCACCACCACGCTGACCGGCTCCGCCGCCGGACCGCTCTTCCTGGTCTTCACCGGCGGCGGCGGCTACCTCTTCGACATCGACACCTTGACGATCACCAGGTAGGGGAAGGCGATGATCCACAAACTTCTGAGCCTCGTGCTCGCGGCGGCGAGCCTGACCGCCCCCTCCGCGGACCCGGCCTACCAAGTGCTGGTCTTCTCCAAGACCGCGGGGTTCCGCCACGACTCGATCCCGGCCGGCATCCAGGCCATCCGCGATCTCGGCGCGGCGAACAACTTCACCGTGACCGCCACCGAGGACGGCGCCGCGTTCACCGGCGCCAACCTGGCCGGCTACAAGGCCGTCGTCTTCCTCAACACCACCGGCGACGTGCTCAACGACACCCAGCAGGCGGCCTTCCAGTCCTACGTCGACGCGGGCGGCGGGTACCTGGGCGTCCACGCCGCCGCCGACACCGAATACGACTGGCCGTACTACGAGAAGCTGGCCGGCGCCTGGTTCAAGGGCCACCCCGCCATCCAGCAGGCCACCGTGCGCACCGAGAACCGCGCGCACCCCGCGACCGCCCACCTCGGTCCGACCTGGACGCGTACCGACGAGTGGTACAACTACCGCACCAACCCCCGCCCCTCGGTACGCGTGCTGCAGAGCCTCGACGAAAGCAGCTACAGCGGCGGCGACATGGGCGACCACCCCATCACCTGGTGCCACCCGCAGGGCCAGGGGCGCGCGTTCTACACCGGCCTCGGCCACACCATCGAGTCGTACGCCGACCCCGCCTTCCGCAACGAGCTCCTCGGCGGCATCAGGTACGCGGCCGGGGTCGCCAAGGCGGACTGCCGGCCGGAGACCGGCTACACCACGCTGTACAACGGCTCCACCGGCGGCTGGTCCCAGGCCGGCCCGGGCAGCTTCGCCAACGCCGACGCCACCCTGAGCTCGCAGGGCGGGATGGGCCTGCTGTGGTACGGCACCAAGGAGTTCGGCTCCTACTCGCTGAAGCTGGACTGGAAGCTGACCGGCGACAGCAACTCCGGGGTCTTCGTCGGCTTCCCAGCCTCCGCCGATCCGCAGTCGGCCGTCGACAACGGCTACGAGGTGCAGATCGACGCCACCGACACCGCGGACCGCACCACCGGGGCGATCTACGGCTTCAAGGCCGCCGACCAGGCCGCCCGCGACGCGGCGCTGAACCCGCCCGGCGAGTGGAACACCTACGAGCTGCTGGTGGAGGGCGAGCGCCTGCAGGTCCTGCTGAACGGCGTGAAGATCAACGACTTCACCAACGCCGACCCGCGGCGCTCGCTGCGCCAGGGCTACGTCGGGATCCAGAACCACGGCGCCTCCGACCAGGCCGCCTTCCGCAACATCCGGATCAAGGAGCTGGGCGGCGGCGGACCCGTCACCGTCGAGGGCGAGTCCTACACCTCCAGTTCGGGGGTGCAGGTCGCGGCCCACGCGCCGGCGAGCGGCGGCCAGACGCTCGGCTACGTCGACAACGGCGACTGGGCGGGCTACTCCCAGGTCAGCACCGCGGGCGCCACCCGGTTCAGCGCCCGCATCTCCTCGGGCGGGGCGGGCGGCACGATCCAGGTCCGCTCGGGCTCGGCCACCGGCACCCTGCTCGGCTCGGTCTCCGTACCGTCCACCGGCGGGTGGGAGAACTTCCAGAACGTCTCGACCACGCTGACCGGCTCCGGCGCCGGGCCGCTCTTCCTGGTCTTCACCGGCGGCAGCGGCAACCTGTTCGACGTCGACACCCTCACCCTGGAGAGCTCGACCAGCGGAGGCACGCCGCTGTCGGACAAGGTGCACGTCTTCTACTACCCCTGGTACGGCTCACCGCAGGTCAGTGGCGGCTGGCGGCACTGGCCGCAGGGCGGGCACACCCCGCCCGACGACATCGGCGCGGACTTCTACCCCGCGCTGGGCGCGTACGACTCCGGAGACTTCGCCGGCACGGTGGCCCAGCACATGAAGTGGATCAAACAGGCGGGCACCGGGGTGCTGGTGCTCAGCTGGTGGGGCCGCGGCAGCTACGAGGACAACCTCGCCAGAGGGATCATGGACGCGGCGGCGAAGGAAGGGCTCAAGGTGGCCTGGCACCTGGAGCCGTACTCCGGCCGGACCGCCGCCTCGACCGTGGACGACATCCGCTACATCAACCAGACCTACGGGTCGCATCCGGCCTTCCGCAACGCCTTCTACGTCTTCGAGAGCCTGCGCATCACCGACTGGTCCGCCCTGAGCCAGGTCAACCAGAACAACGTCATCCTGGCCCAGACCACCGACACCACGAAGATCGCGAACTTCAACGGCATGTACACCTACGACGCGATCGCCGGCGCCACCGCGCCCGGCTGGCAGCAGGCCGCCGACTACGCCCGCCAGCGCGGGCTGGTGTGGGCCCCGTCGGTGGGCCCCGGCTACCTCGACGACCGCGCGGTGCCGGGCAACACCACGCCCACCCTCGCCCGGGACAACGGAGCCACCTACGACAAGGAGTGGTCCAACGCCCTGCAGACCAGGCCCACGTGGGTGTCCATCACGTCCTTCAACGAGTGGCACGAGGGCAGCGTGATCGAGCCCGCGGTCGCGCGGTCGGGCTACCAGAGCTACGAGGGCGCCTACGGACGCACCGGCGCCCCGGCCCAGACCGCCTATCTGGACCGCACCGCGTACTGGGTCGGCCAGTTCGCGGCAGCCGGCTGACCGCGGACGCCGGCCGGTCCTGACCCGGCAGGAACGAGGGCCCGCCCGGGATCCGGGCGGGCCCTGACCGCGCGCGGCCCCTCGTGAGAGAGCGCTCCCTCGCGGGGGTGCGGCCCGGCGGCGACGGCTGTCAAGAAGGCCGATTTTCGCGACCGGGGGCCGTCCTTTCGTGGGTGCGCGCGTCCTCCCAGCTCACATGCGATTCGCCTGCCCCAGCCCCGCGTAGAGAGCGCTCTCTAACGTGACGACGGCGTTTCGCCGATATTAACCGAGACCTTGACAGCAATAGGAGACGCGCGCACTCTCCATCTGAGAGAGCGCTCCCCGAACCAATTCCCGACTTTGACGGAGACGTCGTGAGTCCACCCCCCAATCCGAGTCTGCGACGCCTCGGGACACTCGTCGCCCTCATGATCACGCTGTCGCTGACGGCGGTCCTGCCCGCGACCGCCGCCGCGGACCCGCTCCTGTCCCAGGGCAAGACCGCCACCGCCTCCTCCGCCGAGAACGTGGCCTTCCCCGCCTCGGCGGCCGTCGACGGCGACCCCGGCACCCGCTGGTCCAGCGCCTTCTCCGACCCCCAGTGGATCCAGGTCGACCTCGGCGCCGCCGCGTCCATCAGCCAGGTGCAGCTGAGCTGGGAGGCCGCGTACGCCACCGCCTTCCAGGTGCAGGTGTCGGCCGACGGCACGTCCTGGACCACCGTCCACTCCACGACCACCGGCACCGGCGGCGACCAGACGCTGAACGTGTCGGGCAACGGCCGGTACGTCCGCGTCCACGGCACCCAGCGCGCCACCCAGTACGGTTACAGCCTCTGGGAGTTCAAGGTCTACGGGACCTCAGGCGGCCCGGGCGGCGGCGAGCGGCTGCTGTCGTACAACAAGCCCGGCGTGGCCTCCAGCTCCCAGAACGACGGCAACTGCTGGGAGTGCACCCCGGCCAGGGCGTTCGACCTCGATCCCGCCAGCAGGTGGGCCACCAGCGCCACCACCGGCTGGGTCGACCCCGGCTGGATCTACGTCGACCTGGGCGCGACCGCGCAGCTCAGCAAGGTCGTCCTGCAGTGGGACCCGGCCTACGCCACGTCGTACCAGATCCAGGTGTCGCCCGACGCGAACACCTGGACGACCGTCTACAGCACCACCACCGGCACCGGCTTCAAGCAGACGCTGAACGTCAGCGGCTCGGGCCGCTACGTCCGGATGTACGGCACGACGCGGGCCGGCCCCTACGGCTACAGCCTGTGGGAGTTCCAGGTATACGGCACCGGCGGCGACCCCGTCGATCCGCCCGCCCCGCCGAAGGACCCGGCCAACCCGCCGGCCCTGGTGTGGAGCGACGAGTTCAACGGCCCGGCCGGCGGCAAGCCCGACGCCGCCAAGTGGCGCGCCGACCCGGGCACCGGGCCGAACAACGAGCTGGAGTACTACACCAACCACGACAACGCCTCCATGGACGGCCAGGGACACCTGGTCATGGAGGCGCGCAAGCAGGCCACGCCGGGCACGACCTGCCCGACGGACCCGCTGACCGGCAGCGGCACCTGCCAGTACACCTCGGCCAGGATGAACACCGGCACGAAGTTCCACTTCACGTACGGCCGGGTCGAGGCCAGGATCAAGGTGCCCAAGGGCAACGGGTTCTGGCCGGCGTTCTGGATGATGGGGGCCGACTTCCTGACCGGGCGGCCGTGGCCGTACAACGGCGAGGTCGACATCATGGAGGTCCTCGGCAAGGACGTGAAGACGTCCTACTCGACCGTGCACGCGCCCGCGTACAACGGCGGTGGAGGCATCGGCTCGCCCTACACCCTGCCGAACGGCGCGGACTTCTCCGACGACTTCCATGTCTGGGCCGCGAACTGGGACAGCAAGGGCATCGTGTACACGCTCGACGGCAGGACGGTGTTCACGCTGAGCAAGGACCAGGTGGAGCAGACGCGCGGCCCGTGGGTCTTCGACCACCCGTTCTACATCATCCTCAACCTGGCGATCGGCGGTGACTGGCCGGGGCCGCCCGACGCCGCCACGCCGTTCCCCTCCCGCATGCTCGTCGACTACGTGAGGGTCTACCAATGACAACCAGGAAAACCACACTGCTCGCGCTGTTATCCCTGCTGATCGGCATGGTCGCCGTCGCGCCGCGCCCGGCCGAGGCCCGGGTGATCAAGGTGGCGGAGTTCCTCGCGGACTGCCCGTTCAGCCACCGGCTGCCGGACGACCCGATCGTCTTCCCGGGGCTGCCCGGCGCCTCGCACATGCACAGCTTCTTCGGCAGCCGCGTCACGAACGCCTACACGCAGCTCTCCGACCTGCAGAACGGCGCCACGAACTGCAACCCGGCCGTCGACAGGTCCTCGTACTGGGTGCCGACCTTCTACCGGGACGGCGCTGCGGTCGAGCCGGCCATCGTCACCTTCTACTACCTGGGCGAAGGGGTGCGTGACGACGTCATCGCCACGACTCAGCCGCTGCCGCTGGGGCTGCGGATCGTGGCGGGCAACGCCAAGGCGACCGGCCCCGACGGCTCGTCGACCTCCCGGTGGTCGTGCCTGCACGCCGGTGAGGTGCCCCCGTCGAAGGACTTCGTCAACTGCCCGTCGGGGACGATGCTGGAGTCGTACCTGGACTTCCCGCAGTGCTGGAACGGGCGTGATCTGGACTCGGCCGACCACAAGAGCCACATGGCCTATCCGGTGGCCGGCGCCTGCCCCGGCACGCATCCCGTACCCGTGCCGAAGCTGCGGCAGGTGATCCGGTACCCGGTGAGCGGCGACCCGTCGCACTTCCGGCTGGCGTCGGGGGGCGGGTTCACGATGCACGGCGACTTCTTCAACGCCTGGCCGGCCGCGGAGATGGAGCGCCGGGTGCGTGACTGCATCCGTCCGATCGTCAAGTGCGGCGCCGACGGGCGTCCGGTGTAAGCGCGGCGCCGACGGGCGCCCGGTGTAATCCGCTGCCCGGGCGGGCCTTCCGGTCCGCCCGGGCCCGACCAGGTGGGACGCCGGTGGTACGGGTCTTCGTGTTCCTGCTGTTGTCCGTCCTGCTGCTCGGGTGCGCCCCGGCTCCTGAGCAGCCCGAGAAGGGGTTCAACGCCACCGACGTGGCCTGGCTGCAACTCGCCGACGCCCTGCACACCCGCGCGCTGCCGCTGCTCGGGCTCGTTCGCGGGCGCTCCGGCAGCCGGGCGCTCGCGGACCTGGCCGCGCGGCTCGGCAGAAAGCACGAGGACGAACGGGTCCGGCTGCGCGCCCTGCTCGCCCGGGCGCGCGT
This sequence comes from Nonomuraea sp. NPDC005650, assembly GCF_040605375.1. Classification (NCBI taxonomy): domain Bacteria; kingdom Bacillati; phylum Actinomycetota; class Actinomycetes; order Streptosporangiales; family Streptosporangiaceae; genus Nonomuraea; species Nonomuraea sp. NPDC005650. Next base: position 149,815 of record NZ_JBEXCR010000029.1, read on the forward strand.
CACCGGTGAGAACCCGCATGCGCAGCACGACATGCCGGGCATGCCCACGGCCGACGCCCTCCGTACGCTGACCGGCCTGCGGGACGACGCCTTCGACCGGCGGTTCGTCGCGTTGTTCCGTGCGTACCTGGACCAGCTCGTGCTGGTGGCCAAGGGCGAGCAGCGCTCGGGCCGCGCGCCCGAGGCCCGCGAGCTGGCGGCCGCGATGGAGCGCGACCACGCCGCCGACCTCGCCGAGCTGGAAAAAGCCGGCGGCCCGGCCGCGACCGGATCGGGCCGGCCGGGCGCCGGCTGAATGCGGACAGTGCCTCATCTACCTGGCCATATGATCAGCGGCATGGCATTGAGACTCGTTCAGGTGAACTTCAAGGCCCGGGATGACGCGGCGCTCGGCCGGTTCTGGGCGGAGGCGCTCGGTTGGGGGGTTTCCAGCGAGGGACCCGGCGTGACCAACCTTGAGCCCGAGGGGTTCGTCTGGCCGGACCCCGCCGGCTTCTACATCGACATGGTGACCGTCCCGGACCCCGAAACGGTGAAGTACCGCGCGCACCTCGAACTCGCGACCGCCTCTGCGGCCCATCAGGCCGAGTTGGTCGCGCGGCTGAAGGAGCTCGGCGCCACACCCGCCGATGTTGGTCAGGGCGACGTTCCGTGGACGGCTCTGACCGACCCGGAGGGCAACGTGTTCCGCGTGCTGGAGCCTCGGGAGATCTACCGGGACACCGGGCCGATCGCCGCGGTGGTGGTCGACTGCGCGGACCCGCGGGCCCTGGCCCGGTTCTGGGGCGAGGCGGTGGACCTGACCCTGCACGAGGTGAGCGGCGATCACGCGCTGCTGCGCTCCGCCGAGGGCGTCGGATCGTATCTGGAGCTTCGCCGCACGTCCGACGTGACGACCGTGCGGAATCGCGTCCATCTCGACCTGCTGCCGTACCCGGTCGACGACAAGGAGGCGGAGGTGGCCCGGCTGCGGGCGCTGGGCGCCACCAGCGCCGACGTCGGCCAGGGCGAGGTGCCGTGGACGGTGCTCGCCGACCCGGAGGGCAACGAGTTCTGCGTCCTCGGCAGGGGCTGACGCGGAGCTTGTGCTTTGTGCTTGACTACGGCACGCCACCGTCGTGGCGTGCCGATCGTCGTTCCGCGCTACTGGGCCTGCTGGTCGTACAGGCCGTCCATCATCCGCAGGAGCGGCGCGGGGTACGAGCCCTCACCCTCGTCGCTGAACTGCCCCCCGTACGAGGCTTGCCAGTCGCCGGTTGAGGTGTTCCGGATGGAGGTGTGGGTCAGCGTGCCACCCTCCGTGTTGTAGCTGTACAGGCCCCAATGGTGGGCGGTGCGGTCGTTGGTCCCCGACTTGGCGCTGACGGTGTCGTCGGTCTCTGAGGCGAGGAAGGTGTAGTCCGTGCCCATCTGGGACTGCGGCTGCTTGCCCAGCCAGCTGAGGAAGCCGCTGCCCGGACGCATGTCGCTGCACTGCTCATGGGTGATGGCGCACGCGGTCACCACCGCGCTGCCGATGCCCTGGTGTGGTGTGGCCAACGTGACCATGTCCTCGATGTACAGGAACGGGGGCCAGTCTCTGGGCCACGTGGTCGCGCCGAGGTTGTTCCGGTCGACCGTCAGCCCGCTCATGTCGGGTGGCGTCTTGCCCACGCCGTACCTGTTGACGCCTTCGATGGCTGCCTTCGCGACCAGGCCGCCCATGGAGTGCGTCACGACGTCGATCGCCACGTCCTTGCTGGAGTACAGGTAGTAGACGGTCCACGCGAACTGGCGGCCGACCTCCTGGATGCGGGTGTCGGTGGTTCCCTGGAGCCTGAGGTCGCAGTTGGTGGCCTTGTTGTAGTAGCCGAAGGTGACGACGTCGCCCCAGCCATTGGCGTTCAGCAGATTCCTGGCGCTGTTCCACGCGCCGGTGCAGCTGATGTCGGCCTCGCGGTCGAAGCCGTGGACCATGACGGTGACGCGGTGTCCGTTAGTGCGTGCGGGTGCGGCTGACGCTGCCGGTGCGGTGGCGACCAGGGTGGCCGCGACTATGGCCCCGATTAAGGACAGGGCAAAACCGGATCTGGCTAATTTGGGCATCCACGGTCTCCGTTTCCGTTAGGCCGGAGGCAGAGTAACCCGCAGACGATCATTCTGTGAATCAGTTGAACAATTGGCTCCAGGCGCTCGTGCCGGCTCGCGACCGAGCAGGCGCGGGGCCCGGGATGACGTGCCTTCCGGAGTCATGGCGAGGTCGGTGCCGTCGCACGGCTCGGCCTGGTCCGAGGACAGGCCCGGCGCGGACGCGCTCACACTCCGGTGCCGCTGGTCCCACCCGCAGGTCAGGCGGGTCAGGCGGGTCGCCGCGCAGGCCGGTTCGTATGGGCACCGCCGAGTCTGGAAGGCAGTTCGTTCGCGAGGTCCTCGCGGGCTTGTGGCGGGTACGGCGCGGCGTTCCTGAGCGCCAGACCTGCCGTGGCGACGGAGCGCGGAGAAAGCCCGCCGCCACGGCAGCAGTTGAACGGGCTGCGAGGCACCCGCGCGACCACGTCCGTGTTCGAGCGGATACCGCTCCGGGATCTCGGGACGACTACCTTCCCCGGGCGACCATGGCCAGGAGGTCGAACGTGAGGCCGGCGGCGGCCAGTGCGGTGATCTGAGCGTGGTCGTAGGCGGGTGAGACCTCGACGACATCCGCACCGACGATGTCGAGGTCCGCGAGGCAGTACAGCAGCAGCTGAAGCTCCCGGGTGCTCAGCCCGCCGGGCTCAGGGGTGCCGGTCGCGGGCGCATGGGCGGGATCGAGCACGTCGATGTCGATGCTGATGTAGACCGGCCGATCAGCCACTCTCTCCCGGAGCCGGTCGGCGGCGTGCTCGATGCCGCGCCGCACGACGTCGAGTGTGGAGATCGTCGCGAATCCCAGCTCCCTGTCGTTCTCCAGATCCTTGGCGGCCGGCGTGGTATGGCGGATGCCCACATGGGCGCAGTGGTTCACCGCCAGCAGTCCCTCCTCGGTGGCCCGGCGGAACGGAGTGCCGTGAGTGAGCCGCGCACCGAACACGTTGTCCCAGGTGTCGAGGTGGGCGTCGAAGTGGATGAGTGCCACGGGGCCGTGGTGCCGATGGGCGGCTCGCAGCATCGGGAGGGCGACGGTGTGGTCGCCGCCCAGAGTGATGATCCGGTCAGCACGTCGATACAGCCGCTGAGCGGCGGACTCGATCTGACTCACCGCCTCGGCGATGTCGAAGGGAGTCGCGCCGACGTCACCGGCGTCGGCGACCTGCAACCTCGACCACGGCTCGATCTCGAGCCCGAGGTGGTACGGCCTCAGGAGTTTGGAGCCGGCGCGAATGGCCTCCGGGCCGAATCGTGCGCCTGGCCGGTAGGTGGTACCGGCATCGAACGGCACGCCGAAGATCGCGACGTCGGCCCGGGAGACCTCGTCGAGCCGCGGCAGGCGGGCGAACGTGGAGGGCCCCGCGAAACGCGGGAGCCGCGTGATGGAATCGGGCGGTCCGACGATCCCTGTGTCGCCGGACTCCGCGAGCTCGTCGCTCTCAACGCTCGACAAGGCGATTCTCCCTCCAAGGTGACCGGCCCCCGTCTTCTGGGCCTCACAGTAGTGAGAGCTCTCTCCCGGGCATTCGGTCGATCGCACGAGGGATTCGCGCCGCTTCCGGCCTTCGGCACAATGCGCCGGCACCTGGTGAGGACAATCATGCGAAGGTCGGCATGACACCCACGAGTGAGGATTCCGCTTGCCTGAGAATGCATCGGATGCGTACGCGTCCTCGACTGACGACCTGCTCGGCGCCCTGGACGGAGAGCGCCGGCGATTGGGCATCCCGGGTGCCGTCGTCCACGTGAGCGGTCCGTCGTACGGCAGCTGGACCCGTGCGCTCGGCGTCTGCGATCTGGCCACCGGGGTGCGGCTCACCGCCGACAGCCGCATGAGGATCGGGAGCCTCACGAAGACCATCGTGGCGCTGATCGTCCTGCGCCTGGCGGAGGCCGGAGACCTCTCCCTGGACGACGAGATACAGGCCCATCTGGCAGAGCCGCAGATCCCGCGAGGAGTCACCGTTCGCCGTCTCCTCGACATGACCTCGGGCCTGCCCGACTACACCTCGGAGGAGTTCGTCGCCGGTCTGCTCCTCGAGCCCGACCGGCTCTGGACTCCTTCCGAGCTGCTCAAGGTCGCCCTGCGGAACCCGGAGCAGTTCGAGCCCGGCACCTCCTGGGCGTACTGCAACGCCGGCTACATCATGCTGGGAATGCTCATCGAGCACGTAACCGGCGCACGAGTCGAGGACGTCGCGCGCCGGCTGGTCTTCGACCCCCTCGGCATGCGGGAGACCGAGCTCCCGCCGCTGACGCACGACGCCGCCGCCCTGCCGGATCCTCGGCTGCGTGGGTACCACCGCCGGGACGGCGAACTCGTCGACGCGACGCGCGTCAACCCGTCCTGGGCGTGGACCGCCGGTAACGCGGTGTCCACCGTGGGCGACTTGAGACTGCTCGTCGAGGCATCGGTACGCGGCGACCTCCTCCAGGAGCAGACCCGGCGTGAACGCATGCGCACCCACCCGGTGCCGGACAGCACCATCACCTACGGCCTCGGCATCGCGAACTTCGACGGCATGTGGGGCCACAACGGCGAACTGCCCGGATTCCAATCGTTCGCCGGCCACGACCCGGCGACCGCGATGACCGTCGTCGTCCTCACCAACCTCGACGACCACTCCGCGGACCTGCTCGCCACGTTCCTGCGGACCCGGCTCGCGAACGCTGCCGGCTCATGAGAAGAAGGCCGACACCCGAGGATTCCACCGGGCCGGAGGTGTCCGGGAACCTGTCGCTCCTCCTCGAGGATCTGAGCGGACTCGTTCGTACCGAGTCACCGTCGACGGACCTGGACGCGGTCGGCCGCTCCGCGCGGGTGGTCGCGGACTTGGTTCATGAACGTTTGGGGCGTCGGCCAGAGATCCTGCGCGTCGACGGAGTCGACCATGTCCTGCTGCGCGGGGCCGACCCGAAGGTCATGCTCCTCGGGCACCACGACACCGTCTGGCCGCTCGGCACGTTGGACGAGCTGCCCTACACCGAAACCGCCGGCGTCGTCCGTGGCCCGGGCTGCTTCGACATGAAACTCGGCCTAGTCCAGGCGATCCACGCTCTCGCGTGGCTGCGGCGATGCCGCGGCGCCGGCGTCCTCGACCAGGTGACCCTCCTCATCACGGGCGATGAGGAGCTGGGGTCCACGACATCACGGGCACTGATCGAGCAGGAAGCAGGCCGCTGCCGGGCAGCCCTCGTGCTGGAGGCGGCCGGCCCGGGCGGCGCCCTGAAGACGGGGCGCAAAGGCGTGTCCCTCTACCGGATCGAAGTGCTCGGTCGTGCCGCACACAGCGGTCTCGATCCGGAGAAGGGCGTGAACGCGACCGTCGCGATCGCCGAGGTGGTGCTGGCGATCGCCCAGCTCGCTGACCCGGCGGCCGGTACGACCGTCACCCCGACGGTGATGAGCGCGGGCACGACGCCCAACACCGTGCCCGCGACGGCCACTGTGACTGTCGACGTCCGGGCCGGCACCGCCGAGGAGCAGCATCGCGTGGACCGGGCGATCCGCGAGGTCACGCCGGTTCTCGTCGGGGCGGAGCTCCGGGTGCGGGGCGGAATCAACCGGCCGCCCATGGAACGGAGCGCGGCGGCGGCGCTGTTCACCCAGGCACAACGAATCGCACGCCGCCTCGGCCATCCTCCGCTGGAGGAGATGACGGTCGGCGGCGCATCGGACGGGAACTTCACCGCGGGTATGGGAGTGCCCACCCTGGATGGGCTCGGTGCCGTCGGCGGCGGCGCGCACGCCCGCGACGAGCACGCGGAGACCGCGTGGATCCTCCCGCGTACGCACCTGCTCACCACCCTCATCGAGGAACTCACTGGCAGGAGCGCCGGGCCTCAACGGCGGGCGGAGATCACCTGACGCGCACGCACGCTGCTCGCCGCGAGTTCGTACAGGACTGTGATGAATCCGAGGAGATCCGCCGACGCCGTGAGGACGGTCGACACCGTCCGGTCGGCCGTCCGGGCGCAGCCGGGGATGCAGGCGGCGAGCTCGGCGGCCACCGGCGAGGGCAGGTCGACCTCGACCTCGAACGACGGGGGCGGCGGCGGGCAGCTCAGTGCCGACGCGCGGGCCACGGCATCGGCGGCCCCTTCCCGCACCAGGGTCCTCGCCACGCTCGGCGCGACGGAGTCCGTGGCCGAGAATCCATGTGTCTTCTTCACGGTCACGATCGTGGCCTCGGGGAAGATCTCGGTCGCGATCGCGCCGATGACGTCATCCCCGGTGACCAGGCCCACCGGGACACCGAGCGAGGCCGCGTACAGGGCGTTGACCTCGGCCTCCGACACCGGTGACCCGTTGACTCTGACCTCACCGAAGTAGGCGGAGAAGGTGTGCGCCAAGAGCCCGGGCGTGCCGGCCGGCGCGTGGTAGCCCACGAAGAGCGCCACGGCGCAGTCCTCGGTCAGGCCCTCGGCCATGCACTGGGCCTTGGGCTGCCCGAAGACCAGCCGTGCCCTCGGGTCGAGGCGCTCGTGGATCAGGTTGTCCATCGTCCCGTGGGAGTCGTTCACGAGCACGCTCGTCGCTCCGCCGTCGAAGGCGCCCGCGATCGCGGCATTGGCCTCCTCGGTCATGAGCTCCTGGGCTCGTGGGTAGCCGTACCCGCCGCGCACGATCTGGTCGAGGGTCGCGATGCCGGCGACGCCCTCCATGTCGACGGAGATGTACGCCTTCATCGCTGAGCTGCTCCTTCATCGGTGCCACGCGTCACTCCCATTGTCGTCGAGGCTTTCGCACCAACACTGGGTCGATCGACCGAATCAAATCGGACACAGATGTACGATCACACAATGCAAGGCGGTACGAGCAGTCCAGCGGACCTGGGGCGGGTGGTCGAGCGGCTCGGCTCGACGTTGCTGACCATCAAGGCGGGGCCGCGTCAGCCGGCTCGTGCCGTGACGACCGTCGTCCTTCACGATCCTCTGGACCAACCCGACGTCCCGCCGGACGCAGTGGTGCTGGGCGTCGGCGTGGCGGCTGACGACAGCTTGGTCACCCTGGTCAGAGCGCTGGGCGAAGCCGGGGCCACGGCCCTCGTGGTCCGGGAGCCGCTGGCCGTCGACGAGGAGGTCGCCCGCGAAGCGGAGCGCGGCAAGGTGTCCGTCTTCGGCCTGGTGCAGGGCGCATCGTGGATCCAGGTGGCGACGTTGCTGAGCGGCGCTCTGCATCTCGGTGCCGATGGGGCGCCCGCTGTCGGCGGCGATGCGGACCGAGACCTGTTCGCCCTGGCGAACTCGCTGTCGGCCCTCCTCGATGCCCCGGTCACCATCGAGGATCTGTCGTCGCGGGTGGTCGCCTTCTCGGCTGACCAGGCCGGCGCCGACGAGCCGCGCCGTCTGACGATCCTTGGCCTCCAGGTGCCGCAGATCTACAGCGAATACCAGAGAGAACAGGGCATGTTCCGCCGCGTGTACGCCTCGGAGCGACCGGTGTTCATGCAGAACCCCGCCCCCGGCACCCGTCCTCGGGCGGCGATGAGGGTCCAGGCGGGAAATGAGCTTCTCGGCTCCATCTGGGCCGCCGTGGCGGGGCCGCTCACCCCCGAGCGGGAGGCCGCCCTGATCGAGGCAGCACGGGTGATCGCGCTCGAGATGCTGCGTGCCCGCGTCAGCGCCGATGCCTCCCAACGACTCGGAGTGGCCCTGCTGTCCATGCTCCTTGAGGGAGGGACCGGCGCGCGCGAAGCCGCGCAGCAGCTGGCCTTCGGTTCGTCGCCGGCCTGCGTCCTGGTCCTGGGGCCGCTGCAGTCCGACGACGAGGTCCGCACGGCGGCCGACATCCAGCGAACGGCCTCCGCACTTCGGACGCACCTCAGGCCCACCTATCCGCGTGCCATCGTCGCCCAACTCGGCGGCGCGGTCTACGCCGTCGTCCCCGTGCGTGCCGCGGCCGCCCCGGCGCTGGCCGCCATGAAGGACCTGGCCGCCGAGTTCATCGCTCGTCTGGACACCGCCACCGGGTTCTGCGCCGGACTCGGTGGCATCGTCGAGGACGTCAGCGAACTCGGCTCATCCCGGCGCGACGCCGATGCCGCGATGCGGGTGCTGAGCTCCAATCCGCGCGCGGGCAGACGCGTCGCGTCACTGGCGGAGGTGTCGATCGAGTTCCTCCTGCTCCGCCTCGGCGACCTGATGGCAGCCGACCGCATCGAACTGACCGGCCCGCTCGCCGACCTGGAGGACTACGACACCGAACACGACACCCAGTTGGTGCCGACACTCCAGAGCTGGCTCGAGCACTTCGGGGACGTCGCCGCCGCGGCACGAGCCGTCCACGTGCACAAGAACACGTTCCGATACCGGCTCGGCCGGATCGAGAAGATCGGCGGCGTGGATCTGACCGACCCCGACGAACGATTCGCTCTGATGCTGCAACTCCGCCTCGGCCCCGGTCGGCGATCGCCGCGGCCACCCGCGTAGCGACCGGGGTCGCATCAGCCGGTCCCGGGTTGGCCGATCGTCCAAGGTCCGCGCACGCAGATCAGGCGGACGTACGATGCGCCTCTCCGACCAGGCGGGTGACTCTTGGTGTTCGACGTCACACCCCGACTCGGACCTTAAGGCGGGCCTGCCATGAATCGACGCGCCGCTGCTTTCGCAGCCCTCCTCATCGCTCTGCCGGCTCTTGCGGCTTGCGGCGGCTCGGGCTCGGCCTCGGACGGGGGCCAGGCGGGCTTCGCGACGGACGGCACGTTCGCGGTCGCGATCGACTCCGACCCGGGCGACCTGAATCCGCTCGTCACCAACATCGTCAACGCGCAGATCGTCGGAATGTACTCCTACGACACGCTGATCTTCCTCGACCCCGAGACGGCCAAGCCCGCGCCCTTCCTGGCGAAGAGCTGGACCGAAAGCCCGACCAAGGTCACCTACACCCTGAACGACGGCATCACCTGCGCCGACGGCACGCCGTTCACCGCGCGGACCGCCGCTGACAACCTCAACTGGATCGTCGACCCCGCCAACAAGTCGCCGCGCCTGGAATCCGTCGTGCCGGCAGATGCCAAGGCGAGCGCGAAGGGGAACGTTCTCACCGTCACCACCTCCAAGCCGCGGCCCTTCATGCTGTACGACATCGGCGCGCAGCAGCTGGTGTGCGAGCGCGGCCTGAAGGACCCCAAGAGCCTCTCCGCGGGGAGCGACGGCACCGGCCCGTTCGCCATCGATCGCGTCGTGGCCGGAGACTCGATCACGATGACCCGCAGAGAGGGCTACACGTGGGGCCCCAAGAACAGCACCTCGGACACGCCGGGGATGCCGAAGACCGTGACGACCAAGATCGTGCCGAGCCCGTCGACCAGAGCGAACCTGCTGCTGTCCGGTCAACTCAACGCGGCCATGGTGAGCGGCAAGGACGAGGAACGCCTCGCCGCTCTCAAGTCGCAGCCGACGCCGGCCATGTCCGGGATGATCGTCTACAACCACCATCAAGGTCTCCCGACCGCTGAGGCCGGCGTACGGCGCGCGCTGACTCAGGCGATCGACCTCGACACCCTCACGAAGATCCTGACCGGCGGCAAGGGCGAACGAGCGAAATCGCTGCTCTCCGAAAACCCGAGCCTGTGCGCCTACGACACCGTCCAGGGCAACCTGCCTTCCCACGACCCGAACGCCGCCGGCCAGGCCCTGCGCGCGGTGGGCAAGCCGGTCGACATCACACTTGTCTACGACAACACCACAGACACAGGCAGCGCCGCCGCGGAATACGTCGCGAAGCAGTGGGAGAGCGCCGGCGCCGCCGTGAAACTCGACGGCGGTGACGAGAACTACATCATCAGCCGGACCTTCGCGGCCAAAGACCCGTCGGGCTGGACGGCATCGCTGGGGCTCAACCTCCAGACGGGCACACCGGCCATCTTCCCGCAGTACCTCTCCGGACCTGCCGCCCCTGCGGGGACGAACTTCGCCTCCATCGACAACAAGGACTACAACCGCCGCGTCGCCGCGGCCGCCGGCCGGACCGGTGACGATGCCTGCAAGGCCTGGGCCGAGGCGGAGAAGACCCTGATGACAAGCGCTGACCTCATACCGGTGTCCGTCACGCCGTACAAGATGTACTTCAATGGCGCGACGGCGCTCTACCTGCCCATCGGCGGGCAGCTGCCCGGTTCCGCGATCCGCGTGCTGAAGTGACCACGGAACCGACCGTCACCCTGCTGACGGGAACCGGGGCGGGACCGGATTCCGCGACCGGAACGTTCCGGGGCAGAGGTGGGCGACTGAGTGCCTTCATCGTGCGGCGGCTGGTCCGGCTCGCGTATTCGGTGGTCACCCTGGTGACCGTCGTCTTCCTGATGGTCCGGCTGATCCCGGGGGACCCGGTTCGCAATGCCCTCGGAATCAACGCGACGGCCGCGGTCGTGGAGGCACAACGCGAAAGCTTGGGACTGAACGACCCGCTGTGGACGCAGTACCTGAACTTCTGGAAGGGGCTGCTCACGTGGTCTCTCGGGGACTCCTTCTCCCTTCACCTGCCGGTGACCACGATCATCGAGCAGCGCCTGCCGGCGACCCTGGAACTCGCGTTCCTGTCGCTGGCGCTGGTGCTCCTGGTGTCGGTCCCGCTCGGCATCGTCGTCGCCGCGCTCACCCGAGGTGGCCGCAGACCCACCGTCGACCTGGCCTACACCTCGGCGAGCGGCCTGTTCGCCGTCATCCCCGAGTTCCTCATGGGAGTCGCTCTGGTGTACTTCTTCGCCGTTCAGAGCCACCTGCTGCCCGTGGCGGGCCGAACCGATCCGAGCTCGTACGTGCTGCCCGTCCTGGCACTGTCGATCGCGGTCGCCGCGGGCGTCTCGAGGATCGTCCGGGTCGAGGCGCTCACCGTGTTCGAGCAGGACTACATCCGGACGGCGCGGGCGAAGCGCATGTCGAGGTGGCGCCTGTACTTCCGCCACGCTCTGCCGAACCTGGTGACCTCCTCGCTGACCGTCGCCGGAATCGTGCTCGGCTCCCTCGTCGCGGGCACGGTGCTGATCGAGACCATCTTTTCGTGGCCCGGACTCGGGCTCACGATCGTGGACGCGGTGCGGAGCAAGGACTTCCCGCTCGCGCAGGGGATCGTCATCGTCTACGGCTTGATCGTCCTCGTCTCCAACCTCTTGATCGACATCGTCCTGGTCTGCCTTGACCCGCGTTCAGCGCTGAAGGACACGTGATGGCGGTGACAAGCATGTCCTCTCCCGACTCCGCGCTGGCAGGGCCGGCCGCCGCGACGGCGGCGGGCGAGCCGATGCCCATGGCGGTCTCGGCTCGCCGCAGGTTCCTGACCGTCCTGCGCTCTCCCCTCGGCATCGGCGCGCTGGCCGCCCTGATGGTGGTCGCGTTCTTCGCGGTGTCCGGCCCGGTGCTGTGGGGCGAGGTCGCGCGGCAGGCCGATCTGACCCAGCTGTCCGCCAAGCCCAGCGCGGACCACCTCCTCGGCACCGACGCGGGTGGCCGGGACGTTCTCGCGCGGGTGCTGACCGCGACCCGGCTCTCGATCGTCACCGCCGTCCTGGCGGCGGCCCTCGGCGTGTTCGTCGGTGTGGTCATCGGCCTGCTGCCGACGATCGCGCCCCGGCGGCTGGGGCGGCTGGTCAACAGCGCCATCGGCGTGGCACTCGCCTTTCCGGCTCTCCTGCTCGCCATCGTCGTGTCGATCACCCTCGGTGTGGGCGCCACCAGTGTCACACTGGCGATCGGCCTGGCCATGGCGCCGTCCTACGCCCGGCTCACTCAGACCCTCGGCGCGTCGGTGACCGGGCGCGACTTCGTGGCCGCCGCTCGCATCCTCGGCGTCAGCCGAGCGCGGATCCTGGTACGGCACGTCCTGCCCAACGTGCGAGACCCGCTCATCGTCAACGCCAGCATCGGCGCCGGCACCGCGCTGGTCGCGGCGACGGGGCTGTCCTTCCTGGGTCTCGGCGTACAGGCGCCGGACTACGACTGGGGCCGCATGCTCAACGAGAGCATGGGAGCCATCTATGTGAACCCCGCTCCATCTCTGGGGCTGGGCGCCGCCATCGTGTTCGCCGGCGTGACGTTCGCGCTCGCCGGTGAGGTGCTCGCCCGGGCATTCGGGCTGCACCGGCCCTCCGGCCGCCGACGGCGGCGGCAGAGCGCCGGCTCGACGGCGGCATCACCGGTCCCGCAGGTCGCGGCCGACCCCGTGCTCAGGGTACGCGGCCTGCGCGTGGAGGCGCCCCGGGGGGACGGATGGGCGACGCCGGTTCGTGGCGTCAGCTTCGACATCGGTCGCGGGGAGATCGTCGGCATCGTCGGTGAGTCGGGCTCAGGGAAGTCGCTGACCTGCATGGCGGTCGCGTCACTCCTGGAAGAGCCACTTCGCGTGACGGCGTCATCGGTCCGGTTCGAGGACACGGAGCTTGTCGTCAGGGACAAGGTGCCCGGGGGAGCGCGGTCCAGGTCGCTGGCCCGCCGGCTCGGCACGCGACTGGCGTTCGTCTTCCAGGATCCCTCGACCTCGCTCAACCCCGCCCTTCATGTCGGCACGCAGGTCGCGGAGGTCGGTCTCCTGCATGGCGGCCTCAGCCGGCGCGCGGCACGTCAGCGTGCGGTCGACCGGCTGGCCGCGGTACGGCTCTCCGACCCGGCTCGCCGTGCCCGCCAGTATCCCCACGAGTTCTCGGGTGGCATGCGGCAACGGGCCACGATCGCGATGGGGCTCATGGGCGAACCGGCGCTGGTCATAGCCGACGAGCCGACGACGGCCCTCGACGTCACGGTGCAGCGGGAGGTCCTGGCGCTCCTGCGGAAGGTGAACCGTGAGCATGGGACGGCCGTCATGTTCGTCTCACACGACATTTCGCTGGTCGCGTCGTTCTGCACGCGCGTCCTGGTCATGTACCGAGGAGCCATCGTGGAGAGCCTGAGCACCGAGGATCTCGCGAGCGGACGCGCGGAGCATCCCTATACCCGGGCGCTGGTGGCAGCGGTGCCGCACATGGACGCGGTCCCGGGCGCCGAGTTCGCCACGATCGCCGAGGACGCCGAGTTTCCCCTCGATGCCGTACGGGAGGGGCAGGCATGAGCGACCTCGCCTTTGAGAACGTGGAAGTCAGGTACGGCAGCGGACCCGCCGCCCACCAGGCGGTTCGCGGGGTGAGTCTCCACGTGCCGAGCGGCCGGACGGTCGGGCTGGTGGGTGAGTCCGGTTCGGGCAAGTCGACGCTGGCTCGTGCCGTCGTCGGTCTGCACGAGGCTCATGCGGGCCGCATCCTGGTCGACGGCACCGATGTCGTCGGCGCCCGGGGGAGTGCCGCGTCCGTCCGCCGCACCGTGCAGCTGATTTTCCAGGACGCGAACTCCTGCCTGAACCCGAGGATGTCCATCGGCGCCTCGATCGAGGAGGCGCTTGCCGTACGCGGAAGATCCACGCGACGCGATCGCGCTCACCGGCGCGGCGAGGTGGCCGCACTTCTCGAGATGGTCGAGCTCGACCCGGCCCGTGCCGGCGATCTGCCCATGCAGCTGTCGGGGGGTCAACGTCAACGCGTCGCGATCGCGCGGGCGCTCGCCGCCGAGCCCCGGGTGCTGCTCGCCGACGAGATCACTTCAGCGCTGGACGTCTCGGTGCAGGGGACCGTGCTGAATCTGCTGATGCGTGTCCAGCGGGACCTCGATCTGACGGTTCTGTTCATCAGCCACAACCTCGCCGTCGTCAGGCAGTTGTGCGACGACGTCGCGGTCATGAAGGACGGGCAGGTCGTCGAGGTCGGATCGGCGACCGAGGTGATCGACCACCCCGAACATCCCTACACACGTGAGCTGGTCCGTGCCGTCCCCAGGATCGGCACTCCGCTCTTCGGCGAAGGAACCACCATATGAACTCTCGCCCGTTCAGTCTCGATGACGTCCGTCAGGTCGTCACCGCTCCCGAGACTGCGATCACGGCGGATGGAGGAACGGTCGTCTACGACGGGCGCCGCTTCCCGCGGCAGGAGCGCTCATGACGACCCAGGCGCCGAGCTCGGCCTCCATGGAGTTGCGGCTGCTTCACCGCCCGGAGGAGATGTCCGCCGCCTCCGAGCTCGTGGCGCGGATCTGGAAGGTCCAGAACACCCAGTCGCATGTCAGCCCAGAGCTCCTCACGGCGTTCGCGCACGCGGGCAACTACGTCGCCGGTGGTTTCCGCGGCGATGAGCTCATGGCGGTCTGCGTCGGCTTCTTCTACCAGCCCCGGGAGAACGCCCTGCACTCCCACATCGCCGGCGTGCGACCGGACGCGGCAGGCACAGGATGGGGCAGAGCCCTCAAGCACCACCAGCGCGACTGGTGCCTGGCCCGCGGTGTCACCCGCGTGACGTGGACCTTTGACCCCTTGGTGGCCAGGAACGCGTACTTCAACCTGCACAAGCTCGGCTGTGAGGTCGAGGTCTACCTTCCCGACTTCTACGGGCCGATGGGCGACGGGCTCAACCAGGGCCAGCACAGCGACCGGATCATGGTGGCCTGGCACATCGGGCAGGCCACGACGCCCTCACGAGCCGAGAACGAGCACGGCCCGGCCGTACTGAGGTCCGTGGACCGGCGACCCCGGCTCGACCTCGGCCGGGCGGAGTCGCTGACCCGATGCACCGTGGAGATCCCCCCGGACATCGAGGCTCTACGGCGCCACGAACCCGAGCTCGCGATCTCATGGCGGCTCGCGCTGCGACGGGCGCTGGGCGGACTGCTGGAAGAAGGCTGGGCCGTCGTCGACTTCGACCGCCGGGGTCACTACCGCCTCACAAGGAGCACCTGAGAATGCACATCGAGCGTGTCGAGCTCATCACGGTCCGGATGCCGCTGATCCACCCGTTCACCACCTCGTTCTCCACCCAGACGGAGCGCCTTCCGCTCCTGATCCGGGTCACGGCCTCGGACCGCGGCGGCACCGTGACCGGGTGGGGCGAGTGCGTCGCCCTCGCCGAGCCGTTCTACTCGCCGGAATACCTTGAGGGAGCACGAGAGGTCCTGCGGCGATTCCTCGTGCCCGCGCTGTTCGAGTGGCAGGCCGCGGGTCACGCCGTGTCGGCGTCGACGGTCGGCACGGCACTTGAGCACGTGGTCGGCCATCGCATGGCCAAGGGCGCTCTGGAGATGGCGATCCTGGATGCCCAGCTGCGGCTGCGGAACATGTCGTTCGCGGCGCAGCTCGGTGTGACCCGCGCCTCGGTGCCGTCGGGGGTCAGCGTCGGCATCGAGAAGTCGATTCCCGACCTGCTCGGCCGGGTGGGCGACTTCGTCGACCAGGGCTACGCGCGCGTCAAACTCAAGATCCAGCCCGGGTGGGACCTCGAGCCGGTCAAGGCGGTGCGCGAGCGCTTCGGCGACATCGCGCTGCAGGTCGACGCGAACACCGCCTACCGGCTCTCCGACGCCCGGCTGCTGCGCGGACTCGACCCCTTCGACCTGCTGCTGATCGAACAGCCGCTGGGCGAGGAGGACCTGCGGCAACACGCTCTGCTCGCGGGCCTGCTCACCACGCCGATCTGCCTGGACGAGTCGATCGTCGACGCGCGGTCGGCCGCCGACGCGATCGCGCTGGGGGCGGCGAGTGTCATCAACATCAAGCCAGGAAGGGTCGGGGGATACCTCGAGGCGGCACGCATCCACGACCTCGCGCTGGCGCACGGCGTCGCGGTCTGGTGCGGCGGCATGCTCGAAACCGGCATCGGCCGGGCCGCCAACGCGGCGCTGGCCGGGCTCCCGGGCTTCACGCTGCCCGGCGACATCTCAGGCTCGGACCGGTTCTACGCCCAGGACATCACCGAGCCGATCGTCATGAAGGACGGCGCGGTGTCGATCCCCGGCGGGCCCGGGTTCGGTGTCGAACCCCTTCCCGCGGCACTCGGCGAGCTGACCGTTCACACGCTCGACCTCACCGCCTAGCGACGAGACCAAGGATCAGGCCAGATGGGATCAGCAGGCAGCTACGACACCATCGTCGTCGGAGCGGGCTCGTCCGGCGCGGCACTCGCGGCACGGCTCGCGGACGCGGGACAGCGGGTGCTGTTGCTCGAGGCCGGCCGGGACTACGCGGCCTCACAGCTTCCGGAGGCCTGGAGGTCGCCGAATCCGTTGAACGCGATCCTGGACTCCGACTACGACGCGTTCTTGTGGGACGGGCACCTGGCCACCAGGACCGAGGCCCAGGAGCCCTACCTGTACTGGCGAGGCAAGGGCCTCGGCGGAAGCTCGACGGTGAACGGGCAGATCGCGATCCGGCCGCCCACCGAGGACTTCGACGAGTGGGCGGCCTCCGGTTGCACCGGATGGTCGTCCGCGGAGGTCATGGCGGACTTCGTCGCACTGGAGTCCGACGCCGGCTTCGGCGACGAGGACTACCACGGCACCGCCGGCCCGATCCCCGTCTACCGGGCCCCGGTCGACACGTGGGGCTCGGTCGACAAGGCGCTCCGTGCGGCAGCGCTCGCCTCGGGTTTCGGGTGGGCCCCGGACGTCAACGCACCCGGCGCGACCGGCGTCTCTCCCTACCCCATCAACTCGATCGACCGTCGACGGGTCTCGTGCCACGACGCCTACCTGGAGCCACGTCGCGACAACCCGGGCCTCACCATCCGCGGCGACAGTCTGGTCGACGTGGTTCTCTTCGAACGTGCTCGGGCAGTCGGCGTCCGGCTGGCCGACGGATCGGCCTTCCACGCGAACCAGGTCGTGCTCAGCGCGGGCGCCACGGCCTCGCCCTCGATCCTCATGCGCTCGGGCATCGGCCCCGCCGATGACCTCCGACGGCTGGGCATCGAGGTCCGTGCCGATCTGCCGGTGGGCCGTGGGCTCCAGGACCATCCGATGGCCCTGATCGGCATCCCGCTCACCGAGGCGGCCTCGGCCGGCCCCGCCGACCGGCACACGAACTGCTGCGTGCGCTACAGCAGCGGCACCGTGCCCGGCGGGAACGACATGATGCTGGCCGCCCTCAACCAGAACGCGCTGGCCATGGCATCGGCCGAAGTGCGCGCCGGCGCCGGTGCCGTCGGGGTGTTCGTCAACCGGACCTACTCCCGCGGAACGCTGAAGCTTCAAAGCGCCGACCCGGGCACGCAGCCCCGGGTGGCGTTGAACATGTTGTCGGACGAGCGCGACATCGACCGCCTGGACGCGGGCATCAGGCTCCTCGGCGACCTGGTGGCCCACTCCAGCTTCGCGGAGATCGCCGACGGCGATCTCTGGCGGGTCAATTCCTCGCTGCGCGGCGCCCTGGACACACCAGGGCGACTGCGCGACTACCTGCGCGCCAGCGTGGTCGACACGCAGCACGCGACGAGCACGTGCCGGATGGGAGATCCGAACGCGCCGGAGACGGTCGTCGACCCCGGGTGCGAGGTCCTCGGTTTCGAGGGCCTTCGAGTCGTCGACGCCTCCGTCTTCCCCTTCGTCCCACGCGCCAACACCCATCTCGCCTGCGTGATGTTCGGCGAGCACATGGCCCGCAGGCTCCACTGAAGCCGGCTTCGATCCAGAAGGAACGAGCAGATGAAGCGCCTGAGCAACATCATCGACGGCACCCCGGTCGAAGCCGCGGACCCGGAACTCCGCAGCGTCGTCAACCCGGCCACCGAACAGGTCGTCGCACTGATTCCGGCCGGATCGGCCGCCGACGCCGCGGTGGCGGTGGAGTCGGCGCAGGCCGCGCACGCGGGCTGGGCGAGGCTCGACCTCGAGGACCGCCTCGGCCGGCTGAGCCGCACCGCCGACCTCCTCGAACGGCATGTGCGCGAGCTGGCGGAACTCGAGAACCGGGAGATGGGCAAGCCTGTCCCGCTCGCCGAGCAGTTCATCGCGGGCGGAATCGCCTCGTTCCGGCTCGGCATCGAGCGGGCGCGGTCCTATCCGTTCGTCGCCGACGTCACAGCTCCGGGCGAGTCCGGACGGACAGTGGTCACCCGTGAGCCGCTGGGCGTGCTGGCACTCATCGTGCCCTGGAACTTCACGGTGACCTCGATCCTGGGAGCCCTCGGCCCCCTGCTCGCCGCCGGCAACACCGTGGTGATCAAGCCCTCGGAGAAGGCGCCGCTGTCCGCGGCCCGGCTCGTCGAGCTGTGCGACCTTCCGGCAGGCGTGGTGAACCTTCTCCTGGGCGACGCGCGCGCCGGCAAGCCTTTGGCCGAGCACGAGGCGGTCAAGCTGGTGCACTTCACCGGGTCTGTCGAGGCGGGCCGCAGCGTCGCCGTCGCCGCGGCGAAGCGCCTTCAGCGAACGATCCTGGAACTGGGAGGGAACGACCCCGTCCTCGTCGACGCCGACGTCGACGTGGCCGCCACCGCCAAGGCGGTCGCGACGTCGACGTTCCTCAACAGCGGACAGATCTGCACGTCGTCGGAGCGGATCTACGTGCACCGCGCGGTCGCGGACGAGTTCGTCGCCGCCCTCGTGGCCGAAGCCGAAGGCTGGACGATGAGCGACGACCCCTACTCCCCGGGCCTGGGACCACTGGTCGACGACACCCAGCGGAGGATCGTGCACGACCACGTCCGCGAAGCCGTCGACCGCGGGGCGACGCTGCTCTGCGGCGGCGGGCAACCTGACCGGCCCGGATACTTCTACCCCGCGACGGTGCTGACCGAGGTCACCTCGGACATGCGCATCATGAAAGAGGAGACCTTCGGGCCGGTCGCCCCCGTCACCGTGGTCGACTCCTTCGCCGAAGCCATCGACCTGGCCAACACCACGAGCTTCGGACTCGCGGCGACGGTCTATTCCTCGACCCCCGAGAGCCTGCGGCGCTGCAGGGAGATCAACGCCGCTCTCGTGTGGGTCAACGAGTGGCAACACGGTGGCGTCAACATGGTCTACGAGCCGTGGGGGGTCAGCGGGATGGGTGCGACCGGGGCAGCGGCGTCGTTCGACGCCGCCACCCGCCCGGTGTCGATGCTCTACTCGCCGTCCACGAACCACGTGTAGTACGGGGCCGCACTCCGGCGAGCCGAACATGAGTAGGGGCTACTCATGTCCGGCGGTGGGCCGCGGGACAGGATGCGATCACGGGGCTGGGAGTGCCCGCCCGCGATCCGTTCCTTGATCTCTCCCGGAGGAAGAACATGCTCACACGTTCCGGCAGGCTCGCGGCGATGACCGCGTCGGGATGCCTGGCGATGTCGGTGCTCGGGGTCACGGGGGCCGGCGCCGAGACCGCGTTCGCCCCTGACACCTGCGCCAGCGGGTACGTCTGGCGCGGCGCGCGGTCCAGCGACCACGTCTGCGTGGACCCGGCCGTACGCGACCGGACGCGGTCGGAGAACGCCTCCGGGGTCTGGCACGCGTGTACGACCGGGTTCGTCTGGCGGGAGGCGTACACCGGTGACTACCGGTGCGTGGTCCCCAGCTCCCGCTCCCAGGCGCGGCAGGACAACGGCAGCGCGGCCCGCAGGCTCGCCTGGGTCGTCATGATGAAGCGCAACCACGCCGGTAACGGGCCCTCGTGCGACGGTGAAACCTGCTCCACCACCAACGAGGGGCCGTACCAGACGGTGGGCGTCCGCGGCTACTACCTGACGCCGGGCACCCAGGTCGCCGTCCAGGTCAGGCGCGCCTCGGATGACCGGGTGCTGTGGCAGGGCCGGGCCACGGCGCAGTCGGGCGGTAACGGACCGGCGGGCAGCTACTCGGTCGACACGGGGCGGGTCCTGTGCGGTGGCAGCTCGTTCGCGGCGCCGCTCACCGCGTACGTGGTGGTGCGCGGCGACGGCGGGCAGTGGTCGCCGCGCGTGCCGATCGCCTGGCGGTCCTGCGGACTGGTGTGATCAGCGTGCCGGGGGTTCCGGCCGGGGCCCGGTGAGGTTCCCGGCGTTGAGCACCGTGGTGATCTTGAGGGCCCACTCGCTGCCGTAGCGCAGCCCGTTGTCGTCCGTCCAGGCGATCACCGGCCGGCCCTGGCCGTCCAGGGTCATGGCCAGGCCGGCGCCGGGGCCGTACCGGATCCTGCCCACGGCGGCGCTCTCGCACCGGCCGTCCGAGCAGGTGGCCAGCATGATCTGGTGGGCGGCGACATCTGGCAAAGCCATCCAGTTCCTCATGCCTGTACCGTCTGGGCGGTGACTATGGGCCGGCCCGCTCGGCTGGGGTGCTCAGCGGCAGGCGTAGGACGAAGCCGGCTCCGCCGATCGCGGCCTGCTCGACGTGCAGGGTGCCCTGGTGGGCGGTGGCGATGTCCCGGGCGATGGCCAGGCCCGGGCCGGTGCCTCCGCGGTCGCGGCTGCGGGCGGCGTCGAGGCGGACGAACCGCTGGAAGATCCGTTCTCGGTCGGCCGGGGGAACGCCGTCCCCG